>CAZLZE010000019.1:0-53027 GCA_964563935.1 uncultured Phycisphaerae bacterium | reverse complement strand
AAGATGTGTTCTATGAGCCGCCACCAAACCTTCAACTATGAAGGGGACATAATCGCTGTTTGATTAGAGCTACGTCAATAGGTTTGTAAGCCATTTTCAGTCCTTATCCTCGCGTGTACTCTGCTCTCCTTCGACGTACTTCATCCTGCTCGACTATCTCCCCATTTCCATCGACATACACATCATCGCAGTAGCAGTCGGATTTCACCCAGAATATCTGTTCCGGCGAGAACTGTTCCTTGTCAAACGCCATGAACCCTCTGATTGCATCGTCCACTGCCTCCTCGATTGTGTTTTTGAGTCGTACTGATTTGTATGGTGTCGCCTGTTCAGGCCCCCAAAAGGCATAGTTTGCCACTCCCTCGTACTGTCCGTTGGGATACTGAAAGACCTCCACTTTCAAATCCTTGGGGCCGCGAGAATGTGCAATTGAGAATGTTGCCACAAGAAGCGATATTTCTGAAACGTTTCCTCGTGAGTGAACTCTTTGCCAATTAATGTCTACCATTTCATTCTCCTTATAAATAAGACTTGCGCCAAAGTCAAACCTATAGCCATTGTTTCATCCGCTAGACTCTCTCCTATCGATCTCGATCCTTCGGCGGGCAGGGATCGTTGCCCGGTGCAATCGTATCTTTGCTGACGATTCTGCCGTGAATGCCTTGGATGGTCAGTTCTCCGCCGCCGGAGTTTTTCAGCATGTCCCGCGCGGCTTTGGCGGCGTCGCGTTGTGTCTTGTGGACACTGCCCGCTCGATCCGCGTCCGTCCGTTTGTTGACCCACTGACCATCGCCCCTGCGGAAAACAAATCGATCTTTACTCATACAGGCTTCCTTTCCCTATATAAAGGTTCTTCTTCGATCCGTCGGTTGCCATCAATCACGCAGGCTGAGAAACAGGCCTTGGCCGGAAAACAGCGAGGTGAAAGTACCTTGTTATTGTTGTCCCGCCTGATGTCGCCTCTGACATTTTATTATGCATACGCCGTGCCATTCTTTTGCATCGCTTGTTTTTTATGATTTAGGACCACAAAGGGTCGCTTCTGGACAATTTTTATGATTTACTACACTCCAAACTGTAAAGCTTGACTGCAAAAATGTCCGATAACGCTGACACAACTGACAAAATGTAACCCTCATGCATTTGGAAGCCAACAACCATCCGCATGAACGCTCAACAGCCTCTCTTCTTTTGACTCTTGACCTTCCTTTAGGGTTCCACACTATTTTTAATCATAGTTTTTCGTAACAGATAATCATTCCTACATAATAACTACTTTTATCTAAATAAACAAAAGTCGCCTTTGTGGTTTTTTATTAAAGCCCTCGTCCGGTAAGCCGATGGGATATCTGTCAAGAAGGGGTAAGCAAGTGAAGGTAAGACGGGGTTAAGACGGAACCAGGTGACGGTGAATCTGATCCCGATTGAAAAGTGGATATGGCGGGTTGCCGGGGCGAGAAGACGGCGTCGAATGCCGCGTTTGAAGCTTGATCCTGGTCATATCAAGCATCGAATATCGTATTTGAAGGTCACTTTCACTCAAAGTGAGCATCGAATGTCGCATTTGAAGCTTGATATCGATGAAAGGAAGCATCAAATGCCATATTTCACGCTTGCTTTCACTCAAAGCAAGCGTGAAATGCCGCGTTTGAAGTTCACTTTGATGTCCGCCGGACCCCGAATATCGCATCCGATGGCCGGAATCGCCGGAGACATGTCGCGGGTGTGGCATTGGAGGCGAGATATCGGTGGCAATCGGTCGTGAGCGTTTTTGACGCTGAAAGCTGACAGCTGAGGGCTGACAGCCAGCCTCTTTTTCACTTTTTCCTTTTTATAAGCCTTGAACAACAAGGCAGGGAGGTGTTCTATGCCCAAGTTTCCAACCACGGAGGCGGACATTCTGGTTTTGGCCCAGCAATTAAAGAGCGGGCTGGCCGCCCATGCGGCGGTGTATCCGGAGCCGCCGGTATTGCCCGCCGATCTGACGGCCGCGGTGACGGCCCTGCAGGCGGCGATGGAGGCGGCCACCAATGCCCGGGCCGCGGCGGAGGCCGCCACGGCGCAGAAGCTGGCGATGCTCACGGAGCTGGTGAACCTGATGAAGAAGGACCTGCGGTACGCGGAGAACGAGGTGAGCGGCAACGACGAGCAACTCAAACTGCTCGGCTGGGGCGGACGAAAAGAGCCCGAACCGGTCCCCGCGCCCGGTCAGGTGCGGAGCCTGGTGGTCTATCCGCAGGGCGAAGGCTGGCTGGACCTGAAATGGCAGACGCCGATGGACGGTGGAAAAGTGGCGATGTATCGCGTGCTTCGCCGCCGGCGCACGCCGGGCAGCGTGTGGGAGCAGGCGGCTTCGACGATGGAGCGGACGGTGAGTCTGCAGAATCAGCCGCGGGGCGCAGAGTTGGAGTACGTGGTCGTGGCGACGAACAAGGCCGGCGACGGATTGCCCTCGAATACGGTGATGGTGGTTCTTTAGACACGAATGGCACGAATGAACGCGAATAAGAGAAGGCTTCAGTAAGACAAGTCGAAGAAGTCAAGACGAGTCAGGAAAGTCTGGATAGTCCGGAACGTCGAGAAGAACGCAGAGGGCCGCTTGAGATGATCGAGCGGCCTGTCTTTCTGGGTGACAAGAGCAGTCGATGTACGCGTCATCACTTCGTTCCACTTTGATAAAATGACGCCATCGGCGTCTCGTTCCACGTTGATGTAAAAGTGTTAGCGGAGGCTGATTTTTTTGTATTTTCCTCGTCGGTGTGCGAGGCGTTCCGGGTTTTCCGCTCGGAGTTTGTCCTCGTAGGCCGTGAAGTTGCCCTGGAACCACTGCGTCTTTCCGTTTCCTTCGAAGATCAGAAGGTGCGTGCAGATGCGGTCGAGGAAAAATCGGTCGTGGCTGATGACCATGGCACAGCCTTGGAAGTCAATGATCGCTTGTTCGAGAACGCGCATGGTATTGACGTCAAGGTCGTTGGTCGGCTCGTCGAGCAGGAGCAGGTTCCCCCCACCAAGGAGCATTTTGGCCAGGTGAATTCGGTTACGTTCGCCACCGGAACAATCGGCCGTGCATTTTTGCTGCTGCTGACCGCGGAAGTTGAACCGGGCGACATAGGCGCGGGAAGCGAGGGATACGCCGCCAAGGTCGATGCGGTCCCTGCCGCCGGTGATCTCCTCAAAAATGGTCTTGTCGTCGTGGAGTTCATCACGATGCTGGTCGACGTAGCCGATCTTCACGGAGGGTCCGAGTTCAATCGTGCCGGCGTCCGGCGACAGATCGCCGGTGATCAGTCGAAAGAGCGTGGTCTTGCCGACACCGTTGGGTCCGATCACGCCGACGATCCCGTTCCGGGGCAGATCGAAAGAGCATCCGTCGAGCAGAAGCGTTCCACCGAGGCTCTTGGAGACCTCTTTGAAGGTCAGCACCTTATCGCCCAGCGGCGGACCGGGAGGAATCTGGATCAGAACGTCGCTCTGGGTATTGATAACGGTCTGGGACGCCAATTGCTCGTAGGCATTGATGCGGGCCTGGTTCTTCTGATTTCGGCCCTTGGCGGACGTATTGATCCACTCCAATTCCCGGGCGAGGGTCTTCTGCCGCTGCGATTCCTTCTTCTCCATGACCCGCAGGAGCTCGGCCTTCTGTTTGAGCCAGGAAGAATAGTTGCCTTCAAAGGGCAATCCTCTGCCGTTCTCCAGTTCGAGAATCCATTTGGTGATGTTATCGAGAAAATAACGATCGTGGGTAACAATGATGACCGTGCCGGGATAGTCGCGCAGGGCGGACTCAAGCCACTGCACGGTCTCGGCGTCGAGATGGTTGGTCGGTTCGTCGAGCAGGAGCAGGTCGGGCTTCTCGAGAAGGGCCATGGCGAGAGCCACCCGGCGACGTTCTCCGCCCGACAACTGGGCGATGGGGCTGTCGTCCGGAGGCAGGACCAGGGCGTCGGAAACAATGTCCATCAGCCGATCCGTCTCCCATCCCTCGCAGACGTCGATCTGCTCCTGAAGCCTGCCCATCTCGTCCATCAGTTTATCCATATCGTCATCCGGACCGGGATTACCCATCCTGTCCGACACCTCGTTGTAGCGGTTCACAAGATCGAGAACGGGCTTGAGGGCGATCTGCAGATTCTCGCGGACGGTTTTGTCCATGTCGAGCTGCGGCTCCTGAGCCACGTGACGAACTCTCATCTTCGGGGAAAGCCGGGCATCGCCCTGGATATCCTTGTCCAGACCGGCCATGATTCTCAGGAGAGTGCTCTTTCCCGATCCATTCTCACCGACCACGCCGATCTTGGCGCCGTAAAAAAAGGACAACGATATGTCGCGAAGCACTTCCCTGTCGCCATAGCTCTTGCAGACATTCCGCATTTCAAAGACAAATTGTGGGGGCATATTCTTTCATTCCAATTATTTCAATTCTATGGAGGAACACTCAGTTCACGGATGAATCTGATAACAGGAATCGGCCGATTTATCAATTCCAAAAAGGAAGTTGTGCGCAAGGGCGTGTGTTCGGAACGGGCGACAATCCTACGGGAGGTGAAGCATCTGACCGGCCGCAAGTTCATGGACCTGGCCGCCCGGACAGGTCGTCAGCCAGACGCTCTGCGCGGACGGATTATACAGGCGTGTTCCATCCACCGACGATCGCACCTCGCGCACCGCACGGATATAATCGACGATTTCGATATTGGTGGCGTACCAGATATCGTCGCGCCGCCCCATTTTCCGGGCGAACGTCTCGATCATGTTCCAGTTATCCGCATGAGCGAACTCGTAGCTGTGTCCCCAGACGTAGAAGCAGCAGAGCCCGGCGGACTCTTGTCGAAGCCCTAGAAATCGGTCCGCCAGTTCCAGGCATTCGTTGTGATGGCAGGTCGGGTGCCACCGCATCCAATCTTCCGGCAGATTGAACTGTCTGGTCGCCTGCGTGGTCCTGGCATATTCGATGCCGCAGGCCCGCACCAACTCGATGACCCGCCCGTCATAGTCGCCGAACGGATAGCTCATGCCGCGACCCGGGTATCCGGCCCGCGCTTCCAGACTCCGCCGGTCCTCCAGCGTCTCGGCGAGGATCTCCTCCCGCGTCAATTGTGTCGGAAAAGGATGCATTCGCATATGGGCGGAGATTTCGTGCCCGGCATAGAGCGAAGGGATCTCGGAGGCCCCGAGTCGATCCTTTGAATCGAACAGTCCGCCGTTGATATGAAACGATCCGCAAAGGCCGTAGCGGTTCATGATCTCGACAAGCTGGCGATCCTCGACCACGCCGTCATCGTAGCTGAGCGTCAGGCATTTGAAACGGCCGCCGGGCCAACGATTGAATACTGTTCGCATATATTGCTCCTCGTTATCTTCACCGTTAAACACCATTTGGCGGTGGTTGTCCATCGAGAAATATCAGGAATATTCGCGGCGGAAGGCTCGCGGGCTCATACCGGCATTTTGCTTGAACCTGCGGCTGAAGTGAAATGGGTCCGTGTATCGCAGAGTCGCGGCAATTTCGGATATGCTTTGGGAGGTGGTCAGCAGAAGTTCGCAGGCTTCAAGGTAGCGTTTACGTTCGATGAATTTCGTCGGCGAGTCCCCGGTGATTTCGTGAAACAGCGTCAGGAATCGCGACTGCGACAGGCCGGTCATTTCGGCAAGTTCGAGGCTGGAAGGAAAGTCCTTTCCTGGTTTGATCTGATCCAGCCGATCGAAAACAGGACGCAAGCGATTGAGATGGCGCAGACGGGCGATTCGTTCGGGCTTGAGTGTCGCATCCGCAAGCAGCTCGCGGGCGATTCCCATACCGACCAGTTCGAGCTGAAGGGAACCGGCCAGGTCCAGGACACGCGGCATTTGGACCAGCGTTTCAAGGTACTCTCGAATCATCGCCGCCCGGCGTCCGTGGAAGGTGTAGGGAAGGTCAAAGAAGTCGAACACATTAAGGGAATGAAATATCGTCAGACGAAAATGCATCCAAAGACCGGTCACCGCACCGGCAGTCAGGCCTCGAATATTGTGGGAGACGTATTCCGGAATGAAGAAGGCGCTATCGGACGAAACAACTTGTTTCTTGGATCCTTCCGTAAATATGGCGACTTTTGCACCCCGCCGCATGAGTGGACAGCAGCATAGCGAAAACGGCATGCTCCGCCAATTGGTCTGGGAATAGGGACGCCAGGGGGTGTAGTTCCCGACAATGAACCTGAAATTCAGACCCAGGTTCAAAACCCTTTTGGCGGTCTTGGCGTCGGTCGGCGTACAGAACAGTGTTTCAGTAAAATCGTTCATGTTTTCGATAATTGCGTGCATTCACAGCTTAGGCAACCAGAGTATCATACACTTTATTATAGCATCGGTCGCTTTGAATGGATATGCTTAAACTCAAGAGGATATTATATTTGGCGACCAAATAGCAGTGAAGCTTCCATTGCCAGCGGAATCTGTGATATACTATTGCGGTGGCAAGACTATTAAGGAAGAGGATTCATATGAATAAGCGACTGGCCCAGTATCAACAAGAGGCGATGGCCCGGACCAAGGAAAACATCACTGGTTCGAAAGAGGTGAATTGGACCAAGGCGTTCTTTGATCTGTACGGCGATCTGCCTCTGGAAGAGCGGCAGGCGAGGTCGTTTATCTATTCGCTGAACCATGAGCCGATCTATTTGTTCCCCAATGAGAAGATTGCGGGTCTGATTTATATGTGCAGGCCGGGCACCAACCCCCCGGACTGCGACGGATGCGGCATCGATCCCCGGTGGGCGGACTATTCAGTGCTTCCGGTGGCGCAGAAAAAGGTGCGTGAGCTTCTGCCGGACAACGAGCCGCTGGCCAAGTATTGGTTATTTGACTTTGCCCTTCCCGGACATTTGACGTGGGACTATGGTCCGGTTCTGCATAAGGGCGTCGAGGGAATTCTGGCGGATGTCCGCCGGCGGCTTGAGCAGGCGAAGGACGAGAAGTCGGCGGCGTTTTACCGGTCCGTCATTATCGTTTGGGAAGGCGTGCTCGATTGGGTGAAGCAGTATGCCCGGCAGTTACGTGCCGCGGGGCGGATTGAGATGGCGGAGATTTGCGAACGAGTCCCGGCCCAACCGGCCAAGACGTTCCGTGAGGCGGTACAGAGTTTTTGGTTTCAATACCTTGCGGTGTTGTATGAGGTTCCGCACGGCGGGAATGGTCAGGGTCGACTGGACTGGTATCTCTGGCCGTTTCTGGAGGCGGATCTGGCGGCGGGGCGAACGACGATGGAAGAGGCCCGGGAACTGATCACAGAGCTGTTTATCAAGATTGAGGAGCGTTTTTACAACGCTGACGGCTTTGTGGAGGCGCTGGTGGTGGGAGGTCGAAATCCGGACGGAACGATATCGATCAATCCGCTGTCGACGATGATCGTCGAAGTGATCATGGAACTCACACAGGCGCATCCGTCGGTGTATATCCGGCTGCCGGATGGGGCCCCGCAGGAGTTTGTCGACCTGGCGACACGGTATGTGCTGGAGTCGGGGAATCGCGCGCAAGTGTTCGGTGACGACGCGGTGATTTCCGCGCTGATCGCGGAGGGGACGGCCCCGGCGGACGCGCGGCACTGGGCGGCGGGCGGATGCATGGAGGTCGGCGTTCAGGGGATGTGCAGCGACCTGTTGTGGGCGTTTGTCCATAACATCGCCGTCACGTTCGAATTGTCCATCAACGGCGGAAAGATGCTTCTTACGGGCGAAAAGGTCTCGCCGCACGAGAAGGAATTGGGTGACTATAAGAGTTTTGAAGAGGTCTACGCCGGATTCGAACAGGAATTCGAGCGGGAGATGAATATTCTTTTGCCGAAACTGGATATTTATCTCGAGACATTCGCAAAGTATCGGCCGGCGTTCCTGGTCTCGTCGATGATTCATGATTGCCTGGAGCGTGGCAGAACGTTGAACGACGGCGGCGCGCGATATCCGAATTATGGAGGCTCGGGCACGGGGATTCCGAACGTCGGGGACTCGCTGTATGCGATCAAGCGGGCGGTGTTCGACGACAAGAAATATACCGGAAAAGAAATCCTCGAAGCCTTGCGTGCAAATTTCCAGGGGTACGAGGCGATGCGGACATATCTGCGGAACCTGCCGAAATACGGCAGCGGAAATGAAGAGGCGACGCAGATGACCGACCGCGTGCTTCGGACCTTCAGCGATACGCTGCTTCGGTATCGGAACCCGGTCGGCGGCCATGCGCGTGCGGTGATTCTGGGCTTTACGTTCTCCGTCCAGCAGGGCGCGCAGGTCGGAGCGATGCCGGACGGACGGCTGGCATCGGCGCCGCTGACGCAGGGAATGAGTCCGCAGTCGGGGGCGGCGGTTCAGGGTATTACCGCGGCAATCAACGACGCGACGAGTTTGTCGCTGGAAAAGGTTACCGGCGGGGCGTCGATGATGTGGGATATCGACCCGGTCTGGGCCAAGCCGGAATTCGTCGGCCCGGTGATGAAGGCGTTTCTCAAACAGGGCGGCCACATCTTCCAGGGCAACGTGACGAGCGTGGAGGAATTGATCGATGCCCAGAAGCATCCGGAGGACCATCCGGACCTGATGGTGCGGGTTGGCGGATTTTCCTCGCGATTCCGCTGCCTCGACCGAAGCGTACAAGACGAAATCATCTCACGTTATCGATATGGCGGGAAATAGATCGCAAGCAGTTTGCCGTCAATAGTCCCACATAAACCTACTTATCTACAGAGAGCCCTATGATTAATCGCGAAGGAATAGCGAAGCTTTTCGACGAGAGAACCGGCGTTTTTGAAATAGTACGGAAACGCTGCAGCGGCGTGGATGAAGGCGAGGGCCGGGCGAATTTCAGGAACGACTGCAGCGGTTTTCGCGTGCCGTGCCGTTGGACGCTCATGGATAACACCGATTCGGAGTATCTGCTCAAGGTTCCCGACCTCGCGGGGCGATTCCGGTGCGGCCTGGTGGTCAACCGTTCGATTGCGCAGCCGGGCGATCGGCTTTGCTTTGAGGTTTTGACCAACGGCAAGATTGTCGGAACCTTCAATGCCGCTTACGAGGATGACCGGGTCGATGTGGATGTCAAGCTGGACGGGGCGTTGACGTTTACGATTCGCGCCCGCAGCCTGTCCCAGCATCCGCAGGTTGCCTTTGACTGGACCGACCCGGAGGTCGTGACGATCGACGGCGGAGTGATTGCGGTCTCGGACAAAGTCACGCAAGCCGCCACGTTACTGCCGGATTTCACGTACGACGGCGTCCCGTTCATCACTTCACGGTGGAAACAAAATACGATCACGACGAATCCGAACCGTTTTGTCCGCGAGTTTGTCTCCGGGGACGGCAAGCTCAAACTCAGCGTCGAAGTGCGTATTTACCCCGAGTTCAACGCGGTGGAATACCGCCCGAACCTTGAGAATATGTCGCAAGAAACGTCCGGCGTGGTAGAGGATTTCAAATCGCTGGCGTGGCGGGCGCCGGTGGAGTTCATGAAGCATCTCGGGCACGGCGGGGAATACCGCAGCGTTTTTATCCGCCGGAATTACGGGACCAAGAGCAATTTTTTGGACTATGCAGCGCAGCCGGTGATTCTGAATAACTGCGCGGTGTATCCGCGCACGTTCAGCACCAAGGCCGAGATGGTAAGTGACGAAGGGCGCTCGTCGGCGACGTGGTTGCCGTTCTGGGGCGTCGACATGAACCCGTCGGAAGGTCTGCTGGTGGGTCTGGGATGGACCGGGGCTTGGCGGGCGGATTTCCAGAGCGATCGAGGCGTTTTTTCGATGTCGGCGGGCATGCTCAAGACGCATTTTAAGATGGAACCGGGCGAGAAGTTCATGCAGCCGTCGGTTTTGGTCATGTTCCGCGAAAACATGAGCGTCGAACAGGGACAAAACCAGTTTCGCCGGCTGTTGACCGAACACTTCGCTCCTCGCGATGCCAACGGAAAGGTCCGCGAAAACCAGGTTTTCGGCGCGGTTTTCGGCGGGATCAAAACGGAAACGCATCTGAAGTATCTCGACATGTTTGAAAAGATCGGATACCCCTCCGATGTGTATAATATCGACGCCGGATGGAACGGTACGAAGGAAAACATCGATGTATTTACCGGCACGTGGGGTGAAGAGGTCGGCAACTGGCAGATTAATCCCGCTCACCCGAAGGGATTGGCTCCGATCGGTGAGGCGGCGCACAAACTCAAAAAGATCGTTTCCATCTGGTTCGAGCCGGAACGTGTCCGGCGTTGTACCCAGATCGTCAAGGAGCATCCCGATTGGTTGATCGACATCGGCCAGATTGACCTACTGCTGAACCTCGGTCATCCCGAGGCGTTAAAATGGCTGACGGATTGGACGATCGAGTTTTTCACGAAGAATAATATCGATCAGCTGCATCAGGACTTTAACTTCAATATCATTCCTTACTGGTCGGCGATGGACACCCCGGATCGGGTCGGCGTGACCGAGATCAAGTTCATAATGGGTTTGTATGCCTACTGGGATGCCTTGATGGCCCACAAACCGGAAATCCTGATCGATCACTGCGCAAGCGCCGGTCGTCGCATTGACATTGAAACGCTCCGTCGCGGGTATATTGTCTGGCGAAGCGACGCCCAGTGCTGGCCTGACAACGATATTGTTCAGAATCAGATCCAGAACTTTTACCTTACCGAGTGGTATCCGTTCCATGCCGGCGGCGTGTGGGTGGATCCGAAAGTGCGCGACGAGTACAATTTTTTCAGTTGCGTTTCCAACGGTCTGGCCGATTGCACGTTTATCTACAAGCATGAAGTGCCTGATCCGAAAGATTATGACTATGCGTACCATGTCTCGCTGGTGCGTGAAGCGATCAAGATGCGTCCGTACTTCATGGGCAATTACTACCAGCTGAGCCGGGCTCCGGAAAATCTGGAGAACTGGTGCGCGTATCAACTCCATTGCGGCGACAAAGGCCTGGCGATGATTTTCCGACGTCCGGAATCGCCGAACGAGGATGAGGTTTTCCGCCTGCGGGAGATCGAGCCGGAAGCTCAATATGAAGTAGAAATCTACGGTCAAACGGCGAAGACGAAGATCCGGGGAAAGGACTTGCGACACTACTCGCTATCGCTGCCGCCGCGAAGTTTTCGTCTGATGTATTACACGAAGGTGAAGTGATGAAAGCCGTTGTCGTTGATAGCAAGATCATCGATCTCTTTAAAAGTTTCGATCAGGAAACGCGTATTTTTGCGGAGGCTGGTATTGACTTCGTGGTGGGCAATGCGCGGAACGATGAGGAATACATCGAACTGTGCAAAGATGCGGAGGCGCTGCTTTTGATCGGACTTCGCACACCCAGGAATGTGGTCGAGCAGCTTAAGAAGTGCAAGGTGATTGTGCGGTATGGCGTCGGCTACGACTGTGTGGATATTCCGGCGTGTTCGGACCATGGTATTGTTGTGTGTAATGTCCCGGATGCGGGCACAATGGAAGTCGCATCGCAGGCATTCGCGTTGGCGCTTAATTGCATGCGCAAGATCAGCTACTATGACCGGAAGATCCATCGCGGGCACTGGCACGCGGGCGAAGGGTATGCGATTCACAGGGTTTCGACGCAGACTTTTGGGTTTTGCGGGTTTGGCGCTATTGCCCGCGCCACGGCCCGGTATGCCGCCGTCCTGGGTTGCCGATTGATCGGGTATGATCCGTTTGTCGACAGGACCCAGTTCGAAGCGGCAGGAGTGGAACAAGTTTCATTTGAGGAGCTCCTGGCCCAATCGGATGTTATTTCAATCCACACACCGCTGAACAAACAGACGCATCATATGTTCTGTAAGCCGGTATTTGAGAAAATGAAACGGGGTATGATTATTGTCAACACCTCGAGAGGCGGTGTTGTATGTCAGGACGATCTGATGGATGCGATTGACGCGGGCATTGTCGTGGCCGCCGGTCTTGATGTCAACGAATGTGAACCGCTGACGGACGTAAACAACAGGATACTTCAATATGATAGTATTGTCCTGACACCTCATTCAGCGGCTGAGAGTGTTGAATATTTTATTACGCTTCAGGAACGCGCGGCACGGACAGCGATCGAAGTGCTTAATGGCAACTTACCGAAAAATGTGCTTAATAGAGACCAGATTATAAAGAACGGAGCTTAGGGTATGGAAAAGAACAAATTAGTGGAAAAGCTCAACAAGGGTGAGAAGGTCGTGGGCTTTTTCTTTAACTCAGGTACGGTTGTATCGCTTGAAGTGCTGGGCGAGTTGGGTTTTGATTTCGCGGTGATCGACGCCGAGCATTGCCAGTATGATTTCCATCAGATTGAGCAATTTATTCGCGCCGCGGAATGTCGAGGTCTGCTTCCGATCGTGCGGACCGTCGACTGCTCAAGAAACTACATCCTCAAAACACTGGACATGGGCGCCATGGGATTGTTTTTGCCGTTTATCAAGACGGCCGATGAAGTCAGACAGGCGATCAGTTTCGCCAAATATCCTCCGGTCGGAGAGCGCGGATTGGGTCACGCACACAAGGTGGCGTATGGACGCGATCCGATTGTGCTTACCGGCCGGACAGAAGATTATCTGGAATGGGCCAATGAGAATACGCTTGTGATTCCGCAGTGCGAGACGGTTCAGGCCGTTGAGAACATTGAGGAGATACTGGCCGTAAAAGGCGTTGCGGGCATCTTCATCGGGCCGTACGACCTGTCGATTTCCCTGGGAATTCCCACTCAGTTTGATAATCCCAAGTTCATCAACACGGTGGAGCGTGTCCGTGCAGCCTGCATCAAGGCGGGCAAGTTCGTGTTAACGATGGGCATGACGCCGGAAGACGCAAAGCGTAGATTTGACCAGGGGTTCAGCGGCGTTCTGGCAACGGACACCTCTTTTCTTACGAGAGCGGCCCAGTCTTATATCAACGACATCAATGCATTTAGAAAGTAGGAAAATATGGATATGAAGGCTGACGTATTGCTGAAGACAAAAAGCAATCTCGGCGAAGGCGCCTGGTATGACGCTCAGAGAGATGTCTTGCTTTGGCTGGACATTTTCGGGTGCGAAATTCACGAATACGATGTTCGTACCGGAATTGATCACTGCCACAAGGTTGAAAAGCCCGTGACGACGATTGTCCCGGCTGAGAACGGATACATTGTTGGCATGATCGACGGTGTGGGATTTATTGATCGGGAGTTCAAGAAGCTGACGCGTATGCTTTCCCCGGAATATGACTATGCCCATTACCGGTGTAACGACGGCAAATGCGGGCCGGACGGACGATTCTGGATCGGCGTTATGGAGCTTGAAGCCAAGAAGGGAATGGGCGGGTATTATGTTGTCGACGGCAAGACATGTGAACTCAAGCTGCCCAATTTGGACATTCCCAACGGCATCGTCTGGAACAGCAAGCATGACCAAATGTACTATACCGACACCTTAAACGGCGAAATCTATGCGGTGGATTACGACGATGGAAAGGTCAGCAATCAGCGCACCATCTTCACTGCAAGTGACGGTTGGCCCGACGGCATGACCATCGATGAAAACGACAATATATGGGTCGCGGTCTGGGGTTCGAGCTGTGTGTATCATATCAACCCCGTAAACGGAACGGTGCTTGGTAAAATATACACTTCAGCCCCGCAGGTGTCATCCGTGGCGATTGGCAACGGTCGTATTTATATCACAAGCGCCACGTTGAGCATGAGTGAGGATAAGTTGAGACAGTATCCGGATTCAGGTGCAGTGTTTGCCGCTGACGTTCCGGTCAAGGGAATAGAAGCGTTCCGCTTCAAATTTTGAGTGGGCATTCAAATGGAATACAAATCGATCGAGCAATGCGTTAAGGGAAAGACCGCGGTTATAACCGGTGGGACGTCGGGGATAGGCAGGGCCTGCGTAGAGGTATTCTGCGCCGCGGGAATCAATGTGGTTACACTGGGCCGAAGCGTAGCGAAAGGTGAAGCGCTTGAGGCGGAAATCAACAGCCAAAAGAAAGGCATATGCAAGTATTTCCCCTGCGACGTCAAAGACTCGGACAGGCTTGGCGAGATCATCGACAAAGCGGCTGAGATATTCGGCGGAATCGATATCCTGATAAACTGTGCGGGATATTTGCCCAAAATCGCTCCGATCGACATGATGACAAAGGAGATGTTTCAGGACGTAATCGATACCAACCTGACTGCTTATTTTATGGGCTGCAAATATGCCCTGCCGTACATCAGAAGCGCAAAGGGATGTATTATCAATATAGGCAGCATTGTGGCCGTAACGGGCGGACAGGGATGCCAGGCGTATTGTTGCACCAAGGGGGCGATCGAAGCGTTCACCAGATCTCTTGCGATCGACGAGGCAAGTAACGGGGTTCGAGTCAACGAGATCAAACCCGGACATATTGTGACCGAGATTTCGGACAAGCTGATCGAAGAAAGAGAGGACCGTCGCGGGTTCAGTGAATACATGGATAACATACAGTTTCTGGGCCGGGGCGGCAAACCCGAGGAGATTGCCTATGCCGCATTGTTCCTTGCCAGCGACTGGTCGGGCTTTACCACCGGCGCGGAATTGTGCGTGTCAGGCGGGTATGAATTGGGCGAAGCGGAGAAGAAATTGAATCGATTCGAAGACTGGCCCAAACCTATCAAGAAATAGAACTTGCAGCCTCGGGTAGCCCTTGTTTTTTTTCATAGGCAACCTATCGGCTGGCCGCCGGATTCTGGGGCATTCCTGATCGTCACCAAATCGCAATGATGACAATCATCAAAAGCGCTTAGCGGCCTGTCGGAGTTATCTTTCCGGACATTTTTCCCCAATACGCCTCCATGCCGGTCCGGCACAGTTCCTATCCAGAATCGAACGAAACACGGAGCGAAACAGTTGCGACATTTGCGAACGCACTAATCAGCTATAATATTAACTGAGTAGCTACACAACATCTTACACCCAATAACCAAACAATTATACCACTGAAGGACTACATTTGGCCCCTACTGCTTTGAGCAACAAGACCCTTGACACAACGAAACAGTTTCTGTAAGATGGCGACAGAGAAACAGTTTCTTTGTTGGTTTGGGAACAGAGTTCAATGACCGTTTCAGAGAGCAAATCAGGAAATCGGCCCATCACGTTACGGCAGTTAGCCAGACAAATTAACGTGGCAGTGTGTACAGTATCCCGGGCACTATCAGGAGACCCGGGGGTAAGTCCAGAGCGAGCGCAAGAGATTCGACTGCTGGCTCAGAATATGGGTTACCAACCGAAACCCTTCCGACGCAAACGGACCAACACAATTGGGTTGATCATTGCAACGGACCGGGCCAATGTGGCCGACGATTTCTTCCAGCAAATGATCATTTTGCAGGTTGAGCGAAAGGCCAGTGAGTGTCAGAAGCACGTTCAGGTGCAGTTTGTGCTGCGGCGAGGGGATCCGCCGCTTTGGCCGGCGTTTTTGAACGAGAACCGGGTGGACGGGGTGATTTTGGCGGGTCATCCACCGGCTGAGCTTTGCAAGAAGCTGTATCGTCGGGAGATTCCCGCCGTTGTCATTCATGACTCGGTCGCCCGAACGTTCTGTTCGTGTGTGAGCGCCGATTTCCGTCCGGCGACAGTCGATGCGGTGCGTCGACTGGTCTCGCTGGGCCATCGAAGAATCGGATTCGTCGTCACGGACCGCAAGTATCCAACCGTGGAGTCGCGTTTCATGGCGTACCGTGAAGCATTGCGCGAAGCGGGGATCGAGCCGGATCCCGGCTGGATCATCGAAGGTGCGCCGAGCAACCTGATCGGGGGACGGCAGTCGGTTCGTCATTATCTTCAGGCTGGGCAGCTACCTACCGCGATCCTCTTTACGAACGACTGGATCGCATTGGGGGCAGCCAAGGAGTTGATCAAGCACGGGTATCGGATTCCTGAGGATGTCAGTCTTATGGGGTTTGACAATGTCAGTATATGCGAGGAGATGGATCCCCCGCTGACGAGCGTAGACGGTCAGTTGGAGGCGGTGGTTTCGGAGGCATTTGAAGTGCTATTCAGGCAGATGGAGGGCACAGCGGACGTAGAGGAAAGGGCTGTGCCCGGAATTCTGGCCTGGCGAGGAAGCTGCGGCGCGCCAGGCCCGGGGAAGTAGTCTTGAAATGGGTCGATTTCGGCCGTTGTAGGCCGAAGGAGTTCGGGAACTCTTGATAGAAGGAGAAGCGAAATGGTGAAGTACATGGGTTGGTGGTCTGCTGCGCTGGTTTTGCTGTGTCTGCCTTTGACTCAGGTCATGGGTTCGGTGCAGCCGGACATGGACAATGTGTATGGAAATACAGTAACACTTAACGAGGGAAACGCCAGTATCTGGAATGGCGCAATGGACGAGACGCAGTTCAAGAACACCCTCTATGCGGTCGACGCCCAATACGCGCCGGATTACGTAACGTGGACACAGGACACGGAGAACGGGCGGAACCTGACGCTCACCTCCACAAGCCATTGGGCGAACGGGGCGATCACGCACAAGTTTGTGGCTCCGTCGGGCAAGCAGTTCTCCGGCGGGACTCTTAAGTTCCGCGGTGGCGGAATCTGGGGCGGACCGTCCTATTTCGTTCTTCGAACGCACTCCGCCTATGGGAATAACTCATACGGCCTATTGGAAGGCTGGAGGTTGGGAACCATCTACTCGACCGACAATCACTCGTTCACCACGGATTGGGCCATGGAGGACTGGACGGTAACGATTCCGGCGAACGTGACGGAATTCTACATGTCGGTGGAAGCGGGCGCGGACTGGCATTGGGCATGGGGCAACGCGCTATGGGCGGAGAATGTAACGCTGACCGATCTTCCGCGTCTTCAGCCGAACATGGACAATGTGTATGGAAACTCGGTTGAGCTCGATGCCGGCGCCGCCATAATCATCTGGAATTGGCAGGATACGCTGGAAACCCTGATCGCCAAAACGTACGCGACCGACAACCAGCAGGCGGACACCATGACGTGGACGCAGGACCTGACATACAACCGGAATTTGCTGTTCACCAGCAACAGTTGGGCGAATGGAGCGATCACGCACAAGATCGTAGCCCCGGCGGGCAAGCAGTTCTCGGGCGGGACGATCACGTTCCAGGGCTGCGGAATCTGGGGCGGCGCGCCGAACTTCAATGTGCGGACCTCGTCGGCATACGCCAACAATGGGTACGGCGATCTGGACATCGGCGGCTTGGGTACGATTTACGGGTCCGACACGCATTCTTTCACGACCGATTGGACGATGGAGAATTGGACCGTGAATATTCCCACCGGGGTGACCGAGTTCTACATTTCGATCCAGGCGACGGCGGATTGGCATACGACGTGGGGAAGCTCGCTGATCGCCTACGACGTGGCTGTCGTCAACATTCCGGGAATTCAGCCGGAAGTGGATAACGTGTACGGCAACAGCATGGAACTGCAGGCGGGCAATACCGTGGTCTGGGACGGCAGCTTCACCAAGGCACAGCTTCTGGCCAAGACCTACGCAACCGACGCGCAGCAGGCGGACACCATGTCGTGGACGCAGAACGAATCCAACGGGCGAAACCTGCAACTCATCAGCGCGGCCAGTTGGGCGAACGGAACGATCACGCACAAGTTCGTCGCTCCGACGGGCAAGCAGTTCACGGGCGGAACCATCGTGTTCACCGGCTGCGGAATCTGGGGCGGTGCGCCGAATTTTGAACTGTATGCAGCCTCGGCGTACGCCAACAACGGGTTCGGCGACGTGGACCCCAGCGGGTTGGGCACGATCTACGGGTCCGATACGCATTCCTTCACGACCGACTGGACGATGCACAATTGGACGGTCAACGTTCCGACGGGCGTGACGGAGTTCTACGTCTCGATTCGCGCGACCGCGGATTACCACTATGCGTGGGGCCAATCCCTGGTGATCAACAATGTCACGCTGGGGAACTACTCGGCGGGCGGAACGCTGGTAGTAATTCCCGACAGCCAGCAGGTCAATTTCCCGGCGGGGACGACCACGTTTGACGTGGCCAACGGCGGATCGGGCAGCATGTCCTGGACGGCAGAGGTGGTGAGCGGAGCCGAGTGGCTCAGCATCACGAACGGATCGAGCGGCACCGACGCCGGAACGATCACGGTGAGCTTCACCCAGAACGACGACACGGCGAACTCCCGCACGGGAACGATTCGTATCGCGGCTCCGGGCGCGGAAGGCAGCCCGATCGATGTGACCGTGGTCCAGGCGGCGCACCCGCTGCCGGGCGACGCGAACCTCGACGGTCGGGTCAACTTCTCGGATTACCTGGTGCTCAGCCAGAACTTCGGGATGACCGAGGCCACTTGGGAACAGGCGGACTTCAACGGTGACGGCGTGGTCAACTTCAGCGATTACCTGATCCTCTCGCAGAACTTCGGTTCCGGCGGAGCGGTCAGCGCGGAAGAGGTGGCCAAGTTCCAGGCCGCTTCGGCGGACCTGGTGGACCCGTCGTCCGCGGATGCCACAGCGGCAACGCTGCCCTGTACGCCCGTCGCGACGGTTGTGCTGGCGGCCCTCGGTCTGGCGTTCGGATTACTCAATGGACTTAAGATCAAGGAGTAGGCGGAAGTACTAGCGTGGCAGCAGGACGTCTCATCCACGTCCTGCCGCCTTCGACAAGACGTGCGAACGGATGTGCCCGGAAAATAGGAACAATTGAACATAAAGGAGATCCTGAGTATGGATATCAGAAAGATGAATCGGGTTCGACGCGGGTTCACGCTGATCGAACTTCTGGTGGTGGTGGCGATTATCGCGGTGCTGATCGCCCTGCTGCTTCCCGCACTGACTCAGGCCAGGGAACTGGCCCGAAATGCCGTCTGCGGAGCGCACGCTCAACAGATCGGAGTTGCTGTTACCATGTATACGAATATGTTCAACGATACATTACCCAACAGCGACGACAATGGATACTGGTATAACTGGTCGTTCAAGTTGATCCAGACCCGATGTGTTCAGACCGAGGGTGACGCCTACAAGGGGTTCCCAATCTACTACAGTTCATCCACGGGAACTAGAGATATCTTCAGAGGCATAATCCCGGCTCGCCCCGGAGAGACAAAAAGCACCTTTCACTGCCCCAGCGTGACGATCAGAGACCTTGAAGGGACCGGGGCCGACAGTTATGTCAACGCTTACGGTAGTCCAGGCGGTGCGATGGGAACTGCGTATTGGAACGGGAAACCGGACTTCTCTCGTCTGTCCATGTTTCCACGGCATGATTATACAATATCGGCTTATGATGGCACTAACTTCGCCAATGGGTCAAACAATTTGCCCAAGTGGGGACAATTGCCATTAGGACCTGTCTGGGCACAGGCTCGATGGAACCAACCTTTGAGTTTCGTGTCTACACGACATTCCAAAGGAGCTAACTGCCTCTTCCTCGACGGTCACGTCAGCATTGTCACGCCCGCTCGTATCGCCGGCGACGGATGGAACGGAGATAGGGAAATGTTCCCAGACCGGGACTGGATTGTTGAATCACACTAGGAGATTTGCATGAAGAATGAATTTTGCTCTGCGGTTGTTCTCCTGGGTGTGGCTATGGGACTTGGCACGACTGACAGTCGGGCGGATCTCTTCGATACCGACGCGATCACGTCGGGCAGGGTTCCGGCGGACGTCTCGTTTGCCAAGGAGCAGTCGGATGGATCGTTGATCCGGGTGCTTCGGGAGTATGCGCCGTGTCTGAAGGTGGACATTCGCGATAAGGGAAAGTGGACAGTCACGTTCGGCGAGGCGAAGGTGACGCCGGGAAAGAAATGTACGGCGGCGCTGTCGATCGCGATCGTGCCTGAGGCGGGAAAGGTCAAGACACAGGACATTGCCAACTTTCGGCCGGAGAATCAGGCCCAAAAACAAGAAAGCCTGGAAGGGAAGGGATACGGAGTCCTGACGTTCTACGGTATCGGCAAGTCGGGACGAACGCGGTTGGCGGACGTTCAGTTGTCGCCCATGCCGTGGAAGATCATCGCCGCCACGTTCAGCGTGCCCGATGGCGTGGATCGTCTGACGGCCGAGATGACGGGTTCGGGCGGCGGGATTTTCTACGTCGCGGACCTGGCGGTTGGCCAGAGCGGCACGACGCCGACGGTATTTTTGCCGCAGTCCAATACGCTGGATCGAATCCAGGGGCTGGAGAGTGTTGAGTTCGCGACGTTCATCAAGGAAGGCAAGCCATACGGATTTTACCATCCGGGCGAGACGATTTCATGGACGGTGAACCCGCCGCCGCTGGCGGGCTTTCAAACATTCACCTACAAGATTCAGGACCCGTACGGAAAGGTCTTGGTCCGTGGTGAAGGCGAGTTTCCCAAGACGATCGAGTACAAGCCGCAAGGTCCCGGGTACTATGAGTTGGTGGTTCGGACACGATCGGAGAAGATCCCCACGCAGATGGTTTGCGACTGGCAAGGCGCGGGCGTGTATTCTCGCTGGCCTGGATCCCGCGCGGGCGGCCATCCGTTCGGGACGCAGTGCTGCCCGATGGACCTGATGCGGATGTACGGGGCGAGTTGGGCGAGGGGCGCACTGTATGGATGGTTCGATGAGATTACGCAGATCGACGCAAACAAAGACTACAGCGACATGATCAAGCAGTTCAGGGACAATAACATTCTGCCCCTGCACTCGTCGAATAATATCGCGGCGAAGTCCAATTCCGTTCCGCCCGGCGGGGAGAACGAACTGCCAAAAGACTTTGACGCGTACGCGCAAGCCTATAAGAAGATGGTGAGCCTGGGCGGCAAGTTCGTCGAGCATTTCGAGCTGTGGAATGAGCCGGAAGGCCGGCTTGGAGCCAACCCGTACTGGACGATCGAGAATTTTACGAAAACAGTACTGGCGGCGCACAAAGGAATGAAGGAGGCGAATCCGAAGGCGAAACTGGCTATTGGAAGCAACCTGGAGCTGATTAACGGTGTGCACCAGAACGGCGGAAAAGACGCCTATGAGATCATGATCCTCCACCCGTATCCATGGGCGGTGGGCGGCCCGTGGAATACACCGGAAGACGGGCTTTTGCTGGAGATATGCGCGTCGGCGAGGAACTGGCTCGATGCCAACGGCGGAAAGGACAAGGAAATCTGGTCCACCGAATACGGATACACCACGGGTACGACGCAGTGCGGCTGTTCGGAGCTCCAGCAGGCACAGATGAACACGCGGGCGTCGCTTCTGCAACTGGCGGGCGGCTTGACGAAGATCAACCCGTTCCGAATGCAGGACGTGTGGTTTTGGGGGCAGGTGGACGGGCGATTCGGACTGTGCAAATGGAACATGACGCCCAAGCCGAGCATGGTGGCGTACGGCGTGCTGATCCGTGCGGTTCGCGACCTGCCCTTCCGCGGAAGACTAGTGACGCAGAAGAACCTCGCAGCCCTGGTGTTCGGAAACGAAAAAGAGACGGTCGTGGCCCTCTGGACGAACCAGGGCACCAAGCCGATGAGTCTGTCGGTCCCAGCAGGAAGCAGGCTCATGGATCAGTTCGGAAAAGTGACGGAAATAGGCTCGGGAGATCACACTCTGACCGTTGAAGAGTCGGTGCAGTATGTCCTGGTGCCTGAAAGCTACCGGAGTTTTACGGGCCGGCAGAAGATGTCGTTCCTGGCTGGGTTCCAGGGCGGGATTTTCGACTCGAAGGTCAAGCACCAGGAGACGCAGATTCCAATTTTGCCCACGGCACCGGTGGTGGACGGAAAGCTGGACGAATGGACGGGGCCGGGGATCGAGATGGACTATCCGTCGTTCAATTTCAACGCGACGATCAAAGCGGCGATTCACGGCGAGAATCTTTATTTGATGTGCAAGATTCGCGGCGAGAGTCCGGGGAAGAACGCCTATAGCGGTGGTTCGCTCTGGAAAGGCGATTGCCTGGAGTTGTACTTCACCGCCGACGGCAAGAATCGTCCCGTGGGTTATTACCGGGAAACGGATATGCACATTGTGGTCGCCCCGGGCGAGGACGGCGTGAATGGAAAGATCGCCAACGTCATCGCCGGAGCGAATCCCGAAATTCCCGGAGCTGCGGTCCGATACACGGTGGACCCCGGCGGCGGATATGACCTGGAGGCGGCTATTCCGCTGAAATTCCTGAAGGTTTCAAACCCCAAACCGGGCGACTGCTTCGGTTTCGATGTCCAGGTCTGCCCCGGCAGCGTGAAGGAACCCTATGATCGCCGATGCCAGATCGCCTGGAACGGAACGGGGCAGAACTACATGAACCCGTTCCTGTGGGGCGAAGCGAAGGTCGTGGATTCGTCAGCCGTAACGTCGGCGCCGGCTGGGTATCTCGGCTGGACGATGGGCGTTTGGCCGAAGGGGCTGCACAATACGGGATTAATGCCGATCGTGATCGAATTGGACGAGACACGCTGGACAGCTACGTTTGCATCCGCCGCCAACTGGACAAAGGACATCTACGCCGTGGTGGGCGGATGGATCGATAACTGGAAGACCTTTGCGTGGTCCGATGGAAAGACGCTGACACTTGGCGGCAAACAGCCGTGGGAGTCGGGCATCGCGATCTGGAAATTCGAGGCTCCGGATGGGAACCGATTTGTCGGAGGGACCGTTAGCGTCGAGGCAAAGATGGTCGGAGGCACCGCCGGGCAGGAAATGAAGAACGTCTTTCTGGGCATCGGTCGAAAACTGGTTCTCAAGGGCGGCGGCGATTACTGGAAAGGTTTTAATGATTTCAACGCCGATGAATTCGAGAAGGCGTGCTTCAAAGCGGGTTCCGAATCGCAGAGACTGAGCGTAAATATTCCACAGGGCGTGGAAAGTTTTTACGTGGCGGTGGCGAGAACGGCCGGGGCGGCGAATCAACTCGTGCTCCGGCAAATGCAGGTCGATGCAAAGCTGGCGAACACGCACGGACTGACCGTCCGTTTTGATCGCGAGGAGCCGTTGTGGTCGGCGGATGAGAAGATTGTTCTGCAGGCGAACGCAACGGGCCAGCCGGGACCGCAGCGCTGCTGGTGGAGCCTCAAGCGGCGAAAAGGTCCGGTCACCAGGCAGGGCATATCGCCGGTGGCAAGCGGTAAGGCCAAGATTGATTTGACGGGTGCGGACGCGGGGTTTTACACGCTGGCGGTATACGACTCGGCCGAGAGGGCCAAGCCGTTGGATACGCAGGACGTGGTTATTCTTCGGGCTCAGGATCCGAGAGTGACGCCGGAAGACAGTATCTTCGGCGCAATGGCGGCCGATGTCGATATCGCCAAGCGCATGGGCGTGAAATGGATGGTCACGACGTATCAATGGGCGTGGAATCAGGCCTCCGAGAAGGATCCGATCATTCTACCGAATGCCTCCTATTTCCGAAGCTATCGCGAGAACGGGATCGAACCGATCGTCCTGATCGACACGGCCCCCGGCTGGGCGAACGGCGGCAAGGCGGCCACAGCGCCGCCCGAGCCGAAGTTCTATGCCAATTGGATAGCGTTCAACGAAGCCGTCGCCCGCGCGCTGGCGAAATGGGTTACGTGGTTTCAGAGTTGGAACGAACCGAATAACCCCAGCGGGATGACCTACGACTGGAAGAACGTGCTCGCCAAGGCCAAGGAAATCCAGCGGCTTCAGTACGAAGGAATCAAGCGGGGAAATCCGCAGGCGAAACTGATCGGCGGCTGCTTTGCCGGTTGCCCAGCCGACTGGTTCGCCAAATGGCTCCAGGGCCCGGATAGTACGCTTCGCCATCAGGAAGCGATGAGCGGCCATCCCTACTGCCAGGCATTTCCGAATGAAGGCTACGAGCACAAGCGTCCGCCGGAATTGACGCTGATCCCGGAGATTCTGGCGGCGCGAAAGGCCATGGACGATAACGGGGCCAAGGATCAGCCGCTGTTCTGGACGGAATATGGATGGATGGCGGACAAGGTCGCCCCCGAGGCGTTTGCCCGCTGGGTGACCCGCCATCAGATCATCATGCAGGCGTACAAGGATATCACGAAGACCAAGGCCGACTGCATCTTCTCCTTCGGCTCAAACACCAACTACTGCATCTTCGCCCAACCGTTGGAGATCAAGCCGGGCGGCCACCGGTTCCGCCCCGTGGTCGGCGCGTTTGCCACAACGGCGGCCATGCTCGCGGGAAGCAAGCCCCTGGCGCGGATCTCCGACCACCCGAACGAGGTCTACGCCTATTCGTTCCTGAAGAACGATCAGACGATCTTTGCCGCCTGGGCGACTGAAGCCTCGAAAACGCTCAAAATTGTACTACCCATGGAAACTCCGCGAACCATGGTCCGGGTCGGGGTCATGGGCGAGGAGTCGATCGCGGTTGTCGAGCCGAGTCGTCCCGTCGATTTGCCGAACAACCGCGATCCTATTTATCTTCTGATGCACTCGCAGCCGCATTTGTATTCGACGACGCGCGTGTTGGCTGTCGATACAAACATCGGGCGGGACGTCAACGCGGATATTGTCCTCGCGAATATCGGTCCGGGAAAGATCGATTATCGAGTGACCACGGATGCCCCGTGGCTGAAGGTTGCGAACGCAGAGGGGACCGTCACGGCGGAAAAACCCGTGACGATCGGCATCGTTGCTTCAGCGCCAGGGTCGGCTGTCGAAACATACAGAGCCAGGATCACGATCAGCGGCAAGTCCTCCGGTATCGCCCCCCTGGTGATTCCGGTCGTGCTCCAGACGCTGACGGGTCCCTGATCAACACCGTGTAAGGGTGGGGAAGGAGAAGGAAAGTGAAGCGATTGGTTGTGTGGGCGATGGTAATCGCCTCGTTCGGACTTCTTGCGGAGTCCCGGGGAGCCATTCAGCCGAATCTCGACAACGTGTACGGCCACGCACTGGAACTTCAGGCGGGGAATACCTATATCTGGAGCGGCGCGGATACAGAGACATCCTTTCTCGCCAAGACCTACGCTGTCGACGCCCAGAGCGCGCCCAATTACATGGCCTGGACCCAGGATGTCGCTAATGGAAGGAATCTCACCCTCTCAAGCTCCAGCCACTGGGCGAACGGCGCGGTGACGCACAAGATCACGGCGCCGACCGACTGCGTCTTTACCGGCGGAACCATTGTGTTCACCGGCGGCGGAATCTGGGGCGGAGCACCGAATTTCACCCTGCGAACACACTCCGCCTACGGGAATAACGGGTACGGCGCTCTGGATGCGTCGCAACTGGGAACGATCTACAGTACCGACAACCACACCTTCGCCACGGACTGGACGATGCACGCGTGGACGGTGAACATCCCCCAGGGCGCCAGCCAGTTCTATGTGTCCGTGGAAGCGGGCGCCGACTACCATTCCACCTGGGGCAACTCCCTTGAGGCGCGAAACGTCACGCTGGAGCAGAACATCCGCATTCAGCCGAACAAGGACAACCTCTACGGCCATACGATAACATTAGGCTCCGGATCGCGAACCATCTGGACGCAGACGAACAGCAAATCCGAGTTCCTCGCCGTCACCTACGCCACCGACGGCCAGCAGGCGGACATGCAGGAGTGGACGCAGAACGAAGCCAACTATCGTCCTCTGCATTTGGCGACCAATAATTCCACCGCCGACGGGTCGGTCACCTGGAAGTTCACCGCCCCCGCCGGCCACGTCTTTTCCGGCGGAACGATTTCCCTCTACGGCACAACGGTCTGGTCGGGAGCGAAGCTGGCCCTGCAGGCTCATTCCGCCTACGCGAACAACTCAAACGGATACGGCGGATATATCGCGGGAACGGGCACGCTCTACGGCCAGGACAATCGCGCTCCGACCGCGCCCTGGCAATGGACGACCTGGACGGTGAACGTCCCCCACCACGTCAGCGAATTCTTCGTCACGGCGGCCGTTCGCGACAACTGGGTCGAAGGATGGGGCCAGAACCTGTCCGCCAACAACATCACCCTTCAGCTCGAAAGCTCGCTGCCGCCGGTCTCCCAACCGCCGTCGGGCAGTTCACTGCCCGAGAGCTGGGGGTTCTGGGCAGATAACACGTCGAACACGCTCGCCGAGTTCCGGACCGATCCGGTCGATCACATTCTCGTGCGCATGGGAAACTCCGGGGCCTGGGAACTCAATCCGAACACGAAGTTCGCCGTCCAGCCCGGTCAGATATGGACATTCACCGCCGTCATTGCCGCACGCAACCTCGGATGGCTCATCAGTCAGGGCGGCGGCGCACTGAATCTCGTATCGTTCGACAGCCAGAATAACCTGGTCAGTTGGGCCATGGCGGAAACGTGGGACAGCGGAACGTTTGCCTGGAAACGCCAGAGCCTTACCGTAACCATTCCCGAAGGCGTCGCGTTTGTCTCGCCGCGATTTCGCGGGATCGGCGGCGGCGAATACTTCATTACCCAAGCCACCTTTGAGCAGTCAGGCCAGCCCGCGGACCTGACCATCGAATCCACGACGCTGCCGCCTCTGGAGAACTACACAATAACGATCCCGATCTCGGCGGCAGGTACCAATTCCGTCTATACGCCCGGGAATGCGCTGCAATGGACCGTGGCTCCCGGCTGCACCAAGACAACGAATATAAACTACTCGATTGTCAACCCGTACGGAGCGGAACTGACGTCGGGAACCGTGGCCCTGAGGCAATCGGACACCTTCACTCCTCCGAACCCCGGCTACTATGAGCTTCGCGTGTCCGGCACATTGAACGAATCGAACATGCTCGCCACGCTGAGCGGTCTGTGCGGAGCCGGTTCGATCCCCTACCCTTCGGCCTGGTCCATCGGGCGCAATCCCTTCGGCATGTCGTCCGGCGACGCGACTTCCCTTTCCCGATTCGGATTCACCTGGACTCGTCCCCTGTACTACAACATCGTCAGCGGGGCCCACGACACGCTGCCCACGGACTTTGTCGCCTATGCTGACGCCTGGGCACAGAAAGTGACGCAAGGACTGCCCGCGCTGGGCGTCAACACGGTCGAAGTCTGGAACGAGCCCCACAATGAGATCAAGCCCATCGAATATAACTGGTCCAACTCGCGTATGGATTCGTTTGTCTCCATGGTCCAGGCCACCCGCGAAGGCGCCCGCCGAACCGATCCGACGGTGAAGATCGCCGTCAACTGGGAATACATCAGCAGCTTCCGGCAGTTCAACGACCGGGGCGGCACGCACCTCTACGACGTGATGACGCTGCACCCGTATTCGATGGGCATCTGGGACAATCCCCCGCATCCGGACAGCCCGGAAAAGGCGGGTCTGCTGGAGTATCTGGACACCGCGCACACACTGCTCAACGACTACGGTATTCCCAACGTGGAGATCTGGAGCACCGAATTCGGCTGGGGCACCGCCGCTGGGTATCCTCAAAACGTGTCTGAGCTGAACCAGGCCCGATACATCGTTCGCTCATCGCTCCTGCAGCTGGCCCAGGGACTCACGCGGGTCTGTCCCTTCATGGTCGGCGATGTATCGTTCTGGGGCCCCATGGACGGTTCCTGCGGCCTGTCGCGTGTGGACGGTACGCCCAAGCCATCGCTGGTCGCCTACGCCGTTCTCGCCCAGACCGTCGATAATCTTCCCTATGCCGGACGCTTTGATCTGGGCATTCCCAACTTTGCCGCGTTCATCTTCGGCAACAGTTCCAAATCGGTCCTCGTCCTCTGGAGCGCAGCCGACAATCAGAAAGTAACGCTCAGCCTTCCCCGCGGCCTTAAGACACGCGTCGAGTGCTTCGGCAGAAAGACTGTTTTAAACAATCTGACCTACGCGAACACGATCGGTCGATCGCCGGTTTACCTCGTGATAAATAACGCCCCAACCGACGTGGCTGCCGCCCTGGGCAAGACCTTGATCACCGGCTGGCCGACGGGCGTCTTCAGCGGCGTTACCGATTCGGCGGATGTCAACCCGCCCGACGACTTCGGAGCCATCGACGGCGACGCCAACTACGACGGCAAGGTCAATTTCTCCGATTACCTGGTCCTGTCGCAGAATTTCGGCAAGACCAACGCCGCCTGGGAGGAAGGCGACTTTACCAAAGACCTCGTCGTCAACTTCTCCGATTATCTGATCCTTTCTGCCAACTTCGGTACGGGCGGCAGCGTCAGCGACTCGCAAGTCGCGGAGTTCCAGGCCGCCTCAGCCGATCTGATGAATAGCGTTCAAGACGCAGCGTCGACCGACTCGCCGACCGATCCAATCCACCAGACACTCCCCTGCACGCCGCTGGCGATGGCGTTGATGGCCGTCATTGGCCTGGCCTTCTGTGGAGTATGTTCCGCTGTCCGTGAATAGAGGTCGTCATTTACGCTTCAGGCGGCAGGCCGACGAAGAGACGGGTCTCCGGGTCCGTCAGTGGATCGACCTCGCCCACCTGGGCGGCCAGGGCGAAGACCATACCGGGATTCGGCGAACGAAATGCTCGGGCCAGAAGATTGTACGCCGTCGGCAACGATCCCAGACGGAAGCTCAGGCCCAGTTGCTCCAGGTCCAGCGCCGTCTGACCCAGACCGATTCTCGCCCCCATAGTGCACAGGAACATCTCCCGCGGCGTCAGGCCGGCTCGAAGCCCGTGGCGAACGACGACCGACTCACCCAAAACTTCACCGGTGATCCCCCGTCCGCCAATCAACCAAGCCAGATGCGTCATGCCGCCCCGTGCGCCGGATTTGACGGCCAAGAGTTGAGGACCGAGATCGGGGTTGGAGAAGTCCGTATAGGAGGCAAGATCCTCCATCATCTTTCGTTTGTAGCTTTCCCACGCCTCGGGGTCCGCGCTGTCTGGTTCCTTTGGGTGATCCAGCATCTGGCCGATGAAGGGGCTGATCGACGCTCCGGATTCGCGCGAGAGCTCGAAGCCCCATCGCGTCAGGCGCTCCAGCACATCCAGCGTCTTTTCCACTCCATCTCGTTCCATGAGGGCCAGCATTGCTTTTGTCAATGTGTCCCGCGTGATGAATCCATCAGGAGCTGGAATTTCGATCGTCGCCATCTCATTGATCTCGCGACGCCCCTGGGGCGTCAAACTCCGTTCGGCCAGGGCCCACAACGACTCCATAAGCGGCACCATCCAGCCCATCAGGCTCGGATCTCGCCGCAAGTGAGCCTTGAGGGACAGAATCTCCTCGGCCTCACGTTGTCCGCCGTCGGTCACGGGCAGCGACACGGCCGCCTGATCGCCGTCGAAGTCGGCGTTCATGGGTCGCGTGGCCAAGGGATGCAGACGGATTACCTTGTCTGAAATTCGCACGGGATGAAACGCCTGGAATGAGGTGGGCATATTTGTCGGCGCTCGATGGACGATCACCCATGTTCGGGCCATGATCTCGTCGAGCTTTTTGGCGGCCCGTTCGGTGCGATCCCGCACGGCGGCTTCGTCCTTTAGCTCGCGGATCAGCATCGGGCCAAAGAGTGTCCAAGCGATTTCATTGGCCAGTCCTATCTGATCGATTCGAAGATCGGGTCCCGGAGAAAGCACGGTCCGACCGGAGAAGTAGATCCAGGTCCGCCCCATCAACGAATGATACAGTCGTTCCGGCTGGTCCGGAACGAGACGATTATGAAATAGACGCTTATATTGTGGACTGCATGGAGTATTGACCAGGGCGGCGAAGAACTGGTCCACGCATCCCCGCAAGTGATCCGTCGCGGGCCGAACCAATGCTTCCGGTGTTTGCCGATCAATCATTCGGGCAAGCCGCGTATTGGCTTCGACCAGCGATTTGAAGATGGGGCAGCCTTCCCACTCGCCAACTTGGGTAATGGTGTAAGACGGATTCCATGGATGAGGCACGCCGACCGCCAATTTGAGCGTCGGGCCTTCGGGCGGAGCGAATCGGCAAGTCAGTCCCGCCTCGGTAAGGTCCAGACGAATCCCACTGCGATTAAGCCGTCGGCGAAGCTCATCGAGCATGGGCGATGGCGGACTTGCCTGCTCAACCTTCCCTGCCGTCACACGATCCGCCAGTGTATTGGAGTCGGGACGTTCTGTGTTTCGAGTGTTGAAGTGTTCGCGGAGGGTTTCCGTTGCTCCGATATTTTTCAGTGTCGTGAATTCCGGAAAGCTCTGCATCTGTGGGCGTCCGTCGCGTACCTTGGCATGGATCTTGTGCACGGAAATATGATGTGTGAGTCCCCAATAGACCCAACCGACGGTAGTCGGGCGCGGAAGCCTCTTACCGCCCTTGCCTATCGTCAGATATTCCATCCCGGACTCAGACAATCCCGCCTTCCGCAGTCGCTCACGAAGTTCCTTCTCGTCCGGAGCATGGAATGGCGGAACAATCATGGGCTTATCTTCCGCTCGCGCGATCCGGCTCCACACGGCTTCACGAATCTGCCCGAAGTTCAGCCGCGTATGCACGCCGAGAAAACTGAAGATCAGTTCCACGGGCGTCCCGTCCGGCAAGTGCGGCATCTGATCGTCAGGGAGGATTCGGCTCACAGTGCCTTTGGTTCCGTGGCGATTGCTCAGCTTATCGCCCGGCTCGACGGTGTGAATATGGGAGCGGTCGGCATAGTCGATGCCATGTAATCGCTTCGCGCACGATTCGCTGATGACGATGCCATCTTCAAATGCATTGGCATCCCAGGCCATGAACGCCGTCAGCAGATTTCTCCCACGCCAGAACTCCGGGGTCTCCGGCTCGTTTCCCGTCCGGATGATGGCTGGCTCAGGATCGGGTACGTCCAGCCACTGCTGCATCATGTTCACGCCCATCAGTTGCCGATTCGGATCGTTGTGTTCCAAAAATGGCACTGCGGCGGCGGTCAGCCCCAAAGCCGCCTCCGGGCAAGGATCAATGATCTCAAATCGCCCGTTTCGGATCACGGCCCCCATGGCCACACTCAGCACCTTGCCGACATTCATTCCTTCCGGAGTCTCCAGTGGGCAAACCCGCCCGAATTGCTCCGCCACAATTAGTTTGACTCGATCAGGGATGACAATGCGCCTCAAGTGAGTCTTGGCGGCAAGCCAGTTCTCCGTATCCAGAAAATCGGAACTTACTTCCGTGGTGAAGAACTCCCGCATCCACGAATCCAGCGGGAACCAGGCTTTGGCGGAGCTTGCGTCCCAGGTGGTTGATCGCCAGATTCGTCGCGATGCGGTACAGCCAGGCCCGTGCCTCGCCCTTCTCCTGCCATTGGTCCGCCTTCGTCCAGACGCGGAGGAAGACCTCATGCGTCAGATCCTCGGCGGCGATCTCATCGCGCACCATCTGTACCACGTGCAGACGGACCGCCTGCCGATACCGGGCAAAGAATGCGTCGAAGGATGGCTCGTCGCCCTGCAAAATTCCTTCCATCAACTCGCGATCGGATTGCATCAATGCGTCCTCTACCTCCTATGACACCGGACGCCGTTTTGGAGTTCAATGGAAAAATGGCGACGATGAAAGATTCCTGAGCCGCGTCAACACCCCCCTCAGGACCATTGAGAAAAGATGGTGCGTCACGACGCACCCTACACAATTCCAGACGCGTGGCAAATCGAATGGCGGCGAGCTGTGTGGCTAACCCGTTGTTCGACGTTGATGAAACGACGCCTGTGGCGTCTTGATGAAACGACGCCATCGGCGTCTATTTGACGGTACCGGCGGTCAGGCCTCGGACGATGTATCGTTGGAAGACCAGGGCCAGTACGACCGGGGGGATCGCCGCCAGGACGCCGCCGGTCATCATGCCCGTAATATCGACCACATATCGGCCCGCGAATTCGGCAATGGCCACCGGGGCCGTTTTGGCCGTCACATTGCTTGTCAGGATCAGGGCGAAGAAGAATTCGTCCCACGCCATGAGAAAGGTGAACAGCGCCGTTGAGACCAGGCCCGGGGCTGAGACGGGCATGATGATTCGGAACAGGATGCCCGCCGACGAACAGCCGTCCATTCGGCCGGAATCTTCGAGCTCTCGCGGCAACGTCTCGAAGAAAGCGCCCATCAGCCAGATGGCGAACGGCAGCGAGAAGCTCAGGTACGTGGCGATCAGGACATACGGCGTATTGAGCAGGCCCACGCGCGAGGCGAGCAGGTAGAGCGGGATGACCAGCGAGATCTCCGGCACCATCCGCGTGGCGAGAATACCGATGAAGAACAGCCGTCGGAAGGGAAAGTGCATTCGCGTCATCGCATACGCAGCCAGCGCACCGGCCAGCAGGGAGACAGCGGTGACGGAAAGAGCGACGATCAGCGAATTTCCCAAGGTGATTTTGAACGTCCGGGCGACTTCGGAGGCGCCCTGGCTGGACCACAGGATATCCAGGTAGTTTTTCAGGGACGGATGCTCCGGGACCCAGTGCGGCGGCATGGACAGCAGTTCGGAGCGAGTGGAAATACTTGAAATCACCAGCCAGGCGACGGGGGCAAAGACGAACAGCAGGGCCATCGCGACCAGTCCGGCGAGGATCACTCGTTTCCAGAGTCGAAGCCGATTCATGTCTCCTCCGGTGGCCGGTACAATGTCCGGATGTAGACCAGGGCCACGCCAAGCGTGAACAATGAAATCAGGAACGACAGCGCCGCCCCGCGTCCGAGATTTCCGTACGTGAACGTTTCCAGATACGTCAGGTAGGAGATCGTCACCGTTCCGAACGCCGGGCCGCCTTGGGTAATGACGTACAGAATATCGAAGACGCGAAACGCCTCCACGGACCGGATGATCAGGGCCACGAGGATGGCGGGTCGCAACAGGGGCAGACGAATCCGCCAGAACCTCTGCCAGGCCGTCGCGCCGTCCACCACGGCGGCTTCATCGATATCGACCGGCAGCGACGCCAGCGCCGCCTGCATCACCAGTGCGACGAACGGCACGCTGTGCCAGACGTCGGCGAGGATCACCAGGTTCATGGCCCGCCACGGCTCGATCAGCCAGGGCACGGGGTGGGAAATCAGGCCCAGTTGCAGCAGCAGTCCGTTTAATGCTCCGTAGTCGGAATTGTAGATCCATCGCCACATCGCCCCGCTGACCACCGTCGGCACGGCCCAGGGGATAATGAGGCTTGCCCGGAGAATTCGCCAGCCTCGCGGCCGGGCATGAATGAGCATCGCGATCGCGATTCCCATTATCAGTTCGACGCCAACGGAGACAACGGTGAAATATGCCGTCCGCCCTACCGAGGCCCAGAACACTGAATCGGTCAGCAGCGAGGCGTAATGTCCAAGGCCGACAAACGGACCTGTCGTTCGTCCGGCGGCGGTCTTGAAGAAGCTCAGGTAGAACGTCGTGAGAATCGGCTGAAGCACGACGCCGAGGATGATGAGAGTTGCGGGCAGCGCCAGGAGCACCGCGACCATCGCCTCTTTCTTCTTCAGTGACCATCTGCCTCTAACGTTCGATGTCATATCGCCTGCTGCCTTCAACGTTGCCCACCCGCTGCGTCACCGGTTCGCGTCCAACTCCCGCCACTTGGTTGCGGCCTCATCCAACGCGTCCTTGGCCGATTTCTTTCCGGTCAGGGCCGACTGAATGGCAAGCTGCAGGGCTTTGGAGCCTTCCATGTAATACGGCACCCTCGGCCGGACCCTGGCGAATGGGAATTGCTCGCGGAACATCGGAACCGTGATCGGCGTGGCCGCATTGGTCTTCAGCAGCTTTTCCCTCGCGGGCCCCGTATAGCAGCTCTCCCACGCCGGGAGCAGGTGGGCAGAATACCGGGTTTGGATATCCTCGGAACTGAGGAACTTGACAAACGCCCAGGCCGCGTCTTTCTTCGGCGACCCGGCGACCACGGAAAAGCCCATCGACCCGTTAATTGTCGCGCTCCGTATGCCCGCCTTCATCGCCTTATCAGAAACCGGAATCAGCGACATCTGGACCTGGCCCGCCACTTTCGATTCCTTCGCGTTCAGGTTCGCCGGTTCGTACATATATAGCCAATTCAGCGCGAACGCCGCATGGCCTTGGGAAAATACGTTTCGCACATCTTCCTCGACGTACGTGACTGACGACGGATTCGTCAGACCGTCCTCGATTGTCTTTCGCATCCACGCCAGGGCTTCGACCGCCGCCGGTTCGTTGAACGCCGGTTTGCCCGCCTCATCTGTAAATCGCCCGCCGTTACCATACACGAGCGCCACAAAGTCGCAGACGATCGTCTCCGCCAGACTCCAGGACCAGACCAGCGGATACTCGACTATCTTCTTTTCCTTCATCGCGCGAGCCTGGGTCACGAGCTCTTCCCAAGTTTTCGGAGGCTTGCTGAATCCCGCAGCGGCCAGGAGTCTGGCGTTGTAGAAGAAGTACTTTGAGTCCAGCATCCACGGCATGCCATAGACGCGGCTGTTGACGGTCGTCACGTCCCAGCCGGACGCGAAGATCTTCTTTCGCGTGTCCGGGGTGATCCGGTCCGTCACGTCCAACAGATAGCCCGCCTTGGCGAACTCCGCGTACCAGATATCGTCTACGAGAATTACGTCGTACGCCGGGGGCGTCGCGGCCATGGCTGTGACGATCTTGTCGTGCAGGGCGTCATAGGCGACGTACTCGATTTCGACCGTGGTCCCGCCCGGCGTTTTTGCGAATTCCGCGGCGATGGCGTTCATCTCATCCGGGGTCGGCCCCGCCTGCTGCATCGTCAGGACGCGAACAGGTCCGGCCGACGAGGTCGCAGCGTCCTGAGGCGTCTGGCTGCGGCCGCAACCGTACATCAGAACGCACATCACCAGAAGAAGAATCCAAATATTTCGTGTCCGCAAAAGTGCATTTGCCATATCCGTATCCCGTTTCACTGCAAGGAACATGTTTTCGCCAGTCACTGGGCGAATTGTACCAAGGGCAGGATGCGGGCTGAAGGGAAAAGCGGACAGATGCGCAGGCCTCGGGCTCTTTTCTGACCAAGCCTTCTCTGATCTGTGCTATTTGCTCCGTTTGGTGTTTCTCTGCCACACGACTTTGATGTCCTGCTTTCCCTGGCGCACGACCAGCGGAATGAAGAGAAAGCCGTCCGCGGCGCGCTGGCGAATCTCTCGGCCATTGATGGTTATGGTGGCGGATGTGTCACTGGAAGGCGCCTTGACGCGCACGGCGGCAGCCACAGGCTTGATGGATGCGATGCAAAAGATCTGAAAGTGCATCGGTTTACCCTTTACGAAGGGTTCGATGCGATGGATCTGAATGGAGCGTCGATGCTTCCACAGAATACCTCGCGATTGTCGAAGCGTCTGACGATCCTTGCCCCAGGCGCAGAGGATGACCGAGGATTCATTCTCGAATGCATCCGACAGGAGCAAGTGACAGGGAAATCCCGAACAAGGCTGACCAGGGAACTGCTCACGACCCAGACGGCAGAGTTCCTGCAGTTTGACCACACTCGAGTCGCTGAATCGTCGCGGGTAGTGGAAAGGCCCGCGTCCCCAGTACACGTGCAGTGGCTTACTCTCCAGGCACAGATTGATCGCATGGCAACGGGCGTACCCGTAGTCACATGCCATGGCCGCCCAAGTCCGCCCGTTCAGCCCGTAGGCGTCGCGATCGGCGTAGAAGGAATAGTCTTTCCCCGAAAAGATTCCGGCGGGATGGAACCTCGTCTTTACGCGTTCGCCCGGCTTGACGAAGGGACCTTTTTTGAAGTTCCGTTCCCAGTTGAGGAAATAGGAGCGAGTGCGATGCCGATGACCTTGCGCCTCGGCGGCCCGAATGAGCCGGAGGGCGATATCGCGGCTGTACGACTCGTCGAAGGCCTGCTCTTCCGGCGTGTGGGCGACGATATAGTCGCCGTGCTGCTCCCGCATTTCCTTCTTGTTCGTAAGGTCCATCTCGGCGTTGAACGTGTGGCAATCGATCCAGGCTTCAGGCAGGTATCGATCGAGCACTTTCTCACGGATGGCCAGCAAGTCCGGTTCGACGGTATCGTCCCGCCATTCGCGATTCACGGAATGCAGCCGGGGATCTTCCTCGAAGGTCAGCGGAATGACCATCGGAATAATCAAAAACAGATAATCCCGCAGAAACTCCCGTCCCTGGCCTTCCAGGAGCCATTTGGTGAAACGAAACAAGGAGGCCGTCGTTCCGCTTTCGGGGTTGTGGACGCGGGCGGTGAGGAAAATGATCTGCTTTCGCGATTGCGGAACCGACGGATCGGTTATCTTCAGAAGCTGGATATTACGTTTGTATCTCGGATAGCGGTACAAGATCTCCCGCTGGACAACAGGAGCGTACCGCTTGGCGAGATAGGCGTTCAATTGGTTGATGTTTTCCCAGCGGGGCGGGAAATAGAATTTGTCAAAGGTGTATTGGATGTTGACTCGCTGGAGGATCGTCGGGTCGGGCTCATCTCCGGCGGTAATTTCGTAGAAGCCGCGTTCTTCGCCCTTGGCCGGGAGTTCGAACCAGCCGGTGAAGGCTTTGGATGATTTGTCCCAGGCCAGCGGACCTTGGATATCGCCGCGAACAAAAAGATCGCCCGCGCACTTCTGTCCGTCGCGAACTTTGAAACGAACAATCGCCCACGAGCAGTAATCGGCCTTGATGGATTTGGTTTGCACGTTACATGTCCTTGCTGAAGATGTTTTCCGCTCGCCCCAGCCAATAGGCCCAAAGCCAGTTGGACACAGCGTCGCCGCTGATGAAGTTGGTCAGATAGCGGTACGGCGGGGCAAACCGCTCCGGTTCGTCATAGTACGTCAAATCTTCTACGTCCAAGGCCTTGAGAATATGGTTCACGGCCGCAGCGATCTCCGCGTTCGCCGATTGATGCCGACATATCTGTACGCCCGATCGAGCAATCATCGTACTGAGTCCGGACCTCGCACCATGGATGTACCGGCTGAAGGCCCAACTGTCCAGGTCGACGTAGTTTTTGTCTTCGATCAATCCCGGCTTCGGTCGCCGTGCCTCACGTGTCTTGAAGTCCACGAGAAAACTCGAGTACTCTTTTCCATTCGGAGCCAGGGCCAGGCTTCCTTCCCGCCACATCTGCTCGGCTGAGGCTCGCCAGGTTGCGGACCACTCGTTGCCGGGATCGGTTCGAAGAAGATAGTCGAGTTCCATGACATCCATCGCGACGCACCCGGCGATATTAGAGATGCACCACGCCTGCTGGGATTGTTCATACTCGCTGGGCGGCCAGTCGCCCGACAACTTGGGTCCAAGCTGCTGCTCGCCCGGCTGGCGATTGACACCCATGGCCAGCAGTCGATCATATTCCTGTTTGAACATCGGATCGCCGGAGTGCTTGAAGGCCAGGAGAAGCAAACTCGGGAAACGCGCCAACGGCCACTGCATGTCCGTCAGATTGAAATACGTGTAGCGGTACTGGCGGTCCACCCAAAATCGGACCATATGCATGATAATGCGGTCGATTTCTTTTTGTTCCGACTCCGTCGCCACCGGCCAGAAGCGATCCAGGGCCATCACGGCGTACAGGACCTGGTCGGTGCTGGTCTGCGTGGAGAAGCGATAGCCGTAGACCTTTGGGAAAAACCCTTCAGCCAGTTGCCTGCCCATCTCGTAGACGGCCTTTAGAGCCGCAAAACATCGCCTCGCACGATCCAGGGCCCGGTCGTCTTTCTCCACCGCGTAGCGACAGAGCAAAGCCTGCATGTAGGCCCCTGTGGTCATTCCGCAATTCTCGTAGCCGTAGAATTCGGTCGGAGTGTAGCCGGGAACGCTATAGGCATCGAAGCCGGCAAAGAACTGGTCCGTCAGCGGCTGATCGGTCGTTTTATCGATGAACGTATAAACCACGCCGTGGGGGTCGATCAAATGCGATTCGGCATAATGTTCGATCTGCTCGGCCCGTTGTCGAAGAAGTTTTTTCATACTGCCGCTCGATTAATCCGCCCACGGGGTCCAGATGCCGTCTGTAATATCCTGGAGGTTGCTGCAAGTCTTGTCGATCGGCATCCAGTTGACGTGCCCGTCACAGAACAAGTAGTTATTCCCGCCATTGTGCGGAAAAGTAAGGTAAGCGAAATCGCCCCAGTATACTTCCATCACATAGGCATTGTTTTCGTTTCGCCATCCGTACGTCTTGAATGGAGGGCAACTATCGACCACGACAAATGTTCCCACAGGATCTGAAACGTAGCTTTCCTTTCGATACTTGTAGGACTGGTAATCCGGAGCCACTGCATCATCGCGATCCATCACGCCGTCAACCGTACCTGTAGTTTTTGTATAATGTCGATTTGCGGAATATGACGCTCGCCTGGGAGTCAATTCATACGAAGGGTACTCCAGATCGGACGGACAGGTGTAGATGGTCACGTTCTGAGAGGCAGCCGAGGAATACGGACCCAGACTGCCGTACTTTCCCATTCCCAGGTAATCATAAATCGCCTCTCGCCAGGTATATCCCTGATCGGCGTCGCCGGTCATGTGTTTTTTGGAGGCCGCGGGATAGGTTTGCGTATTGTCGTCCAGGTACATCCGCAGAGCGTACCCCATTTGCTTCTCCTGGCTGGCACAGACGGTGGACCGGGCGGACTCCCTGGCCCGTTGAAGGCCGGGAAGCAAGATGGCGACTAAGACGGCGATAATGGCGACGACCACTAACAATTCAATAAGGGTAAAACCGTACTGTTTTTTCTGTGTCATATCCTATTCCTTTACTTTCATGTTCTTATTTTTTGACGCTGTTGTCAAAGCGATGATTCCGGGAATTCCCTGGGTCCTGGCGGACACGATGTCCAGCGACTGAACTTTCTTCTGCGGCCACGGGTTATCGAATCCAGCGACGAACAGACCGACCGACGAACGAGTCATGGAATCGCCCGTCCAGCCGATTCGGGCGTTCGGCAGCCGCCGGGGATAAGCCCAGTCGGCGACGTCGATATCCTGCCGGACCGGTATCTTGGCCATTGTACCGTCACTGTAGTGAAAGACATACCACCATAACGGCGTTCCAGTGGGACTCGACGCCCAACCGGCGGCATGGAGCGAATACAGGCGGTCAAACGTCCGGTCGACGGGAATTCCCGTCACCTGTGGTACATAGTCTCCGCGGGTAACCAGCGGAAGCTCCTTGTAACCCGGCTCGAGCATCAGACATGATTTTCCATGATGCTCGCGGGGATCGAGAATTTCAAACAGGACATTGGCCAGAATCATCTGATGAGGAAATTCTTTCGGCGGCGGGCACGGCAGCCGGAACCGGTCCAATCCGGACAGGTTGACCGGGAAAAATCGCAAGTCGCTTTCACCCTGGTCCGTCCAGCCGCCCTTTCCATTGTCAGGCTGATCATCCTGGAAACCACGATTCACATAGCGGGCCAAGGACACCGGCTGATAGTCACCGTATTCCACAACATGGTCTCGAGAGGGCGAAAGGCCCAAATTGGTGAACAGGTTCTGGACCCATCGATACGTCTTTTCACCAACGGCCTTTTTGCCCGCGTCAAAGTCAATGGTCGACACCAGCCAAAACCCCTTGCCGTCCGGAATCTTGACCAGCGTGGACGGCGAGACGAGCGAAATTGCGTTCTTGCCGCCGCGAATTTCATAGGAAGCGATTTTCGCCAACCGCCAGACCCCGTACGGGTCCTGAACCGATTGCGAAGTTCGCACGCAGGTCATCGTCCACACCCCGGTCGCCCAGAACATCTCTTCGGAGGAGATCCCCCACATCAGCGGGTCCTTCGATCGCACCAGGCACCCTTCCTGCGGATCACAAGGCTCAAGCGTCAATCCGCCGCTGATCGCCTGCGACCATCGGACGAGCTGTTCCGGGGCTAGATTCGAAAGCCACGCCCTGCCGCCGGAGCGAACCCATCCGCCAATGGTCGCCGGGTCGGCCTGAGCGAAACCGGCATCAACGAATAACGGTGTATGAATGTCCTGCCGATCCCATGACTTCCGTTCGATCGCCTGTTCGTCTATCATCTGCACAAGCACGGACTGCTTATCCGCAAGCACGCTGACTCCGGTTCGAGCATCGGTCTTCCGTGAAAGATCTTTCAGAAGGCCAATCAGGACAGCCCTCGCACCCGGGTCCCGCACTGCTTTGCTCAGATTCAGTTGATTTAGAAGATACCGACCCTTGCCATCGAACACTTCCATGACAGCCGCCCCTGTGAGCCCTTCCGTCGAACCGACATCGATAAGGGCTCGCCAGGCGACGCTCACGGGCTCAGACGGTTTTTCCAGAACACCGTCGGTCACCCAGTCGCCGTCTCGCCATAAGGCCAGGTCGGCGTCGGTGATACCGCCGATGGCAGGATGATTTGCGGAACGAACCCAGGCACGATTCGCCTGACTTTGCGGAAGGAGTCGCGTACCAAGCCCGATCTTCGCGGCCTGCATCGACCAACTGTCTTCGCCCATGGTCAAGACGGTGCCGCCGGACTGAACGAAGGATCGTAGCTGTTCGATCTGCCGATCGTTCATGGTCGAAAGTGCCTGCCGACCCAGGACGATGCCATCAATCTTCGACAAATCGCGAAGATCGCTCCCCCGTTTGGCGGACAGTTTCAATCGTGAGAATAAAGCGGCCGTCTGACCCTTGGGATCGAAAAGAACCGTCCGTGCAGGCCAGGACAAAGCTTCCGCCGGTCGAATGCGAATATCGATCGATTCGTTATAAACGGTCTTCGAATCGCGAAGAAGCTCGATGTTCAATTTCAAATTCTGAGGCTCGCTGACTTGCGGCAATTCCAAGCCCATCCTGAACGGGTTGATTTCGCCGCCGCCGACCTGACTCTGAATCGAACGCTCAAACAAGACCTTCTTACCATCGCCGATCGTCCATCGGACCTGGTAATCGCCATCCTGCAGTGTATCATTCAGGACAAAGGCCTTGAGTTCCACTTTTTCGCTGGAGAAGAACGTCCGGTATTGGTCTTTGACGACCACCGCCTCCAGCGGCATGAACTCGGACCAGTTCTCGTGGTCGGGAATGTTCGGATAGTACCACGGATTGATTCCCGCAAAGCGGGCCACCCGCCAGGCATCGCATTGCCAACGCGCGAGCTTCCGCCAGAGCGAAAAATCGGACCAGGCATTCCAGTCGTACGCACGATCGCCGACATATTTGGTCATCGGCACCGGGGCCTCGGTAAAGGTTTTAAAGGCGCAGGAGAATTCACCGACGATGATGGGCTTTTCCCCGCGTTTCCATCGATAGGTCCCGACGCTGCCGCGAATCGACAGCGGTTTACGCGGATTGGGATTCTGGAACGCCCAGCATTCCGTCGGATACCAGTGGTCTACCGGTTCCCAGGGGTAGTGCAGATTGGCGATTTTCGATTTTCCCAGCGGCGGAAGGTCCCAGTCACCGTCGAATTGCACCGGCCGGGTCGGATCGATCGCACTGACTGTCTGCTCGGCCCGAAGCATCAATTTCGGAGTGTCCGGATTTTCCAGTTGGGCGTCGCACCAGAGGATTTCGTTGGCCATCGACCACATAATGATCGACGGATGGTTTCGCCCGCCTCGAACCCAAGACTTTAGCTGATCTTCATAGTTCGTCCAGAACCGAGCATCCTTCAGGCGGTACCAGGGAGTCCAGGACAGAGGCGATGCGGGAATGACGAGCATGCCCACGCGGTCCGCATAATGTGCAAAGGCTCCCGGTCGATAGAAGTCGTCCATGTGGAGACGCACCGCGTTGGCCCCCTCGGTCTTTGCCAATGTGATATACGTTTCGGCATCGCGCTCCGAAGTGGGTGTGAATGAGGTCCTGGCCAGGAACAGCCGCTTGCCATTGAGGACCAGATTTTCCCCGTCGATCCATATGTCGCGAAATCCAAAGCGAACCTGACGGGTATCCAGCACACTTTTCGTTGTTTGATCGCGAAGCGTGACTTCGAGCGTGTAGAGATAAGGATCGTGCGGCATCCAGAGCCGTGGATTCGGCCAGGGAGCGGACAAGCTCGATTTGGCCGTTGAGGATGAATTTGGGAACTTCAAAACCTGCTTGTTATCCGCGTCAAGTACCGCGATTTGTATTTCATTCGACCCGGCCTCTGTGACTTCCACATCGACGTCGAGTCGTTTGCCTCGAAGATTCGGCCGGACGAAGACATCCTCGATTCGGCGAGCCGGCCGGGCCCACAGTTCGATTTCTCCCCATACGCCAATGACCGGCCGGGTGTTGTTTGCCCCCACGCTTCCCACGGGAGCGATCAGGAAGTCACCGTCAACTTTCCGGATTTGTTCTTCCGTGGCATCCGGGGCGGCGAATCCGTTGCGATTGGACGTACCGAGGGCTATCTCATTTGCTCCCTCGACGCGGATCAAATCTGTCACGTCGAAGTCATGAGAACTGAATGCATCCCATACCTCGGCCACTTGGGTTCCATTCACACGAAGCTGCCATCGGTAGCCCACGCCGCCCAGGTGAAGGATCAGGCGATCTTTGGCCGCGAGGCGCTCGCGGAGTTCTTTGGATACGTTGAAATCTCTTTTAAACCAATGATAGTCCATCGGAACCTGCGGGCGGTATCCGAATGTTGGCTCCAATGAGGCATGCGGTGAATCGCTGGGAAGATACACGGGCTTCCACCCATCTCCGGGCATGGGCCACGTGAAGGACCGAACACCAGGCAAGCCGCGATATGTCCACCAGCCGGCCAGATCCATGTACGTCTTTGCCGGACGATAGAAACTGTACCATGTTTGTGCTGCTGGTGAAGAAGCGGGTTTCGTGTCCGGCAATTTTCCGTCAAACGCCGTTCGAGCCCCTCGCGACAATCGAACGGCATCGATATCTCCGACAAAACAGTCGGTCCAGGGTCCTGCCCCGATATGCACACCGCCTTTTCGTTCAACACAAGGACCGGCGTAAGGATACTCGGCGTCCAACTTCCCATCCAGGAAGAATCGAACCCGGCTGCCGTCATACGTTACCGCCAAATGGACCCATTGCTCCAGCTTCAGCGGCGTCGAGGCGGCAAACGATTCCGTTCGATTTCGATCGGGATTCTCAATCGCCAAGCGGGCTCGCAGAGCCTTCTCCAGAAAAAGCGACCATCCGGCCTGGCGAGCGAAGGACTGGTTGAAGAGCAATGCCTTGTCGACAGGCGTCGCCGTCGGGCGAAGCCAGATTTCGATCGTAAAGGGAACATTTCGCGTTTGCGGCCTGTTCGAACCTATCCAAGACGCCAAATCTTCCGACCCGATTCCGTACATCCCCTCCTGAAAATGATACGCCGTCCCGGTCGGAGACTTTACGCTCTGGTAAATCGTTCGAGCCTCCAGATCGGTCAGGCTTGACGACCCGGGTGCCTCGTTAACCACCCGTCCGCCTGTCGGCGAATCAAATTGCCATAGGGCAACCGTATCTGAGTCTGCCAGGGAATCGCCCCAAACGGGTGATATCCATAGCAAGTGCACCATCAAATAAAGTCTTGTCAGTTTTTTCGCCATACAGTACATTTACCTTTGTACTTTAAGATCGCATCGACCAATCTCGGTTTTTAAGAGATAACCGGGGCTGAGTTTTTCGGGCTATTAGTGTTACCAGCCCCGGTTACTCTTTATCTTTCAACAGTACAAATTATGCCTTCTTCCGAAGATAACCCACGAAGCTGCCGATCAGGATCAGACCAAGCGTCGCCGGTTCCGGAACCGCGGTGACTTCAATGTTGTCGCCAACCGTCGTCACAACGACCTTCGAGCTCTCGCCGTAACCGGTAATCCAGCCATTGGCCACATACCCGTTAACCGTAGTCAACTGCGAAGCAGGCAACACAAGCTTTCCATCGGTGATATCCAGGTGGCTGGATACTCCGCCCGTACTCATCTTAAGAACCGATGCATTCACGGTCCCGCCATTAAGATAAGCCTCGCCTGAACCATTTCTTCCGATATGAAAGCTAAAACAGTTAATCGTGCCGCCGGTCATATTCAAAACGCCCGAACTTCCATAACCAACAATAAAACCATCACTCCAATTCGTCGTTACGATACCACCCGACAGATTCATAACGCCCTTATTACCAGCCGCACCGCAACCAAGGAAAACTCTGTCTCCGCCCAATGTTCCACCCGTCATCGTCAACGTGGCGGGATCAGTTGCGGGACTGTAATATTCACCAACCAATAACATGTTTCCAAAGGTGGCGTTAACCGTTGAATCGATTAGAGGCTGATTCGTGGTGGAAGGAATTTCCGTCCAGATCGGGTTATCCGGAAGGGAATTATCATTCCAGTTGGCAGGATTGCTCCAAAGATTATCCGCTCCGGCGCCTGTCCAGATATAATCAGTTGTCGTCGCCATTGAAGCAGAAGCTGAAACCACCAACAGACCCACCATCAACATACCAAGTCTTTTCCAGTACATACGATATTCTCCTTTCTAAAAGAAACAATCCGACCGGTAACACACCGATCATCCATTGTTTTTTGCTTCTCGCCATACCGTCGACCGTCCTAACATCGCATCTTCGTTCTTGCTTATTTCGCCATCACGGGAACCGGATCTTGCTTCACACCCGTCGATAAATTATCTATTTGCTCAGTCATATTCGAGGAGGCTTCGCCTTTTTCCCATCGCGCACTCGTGGGATTGTATGTCTTGATCACTTTGGCCGGAGCACCCACGGCCACACTATATGGTGGAATGCTTTTCGTTACTACCGCGTTGGAGCCGATCACGCTATGCTTTCCGATCGTCACATTCGGCATCACGCAGACCCCTTCTCCAAGCCATACCTCGTCTTCGATCGTCACCGGCCCCGGGTACGTCAACGCCTGCGGAAGAATCGGCTGATGAACATCCTTGTAGCCGTGACCATTGTCGGTAATATACACACCGTCAGCAATCACAACATTTTTACCGATCCGCATCGGTCCACAGGCGATGATATGTGCCCGATGCCCGATATACGTTCGATCCCCGATCTCCAGCCGTGGACTGAACTTCACGGGACCATATTGCCGAACACAGTCCAGCCAACAGAAAGGATTGATCCAGCAGTACTCTCCGATATAAATCTCACTGGGATCATTGGTATGAAACGGCGGGCAAATACCGGAATCTTTCCCGATGCATCCGAAACTGCTGCGAATTAGTCGAGTATATATTTTGGCTTTCTTTAGCTTATACCAATTCTGAAGTTGGATGAAATTCATCGCTCTTTCTCCTCAATACGTGCGAATAACAACCTGATCTTTCGGTCCGAGTCTTGCCAGTTCGGCTTTGAGCATGGCCGGATGATTCACCTGACCGTACAACTGATCGCGGAACCATTCCCAGTGAACTTCGATCGGCCCGGCCGGTGTTGGAATTTTCCCAGACACCTGCGTGATCATCGATCGAACCGGATTGACCTTGAATGTCTGAAAACCCGGCTCAATCGGTTCGATCCCCAACTGAAAAGCTCCATAGAAATAGATTGGAATGGCCGACCATCCATGGCACAGGCTGCCGGCCCGGTCAAAATCCCAGCCGCCGCGTAACGTTTCCCAAAAACTGGTCGCCCCGGCGTATACCATTTCAGACCAATACTGCTCCATCGTATCCTGGACCGTTTTGCCATACCGATCGGGATCGGTCAGCAAAGCCTGGAACTTATAGAGCGATTGACTTAGCGTTGTAGCCACCCAACCGTTGTTCGCAATCGCCAGCCGCCGGCGAATTTGATCGGAAACCTCGTTCGGACACGCCCCGGCAAGTATGGCCAGGGATTGCGTCAACTCGGCGACATGATCGACGGCTTTACTGCCCCGGTAGGTTACATAAGCACCTCTCGATGGGTCCCAGAATCGATCGTGAAATGCCCGGCGAAGCTCACACGCATGCTGCTGGTATTTTCGGGCGTTCGTCTTTTCTCCACACGCCAGGGCCAATCGAGCCGATGCCTCCAGCGCCAGGCAGAAAAATAGGTTCAAGGGCGCGTCAAACCGCATGTCCTTACATTCCAGCCCCATGAGCCCCTGCGCCCAATCATAAAATTGCCAGTACCGCTGCCCGACCGGACAGGGCAAGAGACCCTCCACCAGTCTTCCCAGATGAATGTCCAGCATTCGTTTTATGATCGCGTAATGGCGTTCCATCGCCTCCCGGTCCCCGCTGTAGAGCCAGTGATCAATGACGGATTGAAACCATACCATAGTGAAGGACGGAATAGTGATCTCGATCTCCGACGGAGCGCACATTTCCAGATAACCGTCGTCCTTAAGTCCCTTGCCCAAAAGAGAAATAGACTGGGCGGCAAAGGAGTAATCGCTAAAACAGTAATACCCTGCCAGCATCTGATTTCGCGAGTCATTGGCATAGAGGGCCTGCTCACGCCATGGGCAGTCTTCGTAATGCTCGTGCATGCACAAATGAAGCGTTCGAACCGATACGTCATACGTCTTGTTTTGCAGATGATCCGCCGATTGATAGCTGCCGCCAATTTTCACCGGATACTCGGTCGGACGCAGACCGGCATAATAAAGATGGAACGGCTCCATCGGACCGTGAATATGCATCTGCACAAACCGTCCCGCCCAGCGAGCAAAATAGTGAGTGAATTGCTGGCGACCCTGACGGCAAATGTAACGACTGGCAAAGTTCCGCCCCCCTACAAATGCTCGAACACGCAGATCGTCCAAATGCTCGCCATAGGCGATATCAATGATCGTTCCGCTGCAAGCCTCAAGTTCCAGATCCAATAAGCCGGCCTCTTCGCGTCCAAGGTCAACGACCAGATAGATCCCCTGGTTCGCTCCCAGTCTTTGCGGCTGAATCGAAATTCGCTCGGAACCCGACATCGTACTGACGGATTTGGGTTCGGTTATCTCCTCATAGGAATGGAATGACAGAAAATCTTCCTGCATCTGCTCGGCCACGGATTTTGCCGGATCGGATCGACGTTCAAAGACACCCTGACTTATAATTCGAGCACAGGGTCGCGGTTCCAGAATCAACTTCTCCAACGGCCGGGGCGATAAGTCCTTGGAGTCGACCAATACAACTTCACTTTCGCGAATCGCTCGCCAATCGGCATCGGAAGCATAATTCAATCCAGTCCAACCGTCGTCCCCGCGGGCGTCATACTCGAACGTATAAGACAATTGAGGCGTCGTCAGCGGCATGGTCCCCTGCCGATATGCACGCGACGGCCGACAAAGTGTACCCGGTCCGCTGCCGATTCGCGATTGCCCGGCATGAATCTGAAACATCAGTCCGGGTTGGCCTTTCAAATAGGAAAAATTCGTCCGACCGTGATGATGCACAAGAACCGCAATCGCATTTTTCCCCCGCCGAAGAGACTCGCCTATCACTAGAACATCAAAAATATGCCGATCCGGATAATAGGAATATTGACCGCAGTCGACAAAAACTCCATTAACCCATACCGCATAATTCGAGTCGCAGGAAATGACGAGTTCCGCGCCCGCCAACGAATCCGTCAATTCAAATTCCTGCCGAAATTCAATATACGAATTGACCTGCCCCTTCAGCTCTTCCGGCCAAATGCTCGACAGAGGCTCTGATAACATTTTCGAAACACCGCTCTTGATCATGACTTCCTTTTTGCTTCCAGCTGCTGTAAGTCTTCGCTTTCGGGTCTCATCCTCGTTTCTTTCCGGAAGATGCTCGAACGATCAGCGTACCCGGCAACCGAGTCACTTTCTGCTCCGGTTCTTTTCCCTGAAGCAATGCGTAAAGCTTCTGTACGGCATTTTCCGCCAGTTGCTCCCTCGGCTGACGAATGGTCGTTAGCGGAATGCGATCAAACCAGCTATAGGGCAAATCATCACCATGCCCGACGACGGCGATATCTTCTGGAACTCGCAAACCGACATTCTCAATGGCCTGAATTGCTCCTATCGCCATACTGTCGCTGGAGCAGTAGATTGCCGTGGGCCGATCCGGGAGAGCAAGAATCTTTTCCATCGCACGCCTGGACTGATCCAGGTCAAATCGCCCTGTCCCCACATATTCAGGGCGCTGGGGCAATCCGTGATTCTGTAACGCTCTAAAGTACCCCCGGCGCCGATCAATACACCCGGAGACCGAGGATACACCATGCATGAAGGCAATTCGGGTATGCCCTAATTCAATCAAATGCTCCACCGCCATGGAGGCCTGCGACTCATTGTCATCAATGACGGAGTAATATTCACTGCTGGGAGTATTTCCCAGAAATACAAAGGGAATATTCTGCTTGATCAGCGTCCTGTACAACCGCCACAGCTTCCTGCTGACCCGCGGACTGATGATCAATCCATCCACACGATATTCACATAACCGCTCTATCTCGTACATTTCCTCCTGCCAAGCTGCCGGTGCGGACAGAAGCAGATGATATTTCAACTTTCTCACCGATTCATCCAGATGCTTGAGGATGGACAACCAGTGATCGTAACCGAAACTGGGCAACTGAACACCGATGACCTGTGTCCGCTGGTTCACCAGGTTCTGAGCAACCCGATTCGGCCGATATCCCACCTCCCGGGCAAAGTTCTGTATTCTCCTCCGAGTTTTCTCACCAATTCGGGGATCGTCCCTCAACGCTCTACTGACCGTCGCCTGCGTCACACCGATCTGTTTTGCAATAATTGTTGAGGTAATCACCATAGGCCATCTTGACCTTATTTATTGATTCTTTACTAATTACACAACGCCGTTATACGTATACACACGCTATTGTATACGTATACGCAACAATCAATCACAGACTTTAATACACCTATTATGCGTCTTAATTCCTATTTCCAACGCCACGCCAAGCTAATATTTACAGATGACAACTCTACCAAATCACCGTCGCCTGCCTGACCGTCACAATTAGCAAATATATCACCAATACTACTTTTTCATTTAAGAATCAGCCTGCATGATTCCCGAACTACAAAACTGGCTGGAAAATTATTCTGGGACATCTTCGCTGATAAAACCGTCCCATTCTCCAGATGGTCGATCAACAAACCGGCGGCCCGTTCGCCGAGTTCCGCCAAATCGAGATTCAACGACGTCAGCCCCGGATTACTGTACTCGCAGAGTGATGAATTCACCGTGCTGATCAACCCAAGATCCTCCGGGCACCGAAAACCCAACCGGGTAATTTCCTTGAGAATGCTCACCATAATTTGGTCGTTTCCGATCAAGCAGGTCGGCCGCCGGTCCCCAGGCATTCCGACCCATTGCCCAGCCAGCGGCCCGCCTGCGCTGTAATTCCCTTCGCCCGGTGTCTCCATCAGGGTGATCTCACATTCCTTGGTATTCGGCTGCGACTTGCTGAATTCGACAAACCTCTCCGCAACTTCTCGCCCGCAGCGGGTGGAGTGAAAGCAGTACCCAATCCGGCGATGGCCCAAGCTCGCTCCATACGCCACCGCCTGATGCAATGCACCGACCATATCACAGGAAATGGTCGGAATCAGTTCCGCCACCTCCACGTCTTCTCCCACGCAGACACAGGGAACTCCAAATTCCATAAACCGCTTGACCACCGCCGCCTGAATCGGACCCGAGACCAGGACCACCCCATCCACACTCCGCTGCCCAACCCGCCGGGGAAAAACGAAGGAATCAATATTGGATAAATTGTACCGGCTGATATTCAGTCCATATCCCCGCCGGCTGCACACCGTCTCCACCCCGGTTAGAATTTTCGCGAAGTAGTTGTTTTCCCAACCCCCCGCAATGGTATCGGAGAGGATAAATCCAAGATGTCCGGTCCGCCGGGATTTGAGCGATTGGCCGATGGCGTTGGGAACATACTGAGTCGTGTCGAGTACCTTCTGAATCTTCGCCCGCGTCTCGGGGGAAATTTTGATGGTTTTGTAATTGGGATTCAATACCGCCGATACCGCCGCCCGCGACACCCCCACTCGCCGGGCAATCTCTGACATCGTCAGTCCCGGCCGCCAATGATCCTTATTAACTATCACACCACTTTCTTTCATACCGTTATCTTAATAAATTACTCGTGTAATGTCAATACTGAACATCACTGACTCATCCCCAGTTTTCCTCCACCAATTCCTCGGTCAGGGTCTTGGCTTGGGTTTGATGCAGATGCTGCATAAAATAAAGTATCCAACGACATACGTCCTTGCGTGGCATCCGAGGGCCTCCTGCCTTTTCTAAACCTTTAGAAACAACCATAGAAAAGCGTAGGCAGGCCCTCCGCGCAAGACAAGGCTCCCAAAAAGGTGGGGATGAGTCAGGGCCCGGGACTACCTGGCCAATGTTTGGTGGCCGACTCACCGAATGTTCTGGGTGTATTCCGATATGCCCAGGGGCAGATGAGCAGTTCGCAAATGCACTGATCTCTCGGTCATTGGCTTGAGAGTGTCTTGCCCATCCGTGAAAGCGGTTCTACACCCGCAACGGGAGTTCGATGGTTCGCTTTTCCCTGGCTGCGGTGTTAGCCGCCAGAACGACCTCGGTACATCTATACACATCGTTCAGATGTTCAGACACATCCTCATCGTTTTCAATATGTTGAATCAGTCGCTGAAATTGCCGGCCGGTTTGCTTGCCGGTATTCAGCGGAACCGGGACAATCTGAGTGCGGTAATTTTTCTTGGAGAAAAGTTCGATGCAGTGCCCCTCCCGCTGGAGATGGGAAGGCCGAAAATTGCAAAACTGGAAGTATATCCGTCCATCGGGACCGATGAGTTCCATTTCCTGCCAGGGGCGGGCGACTCGGGCCCAGTTGTCTTCGACCCAACCGACGGACCCCCCGGAAAGATTCATGGTCAGAAGACCAAGGTTATGGCCTGCCGGACGAGGATTGTCTTCGGTGGTAATTCCGATGGAACTGACATGCGTCACCTCCTCGCCGGACCACCAGCGAAACAAATCCACGTAATGAATCCCGCAATCGGCGGTAGCAGAACCGGCGTTGCTGATCAAATTGGCCAGATAACTCCAACCCCGGTCGACATCCGCAAGCGACGGGGCCTGGGCCATGGTCATGCGATAGAACCAGGGTTTCGGCCCGATCTCACCCTTGTCCAACAAATCCTTGACGATGCTCATGGGGGGACTAAACCGGAGGACAAAGCTGACCCGAAGCTTTTTACCTGTTCGCTTGACCACCTCGATAATCTCGCGAATTTCCGCGAGGTCCATGGAATAAGGCTTCTCACAAATGACATGCTTTCCGGCCTCCAAAAGAGCTTTGCATATCTGATGATGGGTTTCAGCGTAGGTGGCGACAATGGCAATATCGATCGTCTTGTCGTCCAGAACGTCTTCCCATCGCGAACAGCTCCGCGCAAATTTGAAACGATCGGCAAAGTTTTTCGCTTTCTCCGCATCGAGGTCAACCGCCAAGGCCAATTCGGCCTCCGGTAATTCCGAGACCTGAGTGGCGTGAACCGCGGCCATCGCGCCACAACCTATCTGCGCCACTTTCCACTGTTTCATTACGAATACTCTCCTCGTTATCTGTTACGATCCCAATTCCTGTTGCAGCCGCTCCAACTCCGCCGTCCGATTTCCCAGATAGAACGTCCGCTGGTCAGTTGGAAGATTGGACGCCGGGCCTCGAAGGGTCCGATGAAAATCCATCGACGACGTCTGGAGCTCCAGCAGATCTTCACGAACCTGTTCCACGGCTCGAATCGCTTCTTTCATTTCCGCAAGGGCGCGATCCTTCAATTGCGTTCGAATGTCAGGCCGCTTTTCGCCCAGCCAGGCCGCCCGCAACACCGCCGTCCGACACATATGCAAATACTCCTGTGCCTGATGCAGACACAGCCGGGCGCTGGTCAAAATCCATTCGTACTCCCCCAGAGCCTCGGAAGAAATCTGCGGACGCAACGGTTCCAGCGTTTCGAGAGCCGCTTTCGCGTTGTCAATCATCCTGGCCAGTACAAAAAAAGGATCCCGTTCCTTCATATTCAGCGTTTCAAACAGATCGGAATCCCACCCGTGGGCTTGGGCATATTCGATATAGTCTGCAAGCTCGCCCAGATCGCCCCGTACCCAGGCATCCACCCGGTTGCCGATCCGACCGACGCCCGGATACAGCGGATGGGGTACATTGAATGTATACCCCTCCCCACCGATCTTGACGATCTTGGAAATATTGAAAACAAAATCGCAATATTGCTCGACCGCTTTGCGAATCGTGAGTCCGCACTTGCCAAACTTGGCAGCGTACTCCGAATTCACCCAGTCAAGGTCCTTTTCTCCCGGATGATTCAAGTACCGGGCGAAGCACTTGAGATTCAAACCCTGAAGCCAGCCGGGAATCCCCGCCGTGCCCCAGTCGTTGTTCTGGTGACTGAAAAGAGATTTCACGCCAAGATCGCGGCATTTCTGAATCAGATCCCGCAGATACGCCGGCCGATTCCATTCAACGGGACCGGCGTTTTCACCAAAGATTTCTTTAGAGACCCACACGTCATATCCGCGTCCAATCCAATCGGCAATCAGCGGGTCCGGACCGGTGTCGATGATGTCGAACCAGTGATACTTAATCATGTAGGGAATATCTTTGGGATAGAGACTCGTATCGACCTCCTCCTCCGAGGACACTTTGATCCCCCACAATCGCATGATGCCGAGTTTCTGATGCTTTTGCATCGTATCACGGAAGGTTCGGCAAAAATCACCCAGAAACTCATGAGCGACGGCGTTTCGCGCCCGCAGGAGTTCTCCGCCATCATACGACTTCGCGCCCCGTGTACAATCCGGACACAGGCAATACTGATTCTCTCCCGGCGTGGTCAGAATGCCAGTCAGCGAGGGAAATGTATCAAACAGTTCCTCCCAAACGCTTACCATGAATTCCCTATACACCGGCTCCCGCCAGCAGATATTCCCGTAGAGCGTACCGATCCGGTCGCACACCAGCCGGCTCTGGCTCATGAACGGCACGTCCTTCAGGTTCGCAGTTACATTCCACTTAGCCAGCAACTCCGGATGGGCTTCGACGAAATTCTTCGGTGCGTTGAAATTGTAGTGGTGGATAAACAGGTTGATTCCAAACTTCTCCGCCTGTTCGAGAACCTGCGTCATCCGCCGGCGATTGCGAGTGACAAACTCCGGGCTGAAAGTACGGGCCTCCGGAAAGCGATCGAAGTTCAGAACATACTGAAATCCCCAACCCAGGATCGTTCGATCCCGGAAATGCGAGGAAATCTGCGTAATAATGCTGTCCAAACCATGACGCTTATGCCAGTCGAAGATTCGTTTCCAGGCTTCAACCACATCCATACCGTAAATCTCGTACCCGCACCACGGTCCCGGCATGGGCTCAAGGATCGAGGGGGAATGC
>CAZLZE010000018.1:0-53478 GCA_964563935.1 uncultured Phycisphaerae bacterium | reverse complement strand
GCCCCAAGGAGGAACCCATGCCAAACTCATTTGACAGGAAAATTAGGACTTGACCATTATTACCAGTTTCTGTTACACTTAACTAATTAGTTTTACCCGGAGATGCAATATGAAAAAAAGTCTGTTCCTTCTAGTCTCCATATCTGTGGTAAGCTTCAACTCAATCGTCTATGCATGGGGACCAGTTTACACGCACGAGGCCCTTACGGCGAATATCTTCTCCGATCCCGACATTTCGAACTTTTTGACCGAATTCGGAATCGACCGGAACGCGGTAATCAACGGCTCCGGTGATCTGGATAACGATAAGAGCGATTCCCAATGGGCACCCTTCCACACAGGGCAGTGGACGACTTTTGTGAACCGTGAATACGTGTATTACGTGAACAGCCCATCCAAATGGTACATAACCTCAGGCATGGACGAAACTCGTCGCCTTAAGTACCTGATGCACGATGTAATGGATGTCGGCGTTCCTTTGGGACACAGTCCGGCCAATGAGGTTTTTGTCAATTCGACCATCGAGGGGCTCCTTGAAGCACAGGCGGAATCATGGTCCAGTTATCCCGGACCGCCGTCAACCACCTATGCGGGCACAATGTCTCAAGTCATTCCACAATTTTATAACGATTGCATTGCCAATGCAAATTGGCTCAAGAGCAAAGTGAACTGGCTGGGTCTTACTTCGATTAGTGACAATCGCACAGCCGCATGGCAGGGAATGACGATCGCGCAGAAATTGGCCAAGGCGTTCTTGACGGATTATTTCCTGGCCAAACGCGACACGGTTGCGGCCATTAGCGGAACGTATGGAGTGAACCCGGGCGGATCGATCACGTTGTCCAGTGCGGGATCTTACGATCCGGATTCAATCACGTGGAATACGAACGCAACATACTACAATAACGGAGGCGGGTTGGCTTCGTTCTTTTGGGATGTGGGGAATGACGGAACGTGGGATGCCTCCGGTTCTATGGCAACGTTGAATTATGAGCAGCTTTATAGCATTCTCGGCCCGACTGAGGGTAGATCAGTGAGACTTCAAGTGGTGGATGACGAAGGAAGGGCTGGCTATGCCACCTCAACGATCGCGGTCTACACGCCCCCGACAGCTGTGGCCAATGGAGGATATGGAGTCAATCCGGGCGGAGCAGTAGCTTTTTCCAGCGCAGGCTCCTATGACCCCGACGGCGGATCGCTGACATCTTATTTGTGGGATATGAACAACGATGGGACGTTTGAAACCTCCGGTGCCAGCCCGTATCTGAACTACAGTCAACTCTACAGCATGGTCGGACCAACGGAAGGCCGAACGATTCAATTGCGGGTAACCGACAATGAAGGTGTGACTTCGACCACTACATCCACTGTGGCGGTGTACACCCCGCCGATAGCCGCGGGCAGGGCACAATACGGATGGCTGGGCGATCCCAACGCCGTACCCAGCCAGTGGGACTGGGACAACCTGATCGATAACGGCTCGCAGGACCCCGATCATACAGAAAACCCGGCCGCCGGGATTGTCACCTATGAATGGGACCTGAATAATGATGGATATTACGAAAAGAGTGGTGCAAGTAATATTCGAATCTATTACAGCGACTTCACCGCCTTGGGCATCACCGCCAACGAGAATCAGACTGTAACGCTTCGGGTGACCGACAATGAAGGGGTAACCACTATTCAGAGCGGGATCGCCATGCCGGTCCTGGTAAATCCCGTGGCTGGGATGGGCGGAGACAGCGGGGCGCGTCGTGGCGGGTCGGCCACACTCATCGGTTCGGGATCCGATCCGGATGGCGGCGCCATTACCGCCTGGAACTGGGACCTCGACGGCGACGGCCTGTATGACGATGCCTACGGGCAGGGCCTGAATTTCTCCTATGACCAGCTTGTGGCTCTCGGGCTGACCCCAGGCATCCGTAACCCCATATCCCTTAAAATCTTAGATGACGACAACAAGATCACCGGCTGGTGGCAGGGTACAGGATACGCCACCGCCTACTTGGCGATGTATCCCTCGGTAGATGGAGACGTTAACGTCGATGGATTGGTGAATTTCTCAGATTACCTGGACTTCGCCATGAACTTCGGACAGACTCAGCCCAACTGGTATCAGGGGGACTGCAACATCGACGGACAGGTGGACATCTCCGATTACCTGCTGCTTTCAAGCAATTTCGGCTATACCGGGGGGCAGACCATTCCCGAGCCGGGAACTCTGGGGCTGGCGATACTCGGCAGCCTTGTGTTGGGAGTATCCCGAAGACGGAGAGGATCATACGACAGAAAAAACTGAAAATTAACACTTATTCCCTATTGATTGTTTTTTTATAAACTGATATACTGACGGTAGCACTTGGGAGAGAGCTTTGTGAGAACGCTCTGTCCCAAGTGTTTTTTTATGTGCCGATCTGGTAGGTTTCCTGCATGTCGAAATACGGGTTCGGGAGAACAGGTTTTTTCGAAGTTGCATTGAGTAACATCGAGCAAAGGAGAAAAGGAATGAAAGTGACAGTGTGTGTTGCTGTGTGTTCGGTCGCCTTATTGCTGAGCCTTGCACCATCCGCCTACTCTTCCCCAATTTATTATCCTTCCTGGCCTGGCGGTGGCAACTTGGTGGCATTCACGAACATACAAGAGGATTCCAGTACAGATCCAAATGTTGCCCTGTATGGTGCACCCACCCGAAGTGGAAATAAGTTGACCTTTGGCTCGGCTAGTTTCAATGCCACGGCATCGAACGGAACATCTGATACCACACAGGGCGTCCTGCGTTTGACCATCGAAGCGTTTGGGGGAAATTCCCTAAAGGCAATCAAAGTGTCCGAACTGGGGCAGTATTCGCTGAGCATTTCGGGCGACAGCACCACGAATGCCAGTGTCCTAGCCACACTGACCTTGACGGATGCAGATGGTATCTGGCCGAACTACGGAACCGCAGAGGCAAGCTACAACGGATTATGGGCCAGACCGACGTTTACAACTGGGCAATGGAGCTCAGGGAACAGCCTGTTGATCGATCTTTCAACAACCGGGATCAAGAAGATTGATTTGGTGCTCACCAACACATTGACAGCCCATTCCCAGGCAGGGACCAATGCCAGCATCACCAAGCAATTGGAGAGCGTGGCTGGCTCTATCGAAGTGGTTATTCCCGAACCAACCACCATCGGACTGGTTTTGTTGGGTGTGTTGGGATTACTGCGGAAACGAAGCTGAGAATCGATGATAGATCTCTTGAGTGCCTTCGTGCTGATGGAGTGGCAGGACGTTTTAGGTGGATTCTGCGAAACGGAAAAGGAGGCGTGGAATGGATAGAAAGTGGCTTTGGGCGACAATAGTGAGCTTGTTCGGCGTCGTTTGTGTTGTGCAGGCAACGCCTATTGACTATCCGGACAAGATCGATCCGAATCAAGTCAGTTTCACATTCATCCAAGAGGATTCGGGAACTGATCCCAATATTCCGCATTTTGGTGCACCCAGGCGAATAGGCAACCGTTTGGCGTTCACGCCGACCAACTTTTCTTCGTATTCCGCGGGAAATTCCTCCGAGGGGACTCAGGCAACCCTGACGATGGAGATCACGGCTCCTGCGGGTAAGGAGTTGGAGAAGATCATCATCCGGGAAATCGGCGATTGTACCCTCACTGGCAGCAGTGCCCATGCAGAGATCACGGGACTTCTGGTAGTCACCAATCTTGAGGATGAGTTTGCCGATCCGCTCTTCACAGGGCTGAGCGTGAGTCCTCCCGGTACAGCGAATCCGGTTGAGGGAGGCGGGTATTACGCCCGTCCAAGTATCGGGTTTGTCTCCTTTGTGGGTACACTTGAAATAGACATGACAGGCATGGGCTGGACGCACGTCTTCTTCAGTTTCAACAACAATCTTTTTACCGGTGCGGGTAGCGAGAGCACCGCCTATATCCAGAAGAAGAGTATTACAGATAACATAACACTTGAAGTATTGATTCCAGAGCCCGCATCGATCCTGAGCCTGCTGGTGTTCAGCCTCATGGCGGTTGGACGACGCAAAGTCTAGTGCTTTTGTAGATCACATTTGGGCCAAAGAGCGATGACATTGCTCTTTGGCCCTTCTTATTTATTGGATAGCAAGTATGGATTAACCGTTCAGTTAAAATTCGCTTATAACCCATTGACTTTCGACAGAGGTTCTGATAATATCTGGAGTTGTGTCAAGATGAAGCCCTTTCTAATGAGGAATGACAATGGGGCTACCGCAAGGCTCTAGAGGCTCGGAAGGGGTGATTGCCTGTATTTGTTTTTGGCTGCTATTAGCGGGGCAAGCATTTGGTTTGGTTGTCAGCGACGACCCTTCTTTGCATGTAGTCACCCCCCCATCTGAATTTGATCGCGTGGGATATATAAGTACTTCAGGCGGAACCACGGGCGTCCTTATCGGACCTTGGCATGTTTTGACGGCCAAGCATTGTGTCAGCTATAACGGAGTTCCATACGGTAGCGGTACATTTTCTCTTGATCTGCCCTCAGGAAGGCACACCTATAGCTGGACTTCCGCCAACGTTTCCCTCCATAGTACCGTTGACCTGGCTGTGATTACACTGGATCCGAATAATTATGTGGGGCTTCCGGGATATAAGCTATACACTTTACTTGACGAAGTAGGACAGACAGGCATTCTCGTCGGCTACGGAATGAGCGGGACCCCCGCCACCGTGGGAGCGGGCGGCGACCCCAATTATCCCCGGGGAACCAAGCGGTTCGGATATAACCAAATCGACAGTATCGGTGGGAGCTTCATAAAGACCATCAAAATGGACTTTGATGATCCAGCTACCGTCGGCCAGCCAGGAGGATCACTGGGGGCGGACAAAGAGGTTATGGTTGCCGATGGTGATTCGGGTGGATCCGTTTTCATCAAGCAGAACGGAATCCTCAAGGTGGCAGGCATCAACTCTACGATCGGGTATAAGGACAGTACACATTGGCCTCGGTATGGAGACTCCTGTTCCAGTATCCGTGTCAGTGAGTACGCGAGCTGGATATCAAGTTTCCTTCCGTTAATGGGCGATATAAACCTTGATAATAGCGTCGGGTACATGGATTATCTTATTCTCAGCGAGCATTTTGGCGAGACAGACGCCACGTGGTTCGAAGGCGATCTTGACTTGGATTCTGATGTTGACTTTTCAGACTATCTGCTCCTCCAACAGCACTATGGCGAATCCAGATAAGGCGTGGTACCTGAGCCACTTACTTACTTGCTGCTCCCTGGCGGAACTGGCTTGGCGATGCGGAGACAAATCCGCTAACCACATAGGGGGACCGCTTGGGGCTCGGTTCGGAGCAGTTACACATCTGGGCAGAAGGGTGTTTGTTCCTGACACTTTCTCGCTTTTCCGGCTTCAAGTCAGTTGATCCACAGGATCGTTTCCAAAGCCGACTTGATTATGTCTGCCATGGCGGGTTTAATGATGAGATGTTTCTTTGATCGGAGGTGACCCATGGACGTGATGCAGGCAATTCGAACTCGGCGAAGCGTACGGGCATATTCGTCCAAGCCCCTTCCCGCGGATGTTCTGGAACGTATGAAGCAGTCTCTACGTTGCGCACCCTCGGCGTGCAATCTTCAGCCCTGGCGTTTCATACTCGTGATGGACGAGAAGCTCCGCAATGCCGTAGCCCAGGCGTCATGCGGTCAAAGTTGGATGGCTGGTGCACCTGTCATTGTCGTGGCCTGCGGATTTCCAGATCAGGCCTACAAACGAATGGGAGGATACGGGAACAGTGTTGACGTTGATCTGGCCATTGCCCTGGATCATCTGACGCTTGCCGCTGTGGCAGAGGGTTTGGGCACCTGCTGGATCGGCGCATTCAAGGAATCTGAGGTGAAGAAGCTGCTCGACATCCCCGATTCGGTCAAAGTGGTGGCCATGACCCCGCTTGGATTCCCCGCCAGCCCGGACTTGAACGCTCCGATGGATGAATCCCGGCGAAAACCCGCTGTCGATCTGTTCAGCATCGATCGTTTTCAGGTGAAAACGTAACTAACTGCCGGCTCGATAGCTTCGCTGGCAGACAGACGTTACGGCAATTCCAGATGCCACTGCAGCGGGCAAAAAAGCTATCGGGGTGCCGTGATTTTGCCGATATAGACAGATAGACTGACACGACTTAACCATTTTTAGTGATAGTTTATCACAAGAATAGCCCGCTTCTGATCCGCATTGTCGACGCCAAAAGCGTCTTACCGATTGATCGACCGAGAGCATCGTACTGACGTAAGGAGTTCGTGGAAAGGTAAAAAGTTACTGGACATAATAGACGTACGCTTGTATAAAGAGAACATTTAACGGATGTTAAGGTTATTACAGAGGCAAGGTGGCCAAGCGAAAATATGAGAAAAGTATACCTGGCACAAACGACGTTGGTGTTTAGTCTGGCGGCAGGTCTAGTCGTCGGCATACCCACTTTTCTGTGGAAGGTTACAAACTCAAGCCGCACCGGCGTTCTGCTGGTCAATGGCCGGATTGAGGGAGTAGAGGTAGCGATCGGAACCAAACTGCCCGGTCGAGTGGCCAAGGTTCATGCTCAGGAAGGACAAGAAGTCCGGGCGGGAACGTTGCTGGTCGAACTGGAATCCAGCGATGTTCAAGCCGGATTTGATCAGGCCCAGGCGAACGTACGCCAGGCGGAACATAATCTGGAAAGCGCCACAGAGCAGGTCTTCCGTTCTCAGGAGCAACTCGCCAAGGCCCGAATCGGGTTGGCGTTGATCAAGCAGCAGACGGAACTTAACATTCTGCAGACAGGATCGGCCGTCAAGGAGGCCGAGGCGGCACTTGACCAGGCCAAGGCCCTGCTCAGTAAGGCCCAGACGGAATACGATCATGCGGTGAAGCTGCAGAAGGAAAATGCCGCCAGCGACTTGGAGTTGACATTTGCGCGTGATGCCCTTCAGGCCCAGAAGGCGGCGGGGCGTATGGCGGAGCGGCGACTGGAGCAGGCTCATGATGCGCTGAAGCTGGCGGAAGCCAGGCGGTCCGAGATCAAGATGCAGGAGCACGATTTGGCCGTTATGGAAAGTACGGTCCGCCAGGCCAATGCGGCGGTGGGTATCGCCAAGGCCCAGTTACAGGCCGCCCAAGCCAGCGCTCGAATGTTTGAAATTCAGCTTCGCGATACCAAGATTTTCGCCCCGTGCGACGGAATCGTAGTCACTCGGGTCGTGGAACCGGGCGAAATCGTCGCCGCGGGCGCCACGGTTCTGGTGGCGGTGGATTTCGACAAACTGTACCTCAAAGGATACCTGCCAAACAACGAGATCGGCAAGATCAAGCTGAACGATCCTGCTCGCATCTACCTCGACGCGTTCCCGGATAAGGTCTTCGACGCGAAGATCACCAAGATCAATCAGCAGGCGGAATTCACCCCCAAGAGCGTCGATACGCCGCAGCAACGTGTAAAACTTGTGTTCGGAGTCGAACTCCGGGTCGACAACACGTCCCGAACCTTCAAGCCGGGAATGCCTGCGGACGCCGTCATCAAGTATGACTCCGCCGCCCCCTGGTGTCTGCCGGCCGATCTGCGATAGTGAGTGAATGGGCGCATTGAACTCCAGTCAAGTCCCCGCCATCCTCGCGACCGGTCTGCGCAAAGAATACCGAAACACCGTTGCGGTGGAAAAGGTTGATATTGAGATTCCCGTAGGCCAGATCTTCGGTTTGGTGGGACCCGATGGAGCGGGAAAGAGTACCGTCCTGAAGATAATGTCCGGACTGACCCAACCCAACGCCGGAACGTGTGCCGTACTTGGACATGACGTCATCCGGGATCCCGAATCCGTTCACAGCGTTCTCGGATTCATGCCCCAGGGCTTGGGATTGGTCCTATCGGGCAAGCTCAGTATCCGTCAGAATATCGACTTCTTCGCCGACCTCTATCACGTGGAGCCTGAACTCGCCCGCCGTCGAAGCGAACAACTGCTGGAGGTAACTCAACTCTCGAATTTCCAGGATCGCCTGGCCAGCCAGCTCTCGGGCGGGATGCAGCAGAAACTCGCACTGTGCTGTACGTTGATACACCACCCGCGAATCCTGATCCTCGACGAGCCGACCACCGGCGTCGATCCCGTATCCCGCCGCGACCTGTGGACGATCATCAATGATCTGGTCATGAACGAAAGTATGACGGTCGTGATTGCCACAAGTTATATGGATGAAGCCGAACGATGCCATCGAATCGCCATGGTCCATAGTGGGCGAATATTGCTCGAAGGCGACCCGATCCATCTGCAGGCCGAGTCCAGGTCTGAGGACCTGAGCCAGATCTTTGTGGACAAACTCGCTCGAGAGTCCGAGCAGCACCATATCCGAGCTAATCTGGACAAGCTTGCCCAGACGAGCATTCACCTGGGCGTCCGAAAGAACGAACCGGTTGTCCGGGTCATGGACTTGACGAAGAAATTCGGCAATTTCACCGCGGTGGACCGCGTCAGCTTTGATATCATGCCCGGGGAGATCTTCGGATTCCTCGGACCCAACGGGGCGGGCAAGACCACGGCGATCAAGATGCTTTGTGGAATACTATCCGCCACCAGCGGGGAAGCCTATATCGCCGGGCATCATATTACCCGCCAGCGAAACCGCCTGAAGAACCGGATCGGGTATATGTCCCAAAAGTTCTCGCTGTATCGCGATCTGGAAGTCCGCGAGAATCTGAGCCTCTATCGCAGTATCTATGGGAAGCAGGACCACGCGGTCCTGGACCCCGCAGAGTTGCTGGACATGGTCGGACTGGCTGGCTTTGAGCGGCGAATGACCGACGAATTGCCCGTCGGACTGAAGCAACGGGTTGCCCTAGCCTGTTCCATGGTCCATCTGCCCGACGTGCTCTTTCTCGACGAGCCCACGAGCGGCGTCGATCCACTGGCGCGGGAGCGATTCTGGGAGATCGTCCGCTTCCTGTCCCGGAAACTCGGTATCACCCTTCTGTTGACCACGCACTACATGGACGAAGCCGAATTTTGCGACCGCCTGGCCATGATCAACGGTGGAAAGCTCGTCGCCATGGGCACGCCGCAGGAGTTGAAGAATCAGACGGAACAGGAAAAGGGCTCGCTACTTGAAGTGGTATGCGACCAGTACCAGCAGGCCCGCAAAACGCTCGAACAAGCCATTGGACCGGTCGTCTTCTTTGGGAGAAAGCTTCATCTCTTCAGCCGGGAGCCTCAGGAGATGATGGAGCGGATTACGCACATTATGAAGAAGTCCGACCTCGGGAAATACCAGGTTCGAACCGTTCCGATACGTCTGGAGGATGTCTTTATCCACTTCGTGCGTCACGATGCGCCGAAGGTTTCCTCGTCAACCTGACCGGACCCGAGAGTATCGCTATCGCCCTGCCGCCCATGAACATCCCGGAATTCCGCACACGTATCGGAAGTTATGGTATACTGTCGTCAGGATTATCATGGGGGGAATGTGTCATGAGACCATGCAAAGTAAGATGGGGATATCGCTTTGTTCTCGTGATTGTGCTGTCTTGCTGCCTCGCGATGCCGTCCGGATGCACAATGTTCATCGCCAAGAAAGCGTACAAGGTGGTCAAGGCGGGCGTAACGGAGTTGATGTCCGACGATAGCGGGCAAACGACCTTGGCCAGTCGGGATGGAAGCTCCGACAAGGGAAAATAGTCGCCAGGGTCTAAAACACCCGACAAATTGTTGCCTTGCCGGGCGTTTATGATTATGATGTCACCAATTCTGAAAAATTGAACCCAGAAAAGAGGAGACCCATACGATGCCGAACGCACTACTGGTGGTTATGGACGGATTGGGAGACCGGGGCAAAGAAACACCGCTCTCCAAGGCCAATACGCCGAATCTGGACAAACTGGCGCCGAGTTGCGCCATGGGATTGCTCTATACCCTCGGACCGGGACAACTGCCCGGTTCCGATACCGCCCACCTGGCCCTGTTTGGATACGATCCGCATGAGTACTACAAGGGTCGCGGACCCTTCGAAGCCCTTGGAGCGGGCGTGGACCTGAAGTCCGGCGACGTCTCCTTCCGCGCCAATCTGTGCACGATCGACGATAAGATGATTATTCTCGACCGACGGGCTGGACGAGCTGACTACGGCATGGACAAGATTTATCAGACCCTCGACAATATGAAGATCGAGGACGTCACCATCCGCGCCATTCACACGGTGGAACACCGCGGCGCCGTGGTCTTCTGCGGTCCGGACCTCTCGGCTGCGGTGGGCAATACCGATCCGCACGAGACCAACCAACCGGTCTGCGAAGCCAAGGCCACCGACAAATCCGGCGAAAAGATCGCCCGGATCATGAATGCGTTCACGAAAAAGGCTTTTGAGCTGCTCAAGGATCACCCGGTCAACAAGGAACGCGTGGCCAAGGGTCTGAAACCCGCCAATATGGCTGTTCTCCGCGGCGCGGGACTCTTCGAACAGGTCCCCAGCGTGAAGGACCGCTTCGGCCTCAAGGCCATCTGCATCGCGGGCGGCGCGTTGTATAAAGGCGTGGCCAAGTTCGTCGGTATGGACGTCGTCAACGTTCCCGGCGCGACGGGGACCGGGGCCACGAACCTGAACAACAAGGCCCAGGTCGCCCTCGATGCCATCGGCAAATACGACCTGGTCTTTGTTCATATCAAAGGTACCGACTCCGGCGGGCACGATGGAAACGCCGAAAGCAAGACCAAGATGATCGACCGGGCCGACGCCGAGTTCTTCAGCAAGGTTATCGGCAAGTTCGATACGATTATCTTGACCGGCGACCACAGTACGCCCGTGGCGGCCAAACGCCACACCGCCGACCCGGCCCCCATTCTTTTCTGGAACGCCAACTGCCGACCCGACGGACGAGCCAAATTCACCGAACTCAACTGCGCCGGCGGATCCCTCGGCCAACTGACGGGTACTCAGCTGATGCACCTGATCCTCGACTATGTCGATAAGGAGCATATGTTCGGCGAATAGGGCTGGAATTTACCCGGGTAGGATGTTATAATTAGAGTTTTCGCTTTAAGTTGAGATTTCAGGAACGAGTACAAGGAGTCTCTGAATATGCATTATCCGCACAAAGTGAGCAAACGGCACCGCAGCAAGAAGGTCGGATTCCGGAACCGGATGAAAACGCGCAACGGACGAAAGACGATCAATCGCAAGCGCAAAGTCGGACGCCGGGTCCAGGTGGTATAATTTATCGTGCTGTCAGTGACCGTCCGTCAGGCTACGGATCCTGAGGTGAGTTTGTACTCGCCTGCTTATTGGCCGTTCTGAATCGAGGACAAATGGCAGAAAAAATCGCGATAGAAAGTTTTGATTCGAACATCGAACAACTCAAGGCCCGCGCGCACTCGCTGCGGGACAGTCTTTGACTACGAGGGGAAAAAGAACCGCCTGTCCGAATTGGAAAGCAAGCTATCCCAGCCCGGCTTCTGGGATAACGCCGAGACCGCGCAACAAGTCGTCGCGGAACTCAAAAGCGTCAAATGGATCGTGGATTCCCTGGAACAGTTCAGCTCCCGTCTTGATGACCTGGACGTACTTCTCGAACTGGCCCGCGAAGAGAACGATGAAGCCTCCTACGCCGAGGTCGGCAAGGAGATCGAGTCCCTGAATACCCAACTGTCCAAGCTGGAACTCCAGGGGCTTCTGAACGGCGACTACGATCAGCTTAACTGCTACTTCAGCATCCAGGCCGGCGCGGGCGGAACCGAAAGCTGCGACTGGGCGGAAATGCTTTGCCGGATGTACCTGCGATACTTCCAGCGGGCAGGTTACGATGTCGAGGAAGTGTCCCGCAAGGAAGGCGAAGAAGCGGGAATTCAATCCATTACCATTCTCGTCAAAGGCGGACCCTACCCTTACGGATATATGTCGTGCGAAATGGGCGTGCATCGGTTGGTGCGCATCAGCCCCTTTGACTCCAATCATCGCCGGCACACAAGTTTCGCCGCGGTCGACGTCGTGCCGGAGTTCGCCGACGATATCGATATTCAAATCAAGGACGAGGACCTCCGCGTCGACACGTACCGTTCGGGCGGCGCCGGCGGGCAAAACGTCAACAAGGTCTCTTCGGCTGTGCGGCTGACGCACCTGCCCACGGGAATCGTCGTTGCCTGCCAGAACGAGCGGTCCCAGCACCAGAATCGGCGGATGGCCATGTCCATTTTAAAGGGAAAACTCTTCCGGCTCGAACAGCAGAAACGCGATCAGGAGCTGGCATCGTTGGTGGGCGAGAAAGGCGAAATCGCCTGGGGCCATCAAATCCGCAGTTACGTCCTTCACCCCTACCAGATGGTGAAAGATCACCGCACGGATCACGAAACGTCCAACACACAAGGCGTGCTCGATGGGGAAATCCAGGACTTCATCGAAGCGTATCTCCGCGAACGGGCGAAGAAACGCCAGAACAGCCAGAAGAAATAACCCGTTTTCTACTTCTTCCCCTTTAACCTCTGCTGCCGAAAGAACTCCGTCAATAGCGACCCACATTCTTCCGCCAGCACCCCCGGCACGACTTCGGATTGATGGTTCAGCCGGGAATCGGAGAGGATTTCATACAGGCTGTGAACCGCGCCGGCCTTGGGGTCTGTCGCACCGTAAACTACTCGATCAATCCTCGCCAGCACTATAGCCCCCGCGCACATCGTACACGGCTCCAGCGTCACATATAGCGTGCATTCGCTCAATCGCCAATCGTCCACCGCGCTCGCCGCCGCCGTGATCGCCAGGATCTCCGCGTGCGCCGTCGGGTCCTTCAAAAGTCGCCGCTGATTGTAGCCCTTGCCGATCACTTTTCCCTCGCGCACGACGATGGCGCCTACGGGGACTTCCTCGTCCTCAAAGGCCGCCTCCGCCAGCCGAAGGGCCTGTCGCATGAAATATTCGTCGCGTTCCATCGTATCCATGCTCACACCTTACTTGCCCCGCCGGGCAAGTGCAACGTCAATTTTATCCATTGACGCCCTTTTGCAGCCTCACTACACTGTCATGACGGTTAAAGGAGCAGTCCATGACACTCAGACTCAATTTCACCGTCAGTTTCGACGCCCGGTGCGGAACCTCAACTCCCGTCAAAAAGGAAATCGACTTCGATCCATTTCTCCGCCAATCGAAGATTCAAGGCCTGATCGACCCACACACCATCGTCGTCAAACGGCGGGTGAGCGGAAAGATCAAAACGTACCCCGTTCAAGTCGACGAACGACTGTATTATGGTAATCGCGGATGGATCGCCTGGCGCGCCGATCAGCCGCAAGCAGGCGGCGAATGGTGGTGCGAGTTTGCGATCCGCGCCGCCGATGGCCTACTGGCGCCCGCCCCCTATCGGCCGATGGTCGGCGTCGGCGATGAAATTTTCTACAACGGTCCGCGCTGGCGCCCCATCAGCGTGCCGGGAATGCACCAGATTCCCATCGCCGTCGATTGGAACGGTGACGGCTTGATCGACCTGATCTCCACCAGTCATTATTCCAACGCTCAAGGCATGCCGTGGGCGGGCGTCTTTTTCTGGCGGAACATCGGTACGAACGCCAAGCCGCGATTCGCGCCGCCCATGCGACTCTATGCCGACGGCGTCGACCAGCAAGACGGCAGCCGGTATTGGCACGCGCCAGACTCCGGCAAGTTCTGGCAGTTCAAGCCACGGAAGGACTTCATCAGCGAATACTACATTCGCGTCGACACGTTTGACTGGTTCGGAACGGGCCGGCAGGATCTGATCACCTGCAGCAGACATGCGGGAATTCGCGTCTACCGTAACACGGGAAAATTCGACGCGGCCGGACTGCCTGTTCTCGAGCTGGCGGTCAAGATCCCCCTGCCCAGGACGCTGCCGTCAGCCTTTCACATCCCCATGCGAGTTGTCGATTGGGACGGATCGGGCAAGCCCTCGATCCTCCTCGGACCCGCCAACTGCGACTTCGGGACAGACTACGGCCAGATCGACATCATGCTCAACGTTGGCAGATCGCAAACCAAACCGAAGTTCAAAGTGATTCCGCTTTCGCGATCGGATCGACCTATCGACCCCGAGACCAAAGACCTGAGCAAGATTTCGAGCTTCCCAGACGGCAGAACGTTCACGATAGACTACTTCGACATCGACCGCGACGGCAAGAAGGAATTGATCCTTCTGCACTACGGGCATCGCCCCAAGCCCGTCATCGAAGTCTGGCGGAACGTCGGAACCTTCCATCGCCCCGTGATGATGATCGCCGGGCATTGTCCGTGGAGCGAAGGACACACGGCGTTCGGGTTCCGATTCGTCAACGACAAAGCCTTCGATGGATGCCTGATCGCCAGCGTCAATTCCGGCGACGGTTTTCACTACTTCAAGCGCGTGGGGAAGAATCCCTTCGATCCCAAATCGTACCGTGACACAGGCCGTCTGCTCGGCGAAGGCTGCAAACTCAAATTCGAGGGCTATGTCCGTCCCTCTCCCATCGACCTGACGGGTGACGGGCGAATGGACCTCGTCGGCGGCGATGAACCGGGATTCATCACCCTCGCGAAGAACATCGGTGGAAAAGACAAGCCCGCGTTTGATGTTCCCCGCAAAATTCGCGATGCGAAGAACAATATCATTCACCTGAATCGGGAAGCCATTCTCGGCGATAATGACCTCGAACGCGACTGCGGACAACTCAAGCCCTTTGTCTGCGACTGGGACAACGACGGCAAGCTCGATATCATTCTGGCCGGAAACACCAACCGCGTCCTCTGGCTCAGGGAATACAACCCAAAGACCAATCGCATTCGCGAGATAAAGGAGCTGAAGGTCAAGGGCGTAATGGATCCCTTCGGCTGGCGAAAGGGGCAGGCAGTTATCGACTTCGATGGCGACGGGCGATTCGAAATCCTCACCGCCGACAATCTGGGACAGATATGCCTCTTCAAGCAGACAAACGATCCCGCGACCCTGAAACCGGGTATCCCCCTTCGCTACACCAATGGCAAGATCATCACCAACAACGATGTCCCTCCCAACCTGTACCGGAACCAACTCGTCTGGATGTACTCTTGCGACTGGACACAAACGGGAACGTATGACTTGATCGTCGGATCGAATCTGACGGTATCCTTGCTGGAGAAGGTGGGGACAAATCGGAGCCCCCGGTTCAGGAAGCCCGTGCAGATGAAGACACCTGACGGTCCCATCCATATCGGCCATCACGAGACTCAGCCCGCAACGTGGGATTGGGACAACGACGGCCGAGCGGACTTGATGATCGGCGGCGAGAACGGAGCCGTCTATCTCTTCCACCGCGATTGGCTGGCCGGTATCATAAACCAGGTTACACTGGACAAAATCGAGTTTGAGCAATGAATACGGTTCGCATTGGAATGGCGTCGGGCGATGTGACAGAGACGTATCTCTCGAAATGGCCTGTCCACGACCCGCTACAGGCTTGCGTCTGTTACGTGGATAATGGCCAGACCCGGGTCGCCCTGATCAGTATCGACTTTTGTTACCTGTCGCCCACGATGGCCCGGAATGTCCGCGAGCGTCTTGCCGCTCAATGCGGGCTGTCGCCTGACGACATTGTCCTTCATCCCACGCACAACCATACCTCACCGGAGGAAATCGATATCTACCCGGATCGTCTCGCCGACTGTCTGGCAACGATCATCAAGACGGCTCAATCGCAGGCTCAGCCGGCACTGATGGCCTATGCCGAGGTCGACACGGGACGACAGTTCAACATCAACCGCCGAAAGCAACTCGAAGGAATCGGCACGTTCACGCTCTGGCTGGGGTATGAGGATCGTAACGGCGAGCCCGATGGCGGACCGCTCAACCGGGCCCGATTGGCCCACTGGATGGGTCGGCCCATCGCTGATCCGAAACTGCTCGAACCCATGATCTACGACGGGCCCACCGACGGCCTGATCCAGGGCGTGTTCTTTCAGACGCTCGATCATCGTCCTATCGGAAGCATTTTTCGCTACGCCGCCCACCCCTGCATCGCCGGCCACACCACCCAGCGGCACTACAGCGCCGACTACCCAGGCCAGGTCAAGCGCCGGATGGAGGCCGCATTCGGTGGACCTTGCTGCTTTCTGAGCGGTCCGTGCGGAAATATCGCACCGTGGGAAAAGGCACAGTGGCCCGAGCCTTCTTTCCCGACCAATGATCTTTCAATCACCGTGCCCTGGATGCCGCAGAAAGACCCCGCCGCCAGTTTCGCCGAGGCCCAGCGAATCGGAAATGCGCTCGTCGACGCCTTCTTGCCTCATATACCCGGCCAGAAAACGTATCAGCCGTGCGAGCGTCTGAAATTCGTTCCCCATGAACTGACGTTACCCATTCGCGAGGACCTGCTGAATGACCTCGATGAAGCCAAACGCCAGGCTGGGCAATTGCGGGACGAATTCCATCGCATCCGAAAGATCGCCACACCGAAACAATTAAAGTATCTCGCCGACCGGATCAATTTCCTGGAACACCATTCGTGTTTCTACGAACTCTACCACTATCTCACCCAGGAACAGTACCGCAAACGCCAAGTCACCGCCTGCATGCCCATTCTCGCGTTAGACGACGTGATCTTCCTCGGCCTGCCCGCGGAAGTGTTCTGGCAAACGCCCCAACCGGCGTTCCAACTGGCGAAATCGCGCAATCAACGACTGATCAGCTTCACCGAAGCCAACGGCGATATCGGCTACATCCCCACGGAGTCGGAACGCCCCAACGGCGACTATGAGTGCATCTGCAGCATCCTGGCGGCCGGCGCCGAAACCACAATCGCCGAAACCGCACGACAACTCGTCGCGAACCTGTAACAACCACGGGCTCACATGCACATATTGGCATTTGGTACAACTCGCTCATCATTCACTCGTGTGATCCCCGCCTGGAGAGCAATATGGCGGATATTTAAGCACCGCCTCTTGCATTGCCATTACCTTTCCGATATAATATTCACACGTGTGAACGGCAGTTTCAATATGGCCAAGACAAAACATGCACATACAGACAATCGTCAACCGACCATGGCGGATGTGGCCCGCGCTGCCGGTGTGTCCCGCAGCGCCGCCAGTCTGGCCTTCAGCGGACGACGCCCGATCAGTCCAGCCGTCAAGCGCCGAGTCTTTGACGCCGCCAAGCGAATGCACTACGTCCCCAATCGCGCCGCCCAGGCCCTCCGGGCAGGAAGAACCAGGACCCTTGCCCTGCTCATCCGCGATATGCACGATCAATGGGCGCCGGTCCTCATCGAAGAGATCAAATCAGCCGCCGCGGAGCTTGGGTACTATCTGTCCACGATCTTCCAGACCCCGAGCCTCGAAAGCCGTGAGGAAACATATCTGCGAGGGCAGGCCGACGGTGTCATTATTCACGCCGCCCCCCTGCCGGAGGAGTTGCGACAGATCATCGACCAGGGATTTCCCGCCGCCGAACTCATGCGAAGCAACACGCACCCGGACATAGTCTGCGGCACGGAATTCTCTCAGGACGAAGCTTGTATCCGTTTGCTCGATCACTTGCACCACCTCGGCCACCGTGAATTTGGCCTTCTTTGGCTGGGCCAAGATCCCGCGTTCGCCCTAGTGATCAATCACCTGAGGAAGTTACGAATCGCGCCGGCTTCGGACAGAATCATTGAAGGCGTTCGCCTGCGTGCCGATGGCGAACGAGCGTTCCGTGAACTAAGACGCCGATGTCCGGAAGTCACGGCGCTGGTCTGTTACAACGACACGATCGCCGTCGGGGCCATGGTGGCCGCACATCAGCTCGGACTGAAGATCCCCGCGGACCTGTCCGTGACCGGCAACGGCGACATTGAGCTCGGACAGATTTGGTCGCCGCGTCTGACCACGCTTCAGTATCCCGTGCGCCAGATCTGCCGCCAGACAGTTCGCCGGCTCGTGGATCGGATCGAGGGCAAGCCATTGATACCAGCCCCGTCCATGACGGCCGAACTCGTAATCCGAGAGTCGATCGGCCCGGTGCCCTCGCGCCGCAGATGAAACCGTTACCCCGAAAATGCCAACAATGACACAATTCCGCATAAAGGAGAAGATAGATGGTTGATTTGAAGGGCCTGAAGATTTCTTATTTCGGCGACTGGGTCTTCTATACGGGCCCAAACTTTATCGAAAGCCCATTTGAGATGATGGCCAAGGATTGCAGTCTGCATTTCCTAGGCAAGCCCGTCACCGACGCCCTCGAAAAGGTGGGGGCCAAAGTTCAGGCCTACAGCAATTGGCAGGTCTACCACTTCACTCCAGGCCAGTTCGAGGAGATCGTGCAGTGGTCCGACGTTCTCGTCATTAGCGACGTCGAAGCCCGGTGCTTCCACCTGAACCCCGCATTCTTCGACCGGGAAAAATACCAGAAGGAAATCATCACGTTCCCCGACCGTCTGAAATACCTGACGAGAAGTGTGGATAGCGGCAAGGGCCTCATCTTCATGGGCGGTTGGCTGTCGTTTTCCGGACACATGGAAAAAGGCGGCTGGCGACGCGCGCCCATTGCCGACTGGCTGCCCTTTGAATGCCTGCTCGGCGAGGACCTCGTCGAAAGCTCCGAAGGATTCCAGGTGGACGTGGTCGACGCCAGGCACCCTATCACCAAAGGACTGCCGATGGACAAGCTGCCTCCGTTGCTCGGATACAACGAATTCAAAGCCAAGAAGAATTTCAAGACAATCTGGAAGGTGGCCGGCACGAAGCATCCGCTGCTCGGCGTATCCCGGCATGGGAAGGGACGCATGGTAACGTACGGCTCGGATCCCGTTCCTCACTGGGGAATCAATCTGATGCTGTGGGAAGGATACGAGCGACTGTGGCAGAATATGGCCGCCTGGGCTGCGGGACGATAGGAAATTCCAATGCGTGCGGGATTCGCGAAAGTCGATATTACCCCGGATCTTGATCGCCAGAAAGTTTTCGGACTTGGGTACTGGTTCCAGCGGAGTATTCGCTTCACGGGAGTCCGCGATCCGCTTTTTGTCCGATGCGCCGCCATTGGCCAGGGCCGAGAGTTGTGCTTCATCATCTCCGTCGATTCAACCCTCGACTCCTTCGGATTCTGCCCCGGCGCTTCCGCCCGAATCACGCGTCAATTCAACATTCCTCTCAGCCAGGTGTTCATCCACTGCACCCACACCCATTCCGCTCCCCTCTCGGGCATGAATGGAAAGGATGATGTAAGCGGCTACGGGCGAATGGTCGAAGATCGCATCGTCGAATCTGCCGTGCAGGCCACCCGCAATCAACATGACATTACCGTCTCGCTCGCCCAGACACGCGTCTCCGGAATTCTCTACAACCGCCGCCCCCTGCTGGCCGATGGAACGATCGCCGAACTTCACGGCTCCCTTGAATCGGCAAATATCGCCGATCCCGGGCCAATCAACGACACCATGACGCTGATCAGATTCCACGATTCGAACAGCCGCCTCATCGGCGCCCTTTGTCATTTCGGTATCCACGGCGTCTGCATTCAGTGTTCCGATCTCATTTCCGGCGATTGCATGGGCCAAGCCATCCAGCGGATCGAACATGATCTCCACGACCAGTCCTGCATCGTGTTCCTGAACGGTCCCTGCGGTGACATCGATCCCTTGGCCATGGGTGACGAGAAATCATTAGAAAAAACGGCCGAGTGTCTCCACAAACAGATCGCGAAACTGACCCAAGCTACAGGGCACTCCATCCTTCTGGAACCGAAGTATTTTGCGGCAGGCACATTTCACGCGCAGCGTCGCGTCACAAGGCCGGCGAGCGAACTCGTGCAGCTTCAAGCCGCCCTGAAATCATCGGCCGCGAGAGAAACAGATCCCAAACATCATTCCGGCCCCGGCTATGAGCTTTTCTTGCTTGAAGAAGAACGTCAACTCTCTCTGTTACCCGATGAAATCGGCATTTCATATTCCATATTCCATCTTGGCGATCTTACTCTCGTCGGTCTGGCAGGAGAAATCTTCACCGAGTTCGGCCTGGCGCTGGCTGCTACGCTCGATCATCCCCACCTTTTCGTCGTAGGTCTGACCGGCGGCTGGAACGGATACCTTCCGCCCGCCTCCGCGTACACTCGCGGCGGATACGAGGTCACACCGTCACGCTGGTCCCGCGTCGCCCCGGGTGAGACGGAACGATTATTCGATCATCTGTGCAAGGAGTTCACAAAATGGCGGAAAGACTGATCAGCGGAAGCTTCTTCGATATCTCGCACGTCAATATTTTCGATGCCGCTTACTGGACCGACGAATGCCGGTTCTGGAAGGCGGAGAACTGGAAGGCCCTGATCCGCGATATGCACGGCATCGGCATCGACACGATTATTGCCGGTCACACCTGCCTCTGGGGCCGACCCGTCTTCCCCGGCTACGAGAAAACCGTCGGCCGACCGATCAAATTCGGATGTCCCGATCCATTGGGCGCTTGCGTCGACGAGGCCGAGCGCTTGGGCATGAAAGTCTTCTACGGCATCGGACTTCGCGGACGGTGCAGCCAGGTGCGAGACTACGCCGATATGCGCCCCCCGTGGTGCGAGGAGTGGTTCATCTGGAATCGCGCCGTGGCTGAGGCGTTGATGGATCGCTACGGCAGCCGCCCGAGTTTCGCCGGCTTGTATATCGCCTATGAAATCGACTTCCACGATTACCAGATCGACCTGTACGAAAAACTGATGAAAGAATATCTCCGCCCTGCCGTCGGAAAGGTCAAATTTCTCGCATCTCCCGGCTACTTCGGCGAACTCGACGATATCGAGAAACTGCCCCGATACATGGAGCGTACAACGATCGACATTCTGGCGGCCCAGGATTATGGCGGACGCCACAACAGCGTGGAAGAGGCGCTAAAGCTCGTTCGCCGGAACACCGAAGGATTGCGGATCGCCGCCGAGAAACTGCGAAATATCGGCGTCACCGTCTGGTCCAACTGCGAACTCTTTGACTTTGAACCAAGCCCCGACGGCCGGGCCTACTGCATCCCCGGTCCGATCGAGCGAATCACGCAACAGATCGCGATGCAGGCTCCTTATGCGGAAAAGTTGATCTGCTACCAGTATCAGGGTATCATGAATCGTCAGACGGACCTGGTCAATATCGGCCATCCGTCGACGGACCAACTGTATCGGCAATATGTTGGTTATCTGAGGCGGAGTTTTCCGGAGCGGTTTGGACATCTGTAGTCGTAAGGAGCACCGTTGACCACTGAACTATACGAATTCAGACGCGTTGATCCCCCCCTGCCCGCGCCGCTGATCGCGGAGCTGTTGCGGTTCTGGAAAACCATCTTCCAGGGCGACTTTTCCGGGTTCGATGCGATGCTCGCAGGCAAGGAAAGCCAACTCAATCGTCACAGCGTCTACCTCGCCGAACAGCGAGGAAAAATCGCCGCCACTTGCCGCATGGGCATCAGCCTGAGCGATCCGCGTCTGGCTTGCCTTGGCGAGGTCGCCACCGCGCCCGAACACCGGGGACACAACCTCACCACCCGTCTCTGCTGCCAGGCCGTCTACGATTTCGATCACGCCGACGGGCAGGCCTTCTTTCTCGGAACAGTCAATCCCGTCGCCGCTAAAATATATACTCGCCTCGGATGGCGGTATCTCGCCGGGACCAAGGTCATGCTCCGTACCTCATCGGGCCTGACGCCTGAGGAGTTCATGGTCGATTATTTCCGCCAGGGTTTGGAGCTTCCGGTAAAGGTCGCCCCGGGAACAACGGCCTGTCGAATCTCCATGATTCCACTGATCCTTACGCCCCATGACTGGGTCGTCCTCGACGCTAACACCTCCATCTTCTCGACTCGTTATTTCACCCAGAAGTCCTGCGAAGGACTTTTCCCTCGCTATCAATATCTCCCCAGCCCGGCCGCATGGTTCGCAGCCACACGATCCGATGGCGTTATCGTCGGACTCGCCAGCGTCCAGATCCGCGAAACCAACATCGCCAATGTCGATGCTTTCGCGCACCATCTCTATCAGGAAAAGATCCTCCCCGAACTCTATAGCCAAGCCGCCGCCTGGGCCAGATCCCAAAACGCATCCGCCGTCTTTACCACCGCGGAACGGCATGATCCGTTGAAACACCAAGCCCTTCATACCTTGGGATTCGTGCCCGACGGAAGGACCCACACCGTCCAGGCTGAAGGGTCGCCCCTGGAACTCGTTCTCTACGAAATTCAGAACACAGGAACTTGATCATGCCGACAGGACTTACCAAAACCGATCTTGTGCGCGACTTCGCCGCTCTCGGCCTGGTGGCCGGGGACATCGTCCTCGTCCACAGTTCACTCTCCAGCATGGGGTTTGTCGAAGGTGGTCCGGATACCGTCATCGACGCGATGCTTGACGTCCTCGGTCCCAGCGGAACCCTCCTCATGCCCTCTTTCCAAAGCGGCGGGGAGCACGACCTCCTTCGCCGCGGCTGCGTTTTCGACCTCCGCACGTCCCCGTCCGAATTGGGAATTATCACCGAACGCTTTCGGCTTCGCTCCGGTGTTATTCGCTCCATCAACCCCACTCACTGCACTGCCGGCATCGGCGCCAAGGCTGACGATATCCTCAAAGATCACCAATACTGCAACGTCTCTGTGGGAAGAAATTCTCCCTACGATAAATGTGCCCGCGCGGGCGGGAAGATCCTTCTCCTCGGCGTTTCTCACGGCTCCAACACCACGCTGCACTTCGTCGAAAACACTTCCGGAGCTCCCACCGTGTGCCGCGAGCGGTTCAATCCCCTTGTGATCGACCTGCAAGGCCGATGCTGGACTGTCCCCACACATCCGCACATGCCCGGACTCCTCCGCGATTATAATCGCGTCGAGAGCGACCTCCTCGCCGCCGGAATTCAGAAAAGCGGAAAAGTTGGACAGGCCGACGCCCACCTCGTCTCGGCCCAGCCGATGGTTGACCTGATCGGAGAAAAGATCCGACACAACCCGCTCTACCTCATCAAAGTCTTCACGCCATAGCAGCCCGTCGAAAGAATCCGCAGCACCATCCGCCCAGCCTGCGAATCTCACGTACCCATGTCGCCATTTTTCCCCAATTTGACACCGCCCAATCCATATCGTATGTTTCAACTGTGAGGCGTACACAATAAGTGTCGGGCCCGCCAGGGGCCTTGAATTTCCATAATTGTTTTATGGAGGGGATCGTAATGTCCTGGTTTTTATCAGACTCAGGTATGTATAGTATCATCAGCGCGATGCACCGAACGCAGATCGCCCAGAAGACTGCCGCGTTAAGAATGAGTACCAGTTCACGCATCAATTCCGCCGCGGATGATCCCGCCGGACTTATCGCCATCAGCCTCCTCGGCTCTGAACTCGGAGCCGTACAGGCCGCCTCGGATAATGCATCCCGCGCCAATGCCATGATGGACGTCGCCGACGGCGCCATGGGCCAGATTTCCACCCTTGTGTCCGATATCCGATCTCTGACCACGTCCCTGGCCAACGACGCCGGACTCAGCAGCGACGAAAAAGCCGCCATGCAGCTCCAGATCGACTCCGCCGTCGCGTCAATCGATCGTCTGGTTAATTCCACCACATTCAATGGAAAGCAGCTCCTCAACGGTAATCTCGGCATTACCACCACCGGTGTCGACACCGCCAAGATCACCGACGTTGACATTACCGGGCGTTCCATCGCCCAGAATACCACCCTCAATGTGCAAGTCGTTTCCGCCGCCCAGCAAGGACAGGTCGCCTGGACAGGTGCAGCCCTTGGCGCAGGTAATAATGTCACCCTCGAAATCACCGGCAATCTCGGATCCATGCAGTTAAGTTTCGCCGGCGGAACAACGGCCGCCAGCATGGCCGCCACCATCAACGCCAACACCGACTCCACGGGTGTCCACGCCAGCGCATCCGGTGGAAAACTCTATTTCGTCAGCCAAAACTACGGCGAGGAAGAATTCGTCAGCGTCCAAACCCTCAGCGGAACCTTCAGCCTCGACGGCGGAATCACCACTGACGCCGGAAAGGACGCCAACGTGACCGTCAACGGCCAAACAGCCACCGTCGACGGTATGAACGTTTCCTTCAATGTCGGAGGAACCTCCGGAACGGCGGTTATGTCCCAGAGCTTCATGAAAACCGCGGGATCCTCCGAAGCCTTCACCGTCACCGGCGGCGGAGCCACCTTCGCCTTGACGCCGAACGTCTCCAACCTCATGAACATCGGAATCAGCAATCTCGGATCCGCTCATCTTGGAAATGCCACTCTCGGCTATCTCCATGACCTGACCACCGGCGGCGCGTATGCCGCTATCGATCATGCAGGCCAGGCGGCACGAATCGCCGAAGCAGCCGTCACCCAGGTTGCCCGCGCAAGGGCAAACGTGGGAGCATTTCAGAAATACACCGTCGGCAGTCTCCAGAATTCGCTGGCCCAAACCGAGACGTCACTTTCGTCGGCCATCGGGCAAATCAAGGATACCGACTACGCCGTCGAAGTCGCCAACATGACCCGGCTGAATACGCTATTCCAGGCTCAACTGTCCGCACTGTCCATAATGGGACAACACTCGTCGAGCCTCGTCAGCCTGCTCACCAGCACCATGAACTAGAATAGTCTTTCTCCGAAATTGACACCATCAGGACCGGGTGAAATGAAAAACCGAATATCGGCCTTATTAGAGTCCTCGTTAGCCGTGGCAGTTACACGGTTGACGCGATCCCCAGGCGGGTCTCGTACGCCTCCATCGAGACCCGCCTTCCCCTTTTTTTACGCCACTCTACGAACTCTTTCGTCGAATATAAGGAGCGATTCGTATACCATAGCATCAATTCACTTCACACACATGTGACCATCTTCCGGACAATTCCCTAGAAATCCGGATCCATGCGGCCGGAGAGATGGAGCCCCCACATATCGCCATGCGATATCTGAGAGACATGACCATCCGCCATCACCACATTGGCCCGCTCATCATGTCGATACGTGATACAGATCACCCGTCCCATGGATGGCATATAGAAAAAAACGAAGTTCCCCGGCAATCCGTCGTATTCATCCGCCCCGCCATCCGCTAAAAGGAGCTTCGCGCTTGGATGTACAATCTGATCCCACCTGGTATTGTCGGCGGACTTGTTCGTTATGTGAGCATTGATGGCATAGCTGATGAACGCATTGGAATATGTCCGAACATCCGGCTTCGTCGGACACTTGAACACACCATACGTAAACCGATCCCAGAAAGTGGCATCACCCGCTTTCCAGGGGTTGCCCGGATAGATGTATTCCCAGATGTAGGGAACGAAACTATTGAGGTTCGGATCGCCCGTCGACCCCACATATCCAAACGGCAGGCGATCCCCATTCACCTGCGAGTAATTAAGTATCCCGGTATAGATCTGTCGAAGATTGCTCTGGCACGTGATGCCCTGGGCACGCGCCCTCGCCTGCGCCAGCGCCGGAAGCAGCAATGCCACCAGCACCGCAATAATCGCCACCACCACCAATAGCTCGATCAACGTAAACGCTTTCTTCTTCATCTTTGCATCTCCGTGTAGCATGGCCTCGCCCCTTCGCCAAGCCATGTCTTTTTCCTCATCTTCTCTTCACCGGTTCCGCTGGCTAGCCTCCAGCGTCAACTGGGGGACCTCTTCTCTTCGACTTCTCTTCCCTATTGCCTATCTGCCTCTCTTCTTCCCGTCGACTTGCGCACAACAAGCTCCGGCTCTATGATAATCCGCTCCGCCGGGGATGATCCTCGCGATCTCGCAAGCCCGCTCTGAATCAACCGCCAAGCCCCCTCGGCCATCTTCCGGCTGGAAAGGCGTACCGTCGTCAACGGCACAATCGCCTCCGCCGCGGCGCCGATATCATCACACCCAATCACAGAGACATCCTCGGGAACGCGAATCTGGTGGGTCCGCAGCGTCGCCACCAGACTGATCGCCAATCGATCCGTACTGCACGCAACAGCCGTTGGACGCTCCTCTCGCGACATCCTGGTCAACGCCTCCGCCAATTCGCATCCGCCATGCATAGGATCCGCCGTTTCAAAACAGCGAATCAATTCCCCGTCTCCGACCCGCGACCAAGCCTCTCTGAAAACCGATGCCCGAATCATGTGGGTGCGCAAGCTGTTGTCCCCAGCTTTCCCTGCGCTCAGATACATGATTCGCCGATGCCCGAGCGACCACAGATGGCCTGCCACAAGCCCGCCAACGCCCTTCTCGTCAAATCCCACCACAGAATACGCCAGATCAGGAACATCCACCTCACCCAGAAGAACCACGGGAACGCCCTGCCCCGCAATCTGACGGATCAGGTCGTCGTGCTCTCCCGGACGCCCGCGGTCAAGGATAAGGGCGTCCACACCGTGCGACAAAAACGCCCGAAGATTCCGCGATTCCCGCTCCGCGTCATATTCACTGCTCGTAACGAATACGGAGTACCCTTCCGGATAACAAACGTCATCAAGGTAATTGAAAAACTCGCTATAGAAATGCGTGGTCATCGAACGCACAAGCACACCGATGGTGTTGCTCTTTCCGGTAACCAGCGATTTGGCCAGTTGATTGGGAACATACCGAATCTCGCGAGCGGCCTCGAGAACCTTCCGGCGTGTCTCCTCGCTGATGTCCGACGCGCCGCGAAGAGCCCGCGACACCGTCATCACCGACAGGTTAAGCCGCCGTCCGATCTCCTTCTGCGTAATACGACGCATCCGACCGCCTTTCGCCAGACCCTGCTATATGCCGTCCGTTAACGTTAACGGTCAGGATACCAGATTTGACCACGTCAGGCAAGCGAAAAAATGTTACCCGCTGACCGCGACCCCGATCAGACGACCGACGCCAAAGACAGCCAATGCCGAAACAAGCCCGAACGCAACCTGACGCAAACCCGAATAGACAACGGATCGACCCGTGAACAGCGTAATGGCGGCCCCGACAACAAACAGCCCCACCGCACTGAATCCCGCGCTCGCGATGACGGCTGTCATGCCCTTCAGGAAAATATAAGGAAACACCGGAATAACCGCGCCTGCGGCAAACAAAAGGAACGACGTAATGGCGGCCTCCCACGCCGAACCGCCCAATTCTTCCGGGTCTATCCCCAATTCGTCGCGAACCAGCGTCTCCAAAGCCGTGTCTTTATTGCTCATGATCCGGGAAGCCAGCTTCCTCGCCGACTCCTCATCCAGACCTCGCGCCTGGTAGATCAGCACGAGTTCCTCGGTCTCTTCTTCCGGCGATGCGGCGATCTCCTCCTGCTCCGTGCGGATCTGCTTCTGGTACAGTTCGCGAGAACTCTGCACGCTGATCCATTCTCCCAAAGCCATGGAAATCGCCCCCGCAAGCAGACCGGCCAATCCCGTCAGAAGGATCTCCGTGCTCCCAAGACTCGCCCCCGCAACGCCCATCACGAGAATGAACGTGGAAACCAGACCATCGCTGGCCCCCAGAACCGCAGCCCGCAGAGCGTTTCCACCTGCCGTCTTGTGTCGACCCTCCAATTGGGCGACCTTCCCCCCCGTCATCCCCTGCGACGTGGTCTTGCTCATCTCCTGCAAGAGCACCGCGTGCGATTTCTCCTCCGAAGCCATCGCCTTCGCCTCCGGCTGGTTCGCATATGTGTTCGTCGCGCCCGTCTCGATGGATGCCAGCGTCGGAAGAATCGCCTCCACGCCGAATCGTTTCGCGACCCAGGCGAACGTCCGCGTACGCCAGGACGGTTTGAACACCGGCGGAGCCTCGCCCGCCGCTTCAAGACGGTCCCGCCAGACCTTGGCGTGTCCTTCCTCCGTCGCAGCCAGGCGACGGTATACCTCCGCCAATTTCGGATTCTTCTCGCTCTCCGCCAACGCCTTGTACAGAGCGGCGGCATTGAGCTCCTCGGCCAAATTCTCCACATATCGCTTCTTATCATGCTGATCGACCATGGTTCACCTCACTCGATGTGAAAATCGTTATGCTTTGAGTTGCGAAATGATGTTCTCCTGCGGCTCTCGCAGCAGGTCCATGAAGCGACGCATGGGTTCGGAGAAAATCTTGCCCTTCCGAAAAACCGCGCCGACCGTACGGTGGAATTCCTCCTCCACGAACGGCCGCGCCACGAGAGTCTCCGCTTTGATCTCCTGCATGATGGCGGGTTCCGGAAGAATACTCAAACCCACGTTCGCCTCGATACCCCGCTTCATCGTCTCGATGTTGTCCAGCTCCATGACGGACTTGACCGTGATACCGTAGGTACGGAAGATCTTGTCGATCAACTTCCGGGTGGATTGGTCTCGTTCGAAATGAATGAAGGGTTGCAATTGCAGGGCCTTGATGGGGACCTTCTTCTTGGCGGCCAAAACGTGCTTCGGATGCATGACCAGAAGCAGACGTTCCCGGTAAAATGGCATCACGCCAAGCCGTCGATCGCTCTTCGGAGATGCGATCATCCCGATATCGGCATGGTCGGCCAGCACCGTCTCAATCGCCTGATTCGCCCGAAGAGGTTCAACGTACAGACGGACATTCGGATGTTGCTGAAGATAATACCGTACGTACGGCTGAAGCAGGTACAGAACAATCGACGGAATCCCCGCGATCGTCACCGACCCGCTGATCTGATGCGTAAACGCCACGAGCTGATTCCGAAACTCCTCATAGCGACCGTAAATGTCCTTGCATCCCCGGTAAAACATCTCCCCTGCCTGCGTCAACGCCAGCGGCCGGCAAGTGCGATCGATCAGTTGCAGCTTAAACTGCTGCTCGATACTCTTGACTTGCTGCGAGACTGCCGATTGGCTGATTAGATTCCGCGACGCCGCCTTGGAAAAACTCCGCGTCTCTGCCAAGTCGCAGAAAATCTTAATCTGATCCATATCCATCTTCAACTACTCCACTTCTCTCCTGGCTAGGCGCCAGGCACGCCTCGGCATTAGACCATCTTATTATACACCGAAATATATTGCGTTCCACTAATCTCGTGGGAAAAAGCAGCGGAATTTTCGTCAGTCCCGGGAAACCTGTTTATCGGACTTGCTCTCGGATACCCGCTGTCCTCCTGGGACAATGCGCAACTCTGCCGACAACCATCTCCGCCTTCACCAATGGCAAAAAACCATCAAACGATACGATGCATCTTCTGTCCGCAGAAAAAAATCTCCTCCTGAACGTTTTTATCGGACCCTCGGCCATCACCCCACACCCCCCCATCCGCTGTTCTGATAATCTCCGCCTTTCTGACAAAGCCAATATCCCTTTTCTGACGATATATCACCTTAGAAACATATAACGAGGAAGGTGCGCAATATGGATCTGGCAACAATCATCGGCATCGTAATTGCCGCCAGCGGTATCGGCTGGGCAATGTACGAGCAAACCGAAGGACAGCTCATTACCTTCTTCTCCGGCGAAGGTGTAGTCCTTGTATTCGGCGGATCGATCGCCGCCGTTTGCATGTCCATGCCTCTGAAGTCGGTCCTGGAAATCGCCGGGTACCTCAAGAAGTGGCTCTTCGGTAAAGAACTCCCCATCGACGGACTCCTCAAAAGCCTCGTCGGATACGCGGAAATCGCCCGACGCGACGGAATGCTCGCCCTGGAAGAAGCTATCAAATCTCAAACCGATCCCTTCCTCAAAAAGGGATTACAATTGGCCATCGATGGAACGGACCCGGAGATCATTGAACAGACCCTTCAAATCGAGATCGACGCCCTCGCCGAACGGCATAAAAAAGGTAAAAAAGTCTTTGAACTGATGGGTAAATACGGACCGGGATTTGGACTGACGGCCACCATCATCGGTCAGGTGGCAATGTTCCGAAACCTCGGCGGCGACAGCTCCGCCATCGGAAAGGCCCTCGCCGTCGCCCTTCTCGGAACGATGTATGGTTGTATCTTGTGTAACGTCATCTGCGGTCCCATCGCCGACAAACTCATGATCCGCTCCGCCGAGGAGCAGTTCGTCCGCCAGATGACCATGGTCGGAATCATGAGCATTCAGTCGGGCGACAACCCGCACGTGGTAGAAATGAAACTCGAGTCCTTCCTGTCGGAACGGCAGAAAAAGGCTTTGGGGAAACACGGCAAGTAATGGGTCATCAGAAAAAACATCACGAAGAGGAACCGGCGGGTGAAAGCGCCCCGCTGTGGATCATCAGCTTCTGCGACCTCGCCCTGTGCATGCTGAGCTTCTTCGTTATTCTCTCATGCACCGCGGGAAAGATCACTGCATTTGATCACGAGTTAATGGAAGTGGTGGACGCAATCAAAATAGCCTTACGACACCTTACCCCGGGCCCCCCTACCGACACCTCGGACCTCAAGTCAATACTCGGCGCCCTCAAATCGCAGAAAGGGCGAAGCGGAACGTCCGGCAAACCCGGCGAATCGATCCAGCAGATCGACGGTATGTCGGGAAAGCATACCATGGTCACGACCGTCCGCCAGGGAACACAGACGACGATCGGTGGATCCATCTCCTTCCCCGCCAACAGCACCGAACTCACGGATGACGCGATCTCAGGACTCAAACAAATTGCCGACAAGATCCGGGGACATATGAACGTGTTTATGATCAAGGGCCACACGTCCCGCGACGAGGAGCACTTGCTCAAGAACAGCAAGACCGACCTGTCCTATGATCGGGCAAATGTCGTACTGCAGAAACTGGTCGAATTCGGAGTGGCAAGGGAAGGCCTGAGAATCCAATCCTGCCGCGATTTCGAACCCATTCGCGAAGGCGCCTACAGCGAGGCCACGCGGGCCGAAAACCGCCGCGTCGAGGTCATCGCCACGGAAGCCTTCATCAGCGAGTATCGCAGCGAACGACCCAGCACCAACTCAGCCAACAAACTCGCCGACCTGACCCGAAAGGTCGAAAAACAGATCCGCGAACAACGAGCCCAAGAGACTACTCATCCCGAAACCGGCAAGCACGAATCGGCCGAGGCAGGACACGACTAACGACAGCCCTCTTCTTCTCTTCGGTAAGGTGGATCTCGGTCTCGACCAGCCCGTAGTCCCCTTGGTTACATTTCTTTACAAAAATAGTCTTCTGTTCCGCCCAAACGAATGATATGCTCTGGTTATGAAATTCGTATATCGAAACATCCTGCCTGGGCAAACTGCCAGCCACGAGATGGACGCTCCCCCTCACCGAAAGAACGCCTTTACACTCATCGAGTTGTTGGTCGTTATCGCCATTATCACCGTACTGCTCGCCGTGCTCATGCCCGCCCTCAGCCGGGCCCGTGAGTCCTCCCGACGTGCCGTCTGTCGAGCCAATCTGCACAGCGCCGCTGCGGCGTTTCAAGGGTATCTGGCACAATCGAACGATGTCTTTCCAAAAGCCTCCGTCAAGCCCTCCGACGAGCAAGGCGGCCTGCCACGCATCGCCGATGTGCTCGCCGTCCATCTTGGTGACCCCAAGGTTCTCAAATGCCCATCCGACACCAAGGAAACGGACTATGGCAAAACCTTCTTCGATACCGAAGGGTCCAGCTACGAATACGCGGCACCAATGGTATCCGGAAAGTCATTGACCGAGGTGCATGAAGGCGAGGAAAAGGGTCTGAAGATAATCATTATGTTCGACTACGAACCATTTCACGGACCGGCCGGCGAAATCGGGTCCAGCAGTTATCTCTTTGCGGATTGGACCGTGGGAGACTTCAAGTAGGGCAAACCATGGCCATCAAAAAGAAACATCTTGTTCTCGGATGCGTGATAATCGCGGGCTTGGGCCTCGTGGGAGTCGCTCTATCAGGCCTGTTTCGCCAGGTCGCTCCCCCCAATCCCAAAACCGCCAGTCAAAAGGCCGTCGCGGACTATCTGGCGTCCGATTCGTTCGGAAAATTGAGCGACGACCAGAAATCGGACTACCTCGACAAGCTGCGAAAGGAGCGGACCGACTTCACCGGGCCGCCGCAGGGACTATCGAAGGATCAGCAGGAAAAAATCCATCGCAATATGGGCTCGGTCTTCCGGCATCGAATGGACCAGGAAATGGAAGAGTTCGCCAAAATGACCCCAGCCGAACGAACCGCCTTTCTGGACAAACGGATCGATCAGATGGAGTCGTTTCGAAAGAACGGCGGTCCGCGCGGCGGTCCATTGGGTCCCCCGGGTCCGCCCGGTATGGGAGGTCCAGGCGGGCAACGCGCCCCCGGCGGACGACCACCCAGACCCAGCCCGGAAATGATGCGCCGAATGCTTGAAAACACGACGCCCCACCAGCGAGCACTTATGGTCCAGTTCATGGACGCCATGCGCAAACGAATGGAAGAACGCGGGATCAAACCGCCGCCCCCACCATAGCCCGCAAAGTACACGGAATATCCTAAGCAGAAGGAAAAAAGACGTTTGCCGACAACGACGAAAGAACAAACCGTCGATCGCCTGATCGTCATCGATGACGATAAAGAGCTGTGTGATCTCGTCACCGAATACCTCCGTCCGGAAGGATTCGACGTGGATGCGGTTCACAACGCCGCGCAAGGCGTGGAACGGGCAATATCGGGAAAGTACAACGTCGTGATTCTCGACGTCATGCTGCCCGGAATGAACGGGTTTGACGTTCTCCGCCGCGTACGTGCCCAATCCGCCGTTCCCGTGCTTATGCTCACTGCACGAGGGGACGACGTGGATCGAATCGTGGGACTGGAGATCGGCGCGGACGATTACCTGCCCAAACCGTTCAACCCTCGCGAACTGCTGGCCAGGATCCGGGCTATCCTCCGTCGAACCGCCGCGTCCCGATCGACCTGGACCCTCAACGCCAGTTCAAACATCGAGGTGGGAGACGTTGTCATGAATCTCGGAACCCGAACCGTCTGCCGCGCCGGAAGTCCCGTGCAATTGACCAGCGTCGAATTCGCCGTGCTGGAAATCCTCCTCAGATCGGCGGGATCACTCGTAACCCGGGAAGAACTCTCGCGACGAGTTCTCGATCGTGACCTGAGCCCCTATGATCGAAGCGTCGATGTGCACATCAGCAATCTGCGAAAAAAACTCGGCCACAGAATCGGCAGCATCGAGCGAATCAAAACCATTCGCAGCGCCGGATATGTCTACTCGGCCACCAGCTCGAACCCTCCACCGGACGGTCAAACAACCCATCCCCCTTTGGAGTAATGCACAGGCGTACCATGCGAAGCCTCTTTTTCAAAATCTTCTTGTGGTTCTGGTTGGCCAGCCTTCTGGTGGCCGGCGTCTTTATTCTGTCCGGAGCGTGGGGATTCCATGATCCTCCTCCCCCGAACCCGTTCAAAGAACTCATGGACCAGGCCCTCGCAAACTATGGCCGGCAGGCAGCCGATGCCTACGAACGCGAGGGTGCCCCAGCCCTTCGAAAATTCCTCGAGCACCTCCACCGGACAACCAAAATCCAAATCGCACTCGTGACACAGGGAGAAAAGGATGTGCTGGGCGCCGCACTGCCAGCGGATGCACGTGAAATGCTCGATCGAGCCGCTTGCAACCCAATGCCTCAGATATCCAGGCCCAGAACTCCCTTCATGATGGCGCAATCGATCCGGAGTTCCAAGGGCAATTCTTACCTGATTCTTATCAAAATGCCCTTTGGACCCATGGAGAAATTCTTCAGCAGACCGCGAATCCTGATTCTTCGGGCCGCAGCCGTGATCCTGATGGCGGGAATCGTGTGCTATGGGTTGGCGAGGTATCTGACCTTCCCCTTGCGAAGGCTTCGCCAGACGGCCCGGCAATTGGCGGAAGGCGATCTCTCCGTGCGAACAGGCACCATCCTCGATCGACGCCATGACGAAATCGGCGACTTGGGACGTGATTTCAACTTCATGGCCGAGAGACTGGAGTCTCTGATGACGGGACAACGACGGTTGCTCCGTGATATCTCCCACGAATTGAGGTCGCCTCTGACTCGTCTCAACGTCGCCCTCGAATTGGCTCGGCAGCGTGCCGGCAGCGACGCCGGAGGCACCCTGGATCGCATCGAACTGGAGGTGAGCCGCCTGAACGAACTCATCGGCCGGTTGTTGACCCTCGCACGCCTCGAGAACCAATGGAAGGAAGATGACAAAGTCGATATCGACCTTTCCGACCTCATGCACCAGATTGCCGATGACGCCGATTTCGAAGCCAAAAGCCGATCCCGGAAAGTGCAACTCCGAGTGTATGGACAAGCGACCATTTCCGGCGTTCCAGGCTTGCTGCGAAGCGCCATCGAGAACGTTGTCCGCAATGCAATCTACTATACCGAAGAAAATACGCTCGTCGATGTCATCATGCATCTGACCATGAAGGACAACAACCCGTTTGCCCTTATTCGGATATCCGATCGCGGACCGGGAGTGCCGGCAGAGGACTTGGCGAAGATATTCCGGCCGTTCTATCGCGTGGCCGACGCCCGAGACCGCTATACCGGCGGCGTCGGACTCGGTTTGGCCATCACCGAACGGGCCGTCCGACTTCACGGCGGGCAGATCTCCGCCTCCAACGCACCGGAGGGAGGACTCGTTGTCGAGATCCTTCTGCCCGTGAAGCGTCAGCCATACCAGGCATCCAATGGGCACTCCCAAATGGAGGAAAACCCTTAGAATGCAGGGAATAGTATCCAAAATCGCCAACCGGAACAGCAACACCGATGCCGCGGTTTCCACGGTGAACCACAACCAGGCACCCCGCGACGGCTCGGATGTTCTAGGCGAAATGTTGGAAACCGTGCATCCGAAAGCCACCTTTCAAGGCCCGCTGGTCCCGCGCCCGCCCTGGGCCGTCTCCAATACAACCGGAGATATCCAAGTCTACATAATCATTCACGGCAAATGCCTTCTGGAAGTCGAAGGCCGAAAATCACCCACCAGACTGGACGAGGGAGACATGGTCCTGATCGCTCAGAAGAAAAACCATCGGCTGTGCGATGACCTGACAAGCCTGGTAACTCCCCTTGAACAGATCACGAGCTATCCGTCCACAAATATCCATGTGACAAAAGGGCAAAGCGACGCAACGGTCCTTGTATCCGGAAGTCTCACCTTCGAGTCGTCTTTGTCGTACCCGCTGCTGTCCCTGCTGCCGTCCGTAGTACACATCCAAAGCGGACAGGACGCCAATCTCCTCTGGATGCAACCCATCGTCCAGATGATCGCCCAGGAATCCGCTGCGCCTCGCCCGGGAACTCAGACGATCGTCAACCGCCTGTCGCAGGTTATTCTCATTCACGCGATCCGCACTCATTTCACCCATATGACGGCCATCCCACACGACAAGTCCTCCGCCCTGCTCGACCCGCAAATCGGACAGGCACTGCGATTGATCCACCAATACCCAGCCAGACCGTGGACCGTCGCCTCATTGGCCGCCGAGATCGGCATGTCACGATCCGTCTTCGCCGCTCGATTCCATGCCCTGGTCGGCCGACCCCCACTGCATTATCTTCTGGAATACCGAATGACACAGGCCTGCACGCTTCTCCGCAATTCCAGCAAAGGTATCAAGGAAATCGCCTCGAAAACCGGATACACCTCCGAAGCCGCCTTCAGCAACGCCTTCAAGCGATGGGCCGGCACCGCACCGGGAAGCTACAGGGCTACCGCGAGAAAATCCTGACTGGTCCCGCCTACGCTGCAAATGCAACATGCCCACGCGTCTCCGCATGGGCATGCATTCTCTTCCCAAGCCGTTGGCCATCTATGCTACGATGTGGTCGATATCCCCAAAAGACTTTCCACGGCGTATATCGCAAGCGTCACCCCCGCGCTCACCACCGTCTCGCTCAACGTCGACGACATGCTGCATCCCGTGTTCATACCGCCCAGAAAAACGATGCCCAGCACCACACTGCCAACCATGAATCGTCTGACCCGTGCCATTCCGTTGCGTCCGTTCATTAAAAGGACTCCTTTGTGAGGGTTAAACAAACTGCGGCCATCGGGCGGGTAATCATTCTCCGGAAGGATCCCCAGCCCGCTGTGTAACTGAGGTTGTCACTGACAAAGGAAGCATATCAGAAAATTCACGCAGACGCTATACGTGAAAGTCTCAAAGTCTTGCGTCAGCGTCCCGAACACGTAAAGTTCTGTAAAGAACAATGTCCCGCCCGTAATCGCTATTGCGAACGTGCCGTCCCTACGTCCTCTCGCGCAGCCTCATACAGGCTAAGACTTGGACAACGTCCCGGTGACAGAGGCAGACCCGCTGTCCGGACCGGTCCAGGTGGACGTGGACATGACAATCTGCGTCTTTCCGCTGTTCATCGTTCCCTGCAATGTCCGGGTGTACCCCCCGGAAGAATACGTGAAGATCACCGTGCCCGACGTGGAAATTGTGGCCGTCCCGGATGTACCGTCCCCCGCGACAAAGTTGCCGGCGGAATTCACCGTAACCTGATAACTGCGAGCCTGGCCGTTCTCCGTCAGCACCCCGGACCACGTGCCGACCACATCCGTCAGCAAAAATCCGCTCGAGCTCGACCCGCCCTTGGTCAACGTCCCCGAAATCGGGGTCGACCCGGTGCTCGTACCGGTCCAGGAATACGAAGACATTACAATCTGTGTCTTACTGCTCTTCATCGTCCCCTGCATGACAACGGCATAGCCTCCGGCGGTATACGAAAACGTCACCGCCCCGGTGCTGGAAATCGTCGCCGTCCCCGACACACCGCTGCTCGCTGTAAAATTGCCCGACGAATCGACGACAATCTGGTAATTCTGCGCCACGCCGTTCTCCGTGAGACTCCCGCTCCATGTCCCCACCAGATCCGTCAGTGTGGCGTCGGTAGGATTATCCAAGAGATCGCTCAAATCGGCCCCGCAGCCGGCAAGACTCACCAGACAACTCACAGCCATGACAATGAAACAATCCTTCAGTACCCATCCACCACGCTTCAATAACGACATACTCCGATCTCCAACAAAAATCCTGCAGGATGGGTTTCCCAACCCATCTTTTCTGTCTCGTCCATATTATACTACAATCGGATACGGTGGGTGTACGCGTTAGTGGGCAAAGTTTTGTAAATGGAAGGACTCAGGTTTGCTGAAATTCCGAGGGCAGAGCCATCCCCGGGACAGGATGGCTCTCCACTCGTGGCCTGCGTCGTGAGTCTCCGCCTCGCCGCAGCCAGAACCGCTCTAATCGCCTCTGGATCAGGCAAAAATGTCCAGACCATTCGTAAGATCAAGCGCAAACCCGCTCTGGTCGATTTGATCGGCCTGACCGTATGTCGTCCCCTGCGTACTCGTCGAATCCTCAAGAATGCGGATCAAATCCATCAGACTCTGAAACGAACTCTTGCTCGTCTCACTGGTCCCGGACGTACTCGTCGTGCCATCGCTCGCATTCGCCTTATCGGGAGGCGGTCCCGGAGGAGGCCCGGGAGGCATCTTTCCCATACCCAAACTTTCCCTCGCCGTCGTCAACTGCTGCTTCACCGTCGCCGGGTCAAACCCGTTCTTCTCCAGGACATCATTCACCGTCGCCTGAACGGCCTCCTTCATGCCCCCCTTGTCCGTTGAGTTGCTGTAGTTTTGCATCGCCGCGGAAATCGCCGACTGAATATCGCCTTGAATGCTCTTGAGCTTGTCGATATCCAGCCCCGCAGCCTTCGCGGCATCCTCAAACTTCTTTTCGAACTCCGCTCGTTCCGCTTCGGTCGGACCGTTCGCCTTCCCCGAACCACGCGACTGCGTTGCAGACAACCTCTGAAACAGGGTGCCAAACCCTGTATTCGAGCCGATGCTCCCAATTGCTGACATGTCGGTTTCCTTTCCTTAGACAAAATGTACCACTTGTCCTGTCATCTTCTCTATCAATTGGGTATCGACAAACCGAAGCCTTTGCACCATACGTGCGGGTCCCAAAGTCATGCGTCAGCGTCCCACCACGCGCAAAGATTTGTAAAGCACCCCCAAAAACGCCACCCCACAGTCTCCTCTTCTTGTGGCGCACGCTTTAGTGTTCAATGTTCTTCTCTTTACCGGCCCCGCCGGCTATTGAGACCGGTATCGTTAATGAAGCAACTTCCAGTTCCGAGTCTTCTTCCAGCAGAACTCCCCGCCCTCGGGTCATTGCGAGGGGAGAACCGACGAAGCAATCCGGCCCTCGAACGTGCATGATTCTCCGAACCCCAGATCGCCACATCCACCTACGTGTCGCTGCGGCTAATCCAAATGAAAAACCTCTTCCATTTCAGCCCAATATTCGCCGGCCTTCCGCGTCGGAAGCGGTTCCAGGCAAGGCATACATACCGCCCACCACTTTTGCGTCGCCGGGTCAGCCGCCATCATCGCCATGTCCGCCGAAAAATCCGTTCCCACATACTCCAGATAACTGAACAAGTACCCATCCTTGTGATAGATCGAGTAGTTTCGTATGTGGCATTTTTCAATCATCGCCAGCACGTCAGGCCAGACGGCTGAGTGAAGCCGCTTGTACTCATCGAACCTCTCCGGCTTGACTCTCAACACCATACCATAACGCTTCATTGCGGATTCCTTATGATCGTGACGTCCCAAACTCACGCAAAGTCCTAATCGCCAGTTCATAACTTTCCGGAGCAACATCACTGCTGATCGAATGATCCGACTGGAACACCCATCCGCCGCCTCGAGCCGCCTGACTCTTATAGCGGACCTCCTTCTGGATCTCCGCAGGATCGCCTGCCTCCAGCATCCGCACATCAATATTACCGACAAACGCCAGACGCTTGCCATATTTCGCCTTGAGCGCCACAACGTCCAAACCGGCTTTGACCTCCAGAGGATTGTAAGCGTCCAGATGCAAATCTACCATGTCATCCAGAATCGCGCGAGCGTCCCCGCACCCGTGGTAGATGACCATCAAGTCGTGGCAATGGCAAAGGTCGATGAGGTTCTTGACGTGCGGCCTGAACAGCTCCCGCCAGCGGGGAGCCCCAAAAAGCATCCCGTTGCGATACGCCACATCGCCCCAGATATACATCCCCGCCAACCGGCCCCGGGCCGCTTGAATCTGAGCCTGCGCAAACTCGACCAGAAACGATCCGATCCGGTCCACGAACCTCGCCATCAGGTCTCCGTCCGTAGCCATCCACATCAAGGCGTTCTCCGTCCCGATGATTCGCCACAGGTACTCGTACGCTTCGCAGACCGATCCGAAAATGGCGAAATCGGTCACATACGGTTTCAGCCTGTCCTCCCACGACGGAATGTTCCGATGCAGAGCATCGCCCACGCAATTGATCTGATCGTCCCCGCCGCAGGCAAATCGACGCGGGTCCGCCGGATTATCAAACTCAAAATCCGCCATCGCTTCAGGCGCATCGACCGACACCGCCTCGTAATGTGGAACGGGCAAATCCCCGGACCGACGAATGGTGGCTCCAAATCCGGTCTTGACGACGATCTCGTCCCCCAACTCACGAATGATCTCAAAAGGCTGAATCTTCGGGTCCATGTTTGGCGTAATCACCACGTAATCCAGATCAAAATGCCGGTACGGATCGAAATCCTTGCCCCATTTCGCCTGGCATCTTTTCAAAAAACCGGTCCAGAAAAATTCACCTGCCGGTATGCGGTCCGGTTCGCGGTGTCCCAATGCTCTGCGCATCCGTTCAACTTTTGCAGCCGCATCACCCATTTACCGCCCTTTCCTGTACAGTGGACTCCTTAGCAGAATATATCAGAACCTCTCCCGTCGAACAAGACTGACATCTGAATGAATCATGCTCAATCCTGTAGGATGGGTTTCCCAACCACTGCTTTAAACATCTTGGTCAAACAAAAGGCCATGGCCGCCTTGAGTGTTTGATTCACCGCGCCGGAACCGCCGCCGAACGCGTCATCGCGAGGCCATTCCCATGGCTGTGGCGATCTGGCGTACGACCGGGCGTGGCCATTTAGACGCCCCGCCAAGGCGTGTTGATCCGCGATTTCAGCAGCATCGCTGCTCTTTGTATGCTGACCATGATGGCTCGATCGGATGGATTTCGCCGAGACACGGAGGGCCAAAGATGTTTAAAGCAGTGGTTAAGAAACCCATCATCTTCTTAGACCACGTTCATGACCTGTTCTTTGATCCGGTCGATGTGACCTTTGATGTCCACCACGAGTTGGGCGATCGTAGCGTCGTTGGCCTTGGAGCCGATCGTGTTCGTCTCGCGGAGCATTTCCTGGGCAAGAAACTCCAGCGTCCGACCCGCGTGCTCCGGACCTTCAATCACAGTCTGGAATTGCTGCAGGTGGGATTCCAGCCGTGATAATTCCTCGTTGATATCGGCACGCTCCGCGAAAATCGCGACCTCGCGGGCAAGATCGTCTTTCTTCAACTCCACTTCCGCCTCCGACAGCAGTTTCGTCACGCGCATGTTCAGCCGCTGGGCGTAATCCTGAACGACCGAAGGCGCTCGCTCCGCGATCTGCTTACGAGCTTCGTTGATCTTCACGCAATGCTTCAGAAGATCGTCCTTCAACGCCTGACCCTCCAGCTTCCGCATGGACCAGAGCTGGTTCAATCCGGAATTCGTCAGATCGGCAATCACATTCCACTGCTGCTCGAGCTTCATCGCGTCCGGTTCCGGATACTGGCAGACGCCCGGGAGATTCAGAATGTTCGACAGGTCGATCACGAGCTTGCTGTCGGACTGGCTTTGCATGAATTCCTGAAGGGCGTGCAGGTAACCCCGAATGGCTCCGGAGTTCACGTCGAACGCCGCCTGTTCGGAATTGTCGCGAAGACGGAGACTGAAAACCACGGACCCGCGGACCAGACTCTCGCGGAGAAGCTGTTCGACCTTGGGCTCATAACAGGCGAGTTGCTCCGGAAGCTTGATAGAGGCTTTGAAATACTTGCCGTTCAGTGATCGGAGTTCCAGCGTATAGGTGACCCCGTCGGCCGTCACGGTCGCACGGGCGAACCCTGTCATGGAAGCCAGCATAGGAGTATCCTTTTTGGACTAAGGTTTCGTCGGTTGCGTAGTGCTCGGAGCCGCCGTTCCAGGCTTCTTCGGCTGAACGTCCTGTGGAGCCTTCGCCGCCGTACCCGGCTGCTGTTCCGCCACCGTCGAGGTGTATTCCTCGGGAACCAGCACGTAATTGGCGATGACCGCCAGGAAAAGGAAAACACCCGTCAGCGCCACGGTGACCCACGTAAAGACGTCGCCCGTCTTGGCGCCGAACGCGCTTTGTCCACCCGCTCCGCCGAACGCGCCGGCCAGTCCGACCCCGCGGCCGCGCTGGAGCAGAATGATGATCAGCAGCAATACGCACACGATGCAGAACAACGTTCCGACAAGCAATGCCCAAATATTCATTTCGTATCCTCACTCAACGTATGGGTTATCCAATCGAATAACTCGTAATTATATCCCGTTTCACTTGGTGGATACACCGGCTTGGATGATTTTCAGAAAATCATCGGCCTTGAGGCTCGCCCCGCCCACCAGCGCGCCGTCAACGTCCGGCTTCGACAGCAGCGACGCCGCGTTGGCGGCATTCACGCTCCCGCCGTATTGAATGCGAACGCCCTGGGCAAAACCGTCGCCGAACTTGCCCTTAAGCCATCCGCGAATGAACTGATGGACGTCCTGGGCCTGTTCCGGCGTCGCGTTCCGGCCCGTACCGATCGCCCATACCGGTTCGTACGCAATCACCAGATCCTTAAGCTGCTCAGCCGTCAGGCCATCCAAACCGCCCTTGAGCTGCGTCTCGACTACCTTCTCCGTCTGATTTCCATCACGCTCTTCGAGCTTTTCGCCGACGCAGAGAATGGGCTTCAAGCCCGCAGCTACAACGGCTTTGAGCTTCGCGTTGATCAGCTTGTCCGTTTCGCCGATCACGTGACGACGTTCCGAGTGGCCGAGGATCACATACTGGCAGCAACAATCCTTGAGCATGTCACAGGAAATTTCGCCCGTAAACGCGCCCTTGGCCTCGAAATAAACATCCTGAGCGCCGAGCTTGACGTGGCTGCCGGCAATCGCCTGCGCCACGGGAACCAGGTACACGAACGGCGGGCAGATCGCCACTTCAACTTTCCCGGCAGGCGAATTGGCGGCCAGACTCTTGGCTAACTCTACCGCCGATGCCTGTAGCATGTTCATCTTCCAGTTCCCAGCCACAAACGGAATACGCATATCCGAATTCTCCTCTAAAACGCTTCTCTATAGACCCAGATTAATGGAAACTCAATATAATACCGCCTTTACCTTCCATTTACCATCAAAAACATCGAAAAGTCATGCATCCCAAAGCAAATCCGACTGGACCAATCCATGAAGTGCACCAGTTTTGTGCCAGTTTTTGCGCGCACCGAACATTGCAAATGTTGTATTTTTGGTGCGCATTTGGTGCACATTTGGTGCGCATACACAATGACCTCTACGTAAGCCATTGTACTGCAAAGACTAATGTTGGTGACAAAATCGGATATCGGCGATGACATATGCGATCCGCGTGACTGTCTCATCCGCCGCCGGGAACCTGAGTTCCGCCCCATCGCGGGGGTGAATTCGTCGATCAGGCAAGTGCCACGGCGGGTCTGTAGGGAGAGGGGCCGTCGTCGTGCCGACGACGGCTAAACAAGGAGGGATGACAACGAAGATAGTGGGCCAAGGCCAATCCTACGAAGAGAAAGATCGCACGTTAAAACGTGCACCACAAAGAGAGAGACGCACGCCAAGGCGTACGACATACTCGCCACATCAAGAGGTCAGGGGTTGGTTTGCTGGAGGCGCGTGTTAGTTTTTGGTTTTTCGGGCTTTGGCCATATCTTTTTCGCGTTGGGCGGCGGCTTTGTCGGCTGCAGCGGCGAGGGCGCGATTTTTGTCGGCTTCTTTTTTCATTTCCGCGATGGTTTTGGTGTGAAGGCGTGCGGCGCCTTTCCACTTGTTGGTGCCGAGTCGTTTTTCGGAGGCCAGGCGCTTCTGGGCGGCAGGAATGGCGTGTTTGTATTGCGGGAGCCACTGGGCCTGGGCGACAAGCATTTCATCGGTCATCTGCCAGATCTCCGGCGGGTTGCAGACGGCGGCAGTGAGCGGATCGTGGAGCATGGCCTGCTTGAGGAGCATGATATCGCCGGCGACGGCGGCGTGGACGCTCATGCGCTGGACGTTGATACTGGCCAAGCATGTAGCGGCGCAGGCGAGGGGCAGATCGCCTACGCGGGGGATGTTGACGCCGTTTTTGTCGACGTAGCCTGGAACTTCGACGATGCAGTCGTCGGGTAGATTGGAAATTGCGCCGTTGTTGCGGACATTGAAGTGGCCGCGATAGCATCGGCCGGTTTCGAGGGCCTCGATAATGTAGCTGCCGTGCTCGTGGCTGCGATCGGCTGGGCCGATGGGCGCATCCTGGGCTTTGAGCCAGGCAGGGAAATCGGTTTTGAACCAGTTTCGGCCTTCGGTACAGACGCGGAGATAGCCGCCGGTCTCGCCGTTGATCCAACAGGACAGGTCGATCCATTTTTTGATCTCATTCGGGCGTTTGCGATACCAGGGCACGTATTCGGAGAGGTGGCCATTGGATTCGGTGCTGTAATAGCCGAATCGGCGGAGCACATCGATGCGGACTTTTTCTGTTTTACGGAGGACCGGATGACGTTCGAAGGCTGCGAGTAATTCTTCACCGGTGATCAGGCGGCCTTTGTATAGAATGCGCGTATACCAAGTCTGGTGGTTGATTCCGGCGCAGATGATATCGACTTCGTCGATGCTCTTGGCGCCGAGGACGTCGGCGATTTGTTGATGTCCGCCGTAGACTCCGTGACAGAGGCCGAGGGTGTTGACTTTGCCGTATTCGATGGCGGCCCAGGTATTCATGGCATTGGGATTGGCGTAGTTCAGGAAGAGGACGTCGGGCTTGGCGACTTCGCGCATGTCCTTGCAGAAATCGAGGATGCAGGGAATATTCCGCTGGCCATACATAATGCCCCCGGCACAGAGCGTATCGCCGACGCACTGATCGATTCCGTACTTGAGGGGGATTTCGACATCGTATTTGAAGGCTTCGAGCCCCCCTACCCGCACGACGTTGATGACGTAGTCGGCGTCGGCGAGGGCCCGGCGACGGTTTGGCGTGGCAGTGATCTTCGCGGGGAGTTTATTGTTGCGAAGATCCTTTTCACACAGCAGGGTGATACGATCGAGATTGCCCTTGTCGATATCGGTAAAGGCAAAGTGGGTGTCTTGAAGCTCGGGGACGGCGAGAATATCACGAAAGAGCCGGCGGGTGAACCCCACACTTCCGGCGCCGATGAATGCGACTTTGATGGCCATGGATGACTCCAGAAAAAACGATATTCAGCTTATTGTCATTATGTGCTATGATATCCTGCGGTAAATACACGCTCAATTGGAATTCTGTGCCATGCATAGTAATTTTGTGCTCTCCGAGTTCAAGCATCAGAGGCCGCGTTCGCAATCGGTGATTTTTCCTCGTCTGGGTCCGAGTCTTCACGCGATGCCCACGGCGGCCGGGTTTGATCGATGCCGGGACCCGCGATACGACTGGCATGGATTGAAACGGGGGAAGGAACGGTTTTGTCTTTTCCAGTATACGCTGGGCGGATCGGGCTCGTTGGAGTTTCACGGTCGGCATTATGACGTGGCGGTTGGAACGGCGATGATCTTGACGATTCCGGACAACCATCGTTACCGGTTGGAAAAGAACGGGCGGTGGGACTTTTTTTATTTGTGTTTGAATGGCGCGGACGTGATTGACGCGTGGCAGACGGTGATTCGGGAGGCGGGACCATTGATTACGCTCGACACGCGTTCGACGATCCTGCGGTCGGCGGTTCGTCTGTGCCGGAGGATACTGGATGGGAACCTTCGATCGGCGTGGCATGCGTCCGGGCTGGCTTACGATCTGGCGATGAAGATGCTGGAGGGATTCACCGGACGCGTTCCGGTCAGGGCGAATCATGAACGTCCCGCAGGGGTTCAAAAGGCGATGGAGTTTTGTCTTCAGAATCTTGGTTCGCCGATCGGCGTGGCGGACTTGGCAGCGGCGGCTGGCTACAGTCGATATCATTTCTCTCGGATTTTTCACGCCAGCGAAGGGATCGGGCCGGGCGAGTTCATCTGTCGACAGCGGCTGATGAGGGCGGTGGAATTAATGAAGCAGCCGGGGGAATCGGTGAAGGCGGTGGCGCACAAGTGCGGATTCCAGTCGAGCGGATATTTCTGCCGGGTGTTTCGGCAGATGTACGGAATATCGCCCGGTGCGTTTCGGAATAGCGGGATGTATTGAATCGTCCGAACCTACCTGACGCGACGGGGCCAGGGAAGCCCAATCGCGCTGAGGATGAGCAGGAGCGACGCGGGTTCCGGGTTGGCCTGAGGAATCAGGTCGGCGTAGGCCTGGCCCAGGAGGCTGATACTCAGGTCTGACATGAAGAGGTTCGATCCGCGGTGGGACGCGTTTCGGTAGTCGTTTAAGGCGTACCAGGCCCAGCACTGCACCAATCGGTTATCGTCGGCCGGCATGCCGAGCGTGCTACTGACGTTATCTCCGGGCGTGGAACCTGTCAGCCATCCGACGGTCTGTCGCAGGTGATCGACGGCCAGCGTCGGATCGATATCGCTGTTTGAGATTCCCAGGGCGGTGATCCACAATTCGCTCTCGCGGTAATTTCCGGTGGCTGAACCGCCCAGGGGAACGGCGGACATCCACTCACGAAAGGCAGTGATTTGATCTCGGATGAATGCCTTGGAATCAGTCACGGTGGACGGGATGAAGATCTGGACGTTGAAGGCATCAACGGGCAACGGACGGCCGGTTTTTTGATAATATGTCTGCATGACTCTCTTGAGGAATGACCAATTGGATCGCTGGGGATTGCCCAGGACGACAGCTCCGGTCATGACCTTGAAGTTGCAGTTACGGTTGGCCGCCTGTTCTTTTACCTGGGCGCGACAGGTCGTGTAGGCGTCGAGGTAGTAATTTACGTCATTGGCGTTCCAGTTTGTTCCCATACTGCAATAGCTGTCCCAGCCGGGACGGTTGCCGATCTGCCAGACGCTCTGATCTGAGAACCAATCGGAGTGATCCAAGCATAGGCGTGCGGCAGGGTTGTCCGCGCCGGGCGGACCGGATTTGGCGAGCAAGGGAACTCGCTTGATGGTCCAGTAATCATTGACACGAACGGAACCGGGACAGCCGGTGTAGTCGGCCTCCTGGTCGGAGTACCATCCGAAATGGCCAAGTTTCGCGTAGTCAAAGTCGGTCAGACGATGACCTGAGATAGAGAACGCATCCGCCACTCCGAACCGCTGGTTCATTTGATAGATCGCGGCTGCGGCAGACACATCGAACAATGAAGACAACAACGGAACCAAGACAGACAAAAACAGACCACGGCACACAGAAACTCTCATGTTCTCTCTCCCTTAGTGTGCCCCTTCCACCCGATACTCTCTCTGCGGAAATCTCTCTCTGAAAATTCTCTCTCAAGAACGATGTTATAATAACCAAAAGATCAGTATAAGTCAACAATTTTGCTTTGACTGCTTATTGCACAGCTAGTCCGGAACGACTACGAAGAGCTAGAAACTCTTTCTTCGTAATTTTTCCGAAGACGAAATTCGATTCTAACTTTGGACTGTGGCCTAGAATAGGACTGATTGCCGGCGATTACCGCAGGTCAGAATCGCCTTTACCCGAGGGGTTCAATGGATATAATGGGACAGGCAATAACGGATGAACGATTTTGGCGTCAAGCATGTTTTTTTAACGTCTCTCGGAGAACAATAATGGTTGTTTTGACTGTGTTGATTGTGTCGTTGGCTGTGTTGATGGGGGTCGGTTGTATGCGGGATTTCTGGCCCGGACGGTCGGAGAGCATTCGACTCGCGTCACCCCGGCGCTGGTAAGAGCGGATGGTCGGGATTTCGTTCCGACACCAACGGGCGTTGTCTTTGCTCACCATTTTGCCTCGATCGCGGGCGCAGGTCCGATCATCGGTCCGGTGATCGGGATTGTTTACGGATGGGTCCCGGCATTACTGTGGGTTTTGGTGGGCGGAGTGGCGATCGGCGCGGTTCACGATTATTTGGCGACATATATGGCGACGCGGGAAGGCGGCGAGTCGATGGCATCGATCGCACGACGGATGCTGGGTGAGAAGGTGTTCGTGGCATTGATGTTTTTTATGGTCGTCATGCTCGCGTTGGTGTGCGCGGCGTTTTTGAACCTGTCGGCGTCGGCCCTGGTGAGTATGCTTCCCTTTGATCGTATTGAGTTGCCGAAGGATCAGACGTTGTTCCGGATAGCGCACACGGCAGCGGGCGACCAGGTGGTGATCGGAGGGATCGCATCGATGAGCGTGATCATTATCACGGCCATCGCTCCGCTGGTGGGATGGATGTACATCAAGAAGCAGATCGCGGTCTGGAAGTGCTCACTGGCGGCGATTGTCATTTGCGGGATCAGTATTTACCTGGGTGTTCTGCGGCCGGTGGCGTTTCCCGCTGCGACACATATCCTGGGCATGACGATAACGGCGGACCGGATGTGGATTATTTTGCTGTCGATTTACGTGCTTGTGGCGGCGGGCGTTCCGGTGTGGATATTCCTCCAGAGCCGGGACTTTATCAATGTGCATATTCTTTATGTGGGATTGGGGGCTTTGTTGATTACGCTGCTGGTGGCGGGGATTCGCGGAGTGAGTGTGACGGATCCGATTCCGGCGATGAACATCGCGGAAGGCGAGAAAGCGATGGGTCCATTCTGGCCAATGCTGTTTATTGTGATCGCGTGCGGGGCGGTGAGCGGTTTTCACAGTTTGTGCGCTGGGGGCACGACCAGCAAGCAGTTGACATCGGAGCCAGCGGCCCGCCGGGTCGGGTACTATGCGATGCTGCTGGAGAGTTTTTTGGCCATCTGTATTATTGCGGCCCTGGTGATTGGAGCAGGACGAAGCAATTATCTGTCGGACGTTCATCCCAAATTGATGGGGATAATGAAGCAACCGAACGCCGTTTTGGGTTTCGCGATGGCGGTGGGAACGGCGGCGAAGATGGCGTTCGGCGTTCCGATCGCGGTCGGCGCCCTGGCAGGGATGATTTTGCTGGAAGGGTTCCTTGTAACGACATTGGATACGGCGGTTCGTCTGACCCGCTATCTTCTGGAGGAGATTTGGCAGACACTTTTCAAGAAGTACGATGTATTCGCCACGGCTTCCGCAACGGCGACAGCCGCGGAATGGGGAAGCTCGAGCGGCGCGCCGGCGGGCAGCGGAGGTTTGCCGACGGCGGTGGAGGCGATCAGGCCAGGCGGACGGTATGTCGCTCCCATAGCCACGGGAGGTTTGTTCGGCGCTTTTTTGCGTTTGACCCGGCATTATTGGTTCAACAGCGCGTTGGCGGTTGGGTTGACTCTGGCGTTTGCCCTGACGGGCGGCGTGAAGGCGTTGTGGGGGATCTTTGCCACGGCGAACCAACTTTTGGCGGCCTTTGTTCTATTGCTCGCCTCCCTCTGGCTGCTTCGCCAAGGGCGTAAGATGTGGTTTGCGTTTGTACCGGCAGTGATCATGCTGGTGACCACCGCAACCAGCACGGTGCTGCTCCTGCGTGAGTACCTGGCTGACCCGCGGAAGAACGCCACACTGCTCACGGCGGACATCGTGATCATGGTTCTGACCGTTTACATGTTAGTTACAGGGATCAAGTCGGCATTTGCCCTCATATTTGCACCGCAGCCCAAGGTCACTCAAAGTTAGCCGGCGAGGACAACCCTGGCCGATTTGCCCCAGTGGAGAGGAACCCCTTTCCTTGAAAAGAGAATATCCGTGTGGTATAGTCCCGCGGAACATCAAGAACAGAAGGGAAAACATCATGTCCTGGTATAATACGGCATATCGGAAATTGTTTTTTGATTTTCACAGTCAAGAGACGGTGAAGGGATTGGCTTCGGGGTTCAACGCGGAGCGATGGGCGGAGCAGCTGGCAGAGGCGAATGTTCAGGCGGTATCGGTTTTTACACGATGCACGTTCGGGTGGTCGTATTACCGGAAGGGACAGGTGCGGTATGTTCACCCGCAGCTTCCGGCGGGTCTGGACATGGTGGAAGAGCAGATCAACGCGCTGCACAAGCGCAATATCAAGGCGATCGGATACTATGGGGTGTTCAACAGCGAGCCGGCGTCACGAGAGTATCCTGACTGGGTCTGCCGCGACAGTCAGGGCAAGCCGATGGGGATCTCCATGTGCATGCACAGTCCGGCGTGCGATAAGATGCTGATTCCGCATATCGTCGAGATCGTGACGCTCTACGATCTGGACGCGATGTTCTTTGACGGCCTGTTCACGAGGCCCGAGCAATTCTGTTTCTGCGAGCACTGCAAGAAGCGCTTCGAACATGAGATGAAAACGGCGTTTCCGGAAAACGAGCAGGACCCGAACTGGGGCCGATACGTTCAGTGGAAGATCAGCGACTACCGGGGGATCCGCAAGCGGATCGTCGAGGCGATTCACAAGGTTCGGCCTGAGATGCCGGTCTCGTTCAACTGGGTGGCCACGATGCATGCGCCGGAAGAGTTTCCGAACGGAGCGGACACGCTGATGATCGATATTTTTCCGGAGGATCAGCTCTTCGAAGGCTCGTATCAGGCCAAGCAATGGGCGGCGTCGGGGATGCCGTTCGACATCATGAACACGGCCTTTTTGCAGTGGTGGGGTGACTGGGAGTGCAAGCCGGCAGTCGCGATGCAGCATGAGGTCGCGACGATTATCGCCAACGGCGGGCTGACCTGGATCGGATATAATATGACGCAGGCGTTCGAAGTCTTCCCAGCTGTGATGGCGGAACTGGGCAAGACGCTGGCGTTCGTGAAGGACCGTGAGCCGATCCTGATTGGAGCCAAGCCTCGGGCGGGGGTGGCGGTTCTGCACACGGAGGACGTTCATATGACGTGCGAACCGCGTCCGGCGCTGTTTGCTCCGGAGCAGAACATGCGGGGCGTACACAAGGTGTTCATGGAAAGCGGTCTGCCGCACCATTTTGTCGGTAAGGAATGGCTGACTTCGCATATTCAGGGACTGTCGGCCCAGGAGCGTTATCCGCTGATCGTGCTGTCGGACCAGCGGCGGCTCGACGAGAAGCTGGCCAAGGCGCTGACGCGGTACGTTCAGGATGGCGGGGGCCTTTTGGTCACGGGTCGGACCGGCACGCTGGACAAAAACTATCAACCGCTTGACGACTTTGTTTTGAGCGATCTTTTGGGATTGAAGTTCGCCGGCCGGCTGGAAGAATCGCACTGCTACTTCGAGGTTACCGATGCAGCGTTGAAGAGCGACACGCTGGATATGCCGCACTTGATCGAGGGGCGTGGCGTGTTAACGATGCCGACGGCCAGCGACGTACAGGTTCTGGCGGAGTTGTGGACCAGTTACGTTCGCGGAGACGGTCAGCCGCTCTTGCGGTGGTCGCCACCGGGATCCAATACCGGTCATCCGGCGATTACGTATCGGCGGGTCGGGCGTGGTGCGGTCGGATATGTGGCAGCGGATATTTTCACCGCGTATCTGGTCAAGAACGTCTGGTCGATCAAGCATGTGCTGGCAAACCTGGTCCGGCGGCTTTGTCCAAACTTCCCGATCCACCTGGCCTCGCCGGCGTGGCTGGAGGTGGCGATGGCGGATCAGAAGACGGCATCAGGCACGCGGCAGATCGTCCACCTGGTCAATCATCACGGGAACCGGTCTGTCGCCGGGACCTGCGTCTGCATTGAATCGACATTGCCGGTGCGTGACGTGATGGTGACGATCCGTCGACCGGTTCGGCCGGAGCGAGTGACGCTGGAGCCGCAAGGGATCCAACCGACGTGGCACTATGACGGGCAGCACGTGATTGTTCAGGTGCCGGAGGTGGCCATTCATACGGCGGTTGTGATTGAATAAATCTTCATATTCCGCGATTAGGGGATGAACGATGAGCAAGCAGCGTCCCGGCAAAAGGAAAAGATGCTTCGCTCGGCGAAGCATGACATCTGTGGGTGTATACGCGATGGAGCATTAGCGGGGTGATTTCGTCAGGCGAAGGATCAAGTCTCGCTGTGCAGGGTATTTGGCGAGCAGGTCGTCGCGTGAGGCGTGTTCGTAGTCAGCGAATTCGAAGCCTGGGGCCATGGTGGTCCCGAGGAGGGCGAATTTTCCTCCGGGATTGAGGAAACTCCCCTGCCATACGTCGCGGGGAACGGTCACCTGAAGCTGCTCACCGCCGAGAATGTCTTTGCCGAGGGTGAGGACCTGGCTTTGGCCGTCGGGATGGAGCAGGAGCATGGTGACCGAGTCGCCGAGATAGAAGTGGAAGATTTCGTCGGTGCGGAGGCGATGCATACAGGAGAATGTGTCAGGCGTGAGCAGGTAGTAGATGGCGGTGCCGTATGATCGCTCGGTGGCGTAGCGATCGGGAAGACAGGGCTTGGATATCTGTTCACTGGACCGGTAGGTTTCCGCGTAGTATCCGCCTTCCTCCGGATGCGGTTGCAGTTTGAGCCATCGGATAATGTCTTTGGCCGTCAATTCCATAAAAGGGTACTCCAATATCAGCGCAGGCGGTCAACAACATCGGGATCAGACTGGCTCCGGGGACCGACTTTCACCGGCGGCGATTATATCATGTTCCCACTCGCTTTCCAACATGCCGCTTTCTGCCAAAGCGTATCCTGTGCGGTGATCCGCCAGACGACACGGCTTAGCGAAGACGCGAAACCGTGCCACCCGGGGCCATGGGGGAACATTAGTTGGGTAGTCTTTTGATAAAGGTAACCAGGATGAATGTCGCGATCGGTCCGAGCAGGAGTGATATGAAGAACCAGAGCAGGCCGCTGTGATTTTTGGATTGGGCGAGTCCCGCGTTGATCAAAGCCAAGGTCCCCCACCCAATTCCGGTCGGCGCATCAATCATAAGTATTTCTCCCATCACATCAAAGACTGTCATCCGTGTTCATTATACCCCCCGAAACAAGGTATGCCAGCCAAGAAAAGGGGCAGTCCGTGGACTGCCCCTGTGAGTAGCATCAGGATAGGCGTCGGTTACTGCTTGAGTTGTTTTTCGATCGCCTTTTCCACGTTTTCCCAGGCGAGTTTTCGGGGTTCGATCCGGCTACGGAGAAATTTCTCGATTTCGTCGTTGATCGCCAGGCCCTTGTAGACCTTTTGGACCTTGACGACCAGCTTGGGAAAGCCGGCAAGGAGCTGGCGGGTTTGCTGAACCGCGCCGGAGACCTCGATCTGACTCAGCCGGGACTCACCCCACAGGCCGGGACAGACCCAGAATCCGCGTTTGAGCTGCCAATCGAAATCACGGGTCCAGCGTTCGAGTTCCTGGAAGACTTCACCGGCCTTCCACAGATCGCCATTGCGCTTGCATCCGTCTTTTTCTGGATTATCGGTTCCGAAGAGCATTCTCCGGGCAAGCTTGGCGTCGACGTCCAGTGAAAATTTCCCTTTCTTCAGAATTAGCGAGCACAGGGCAAGGGCTTCCCAGCTTGATTCGATGGGTTCGCAGCAGGCGATAAGGGTGTTGTAGCGAGTCCACGCCGTCAGGGCCACGCCTTCCAGCTTGTATTTTTTGGCCAGATCGTACCAGATCTCGGTGTTCTTCCCACGGCTGACGAGATCGGGGACATTTTTGTCCGGCCCGTCGGCGCCTTTGTAGGCGGCGCCACCCCAGCAGCCGATTCCGAGAGTATGATAGGCCTTCATATTTTCGGGGATGCAGAAATCTTCGACCTGTTTGAGAACGGGGCTGTAGTTCCAGAACATCACGTCGACGCGATCGACGAACTGCTTGACGGAGTTCTTCGGCCATTCCCGCATCATGTCGTGCCAGATCATGGGTCGAACACCGGCCTGATTGACTTTGTCGAACAGCGGATTCATATGCTTCAGGAACAGTTCGTCTTTTCCGTTTTTGGCGACGAACTTTTTACATTTGGGACAAGCGCCCAGTTCGTAGACTTCATCAGCGCCGAGATGGAGGTATTTCAGGCCGAACTCGCGATGGACCTGGATCACGTCGTCGATCATTTGGCTGACGACGTTGCCGGAATCCGGATGGAGCGGACACAGACAGCGCGGACCTTCGGGAAGCTCGCGGAGGTAGTGATATTTCTCGCGGGTAAGCAGGCTTTCCAGATGTCCGAAGGTCTGAATCAGGGGGATGACAAGGAGATTGTGCTTGCGGGCTTCGGAAAGGAACTCCCTGACGGTTTTGAGAGAATACGTGTAGGGCGCCTGCAGTTCGGGGAAGTGCGCGAAGGGAAAAGTGTCTTCCCATTCCACCAGCATTCCCGTAAGTCCGAGCGAAGCGAATATCTCCGGCAACTGGACCAGACGTTTCGCTGTCGGAGGAATTCCCTTGAGATCCAGATGGACCAACCGATGAAAACCATTCGCTGCCGCCATGGGACATGACTCCTAACCACGTACCTTGTTTGCATTTACGACGGTCGAGCGAAATCGACCGTTCGGGTTATTTTAGTATTCCAGGGGTCCATGTCAATGAATTCAAGAAAAATGTTGAGGAAGGACTGTGCCATGCACGTGTCTGACTAATTTTACTGGCGCGATGCTGTTATAGAGGTTACTCTTTGTG
>CAZLZE010000017.1:16281-53492 GCA_964563935.1 uncultured Phycisphaerae bacterium | reverse complement strand
GGGGGGGGCGCGGGGCGGGGGCCCGGGGGCGGGGGCGGGGCGAGAGGGGGGCGGGAACAGCCACGGGGGAGACACGAAGGACACGAATGGGAGCGAATAGGACAAAGACGAATGCGATCCTGCGCAAAGAAAAGAGGCGCCTTGGCGGGCGCCTCTTTTTGTTGTCTGAAGATACGTGGAAGCTTGGTCGCTACTTTTTCTTTTTCTGGCTGGTGCCCTTGGGTTTGTCGGCCGGTTGTTTTTTGTGGGGGGTCGATGGCTTGCCACCGCCGGAACCGACCACGGCATCGGCGATCAGAATTACGCCGTTGGAAGCTTCAATGTCGGATTTGCTGATTCCGGCGCGTCCGACGTGGAGCTTTCCTCCCTCCGTGTGTATACGCAGGATGCGGCCGTTCCATGTCTGAACGGACTTCATGTTTTTGATCTCGCCGTACTCGATTCTGCCCTTGAGGATGTGGGCGTAGAGCGTATCCTGCAGCTTTTTGCCCTTCAACGTGTCAATCCCGGCTGCGCGATCGGTCGGTGCAATGATCGTGTAGGGTCCTTTTCCTCGCAGCATCTTTGTAATGCCGGCCTGGCGCAGGGCCTTGAGGAAGGTTTTGAATGTACCCCGCTGCTGCATCGCTTCGATGATGCTCTGTCCGCTCACTCGAGCCTCGCCACCGCCGTGTTTCCCTTTCACCTTGCGATATCCCTTGGACCGTTTGTGTTTCATCTTCGCTGGGGCACCCTCATCTGCCGGGGCGGGCCCCATTTCGCCGCTGGGAGGAGCAGTCTGGATGGTTGGCTCGGGTTGAACCGTCATCGGCTTGGGTTCCTCCAGGGTCGGCTTGGGTTCGACCACCTGAGGTTCCTCGGTGGTCATGGCTTTTTGCTTCTGAGCACATGACGACGCGAGGATCGTTACCGAAAACAGCGTCAGGGCCATACACAATGAACGCACAACCTTACGCAATTTCATGACTCCGTTCCTTTACGTAAAAACAAAACTACCGTTCCTGCCGACGAATTGCCGTTGATTATATATCGGGTCCGGGGGCTACAAATAATAAATTTCGAATCAAAAATCCCATTGCGTATCAGGTTCCGGCGGTTTGGGAAACGGCTTTGGTATTGCAGCCGGTGTAAGTATCGCATATAAATGGAAAGCATGGAGAGAGGCGAGTTTGATATTGTAACTGGGGCCTTCGGATACACGGGCAGGCATATTGCGCAACGACTTCTGGCAAAGGGACATCGTGTGAAAACGCTTACGGGCCATCCGGATCGTCCGAATCCGTTGGGCGAGCAGATCGAGGTCGCTCCATTCAACTTCGATCGTCCGCGGGAGTTGGTGGAGAGCATGCGTGGGGCGGGGGTTTTGTACAACACCTATTGGATACGCTTTGAAAAGGGCGAAAAGACGTTCGATCAGGCCGTGCGCGAGTCAAAGGTCCTGTTTTTGGCCGCTCGTGAGGCGGGAGTTTCACGGATCGTGCATATCAGCATCGCCAACCCGTCTTGCCGCCGGGATCTGAAGTACTACGCAGGCAAAGCGGAGTTGGAGGATTTCCTCAAGCAGTTCCCATTGACGTACGCGTTCGTTCGTCCGACGGTTCTCTTCGGGGACGAAGGGATTCTCATCAACAACATTGCCTGGTTGTTGAGGCATCTTCCGATTTTTGCCGTGCCGGGGTCCGGTGAATACGGGATTCAGCCGGTTCATGTGGACGATGTGGCGAGGATCGCCACGGAGGCGGGGGCAATCGATGGAAATGTGATCGTCGATGCCGTGGGTCCGGAAACCTACACGTTCAATGAACTTGTGCGTCTGCTCCGGCAGGTGGTCCACAGCCATGCCAAGATTCTGCATGTTCCGCCCCGGCTGATGTATTGGATGTCCAAGCCTCTGGGAATCGCGTTGAATGACGTGATGCTGACGTGGGAAGAAATCCAGGGCCTGATGGCGGGGCTGCTCGCCTCATCGAATCCACCGACGGGGCGAATTCGCCTCAGCGAGTGGTTGGGGGAGCATGCCCAAACCATCGGTGCAAATTACGCGTCGGAGATCAAACGACACTACGCGTCCATGAAGAGTGTGTGGGGGTAACGCAGGAGAAGATGGTTGGGAAACCCATCCTGCCGGAGAAGCCAAGTTGCCTCGAGTAAAGGCGGACGCATGACCGTCACGCTTTGAAAACGATCATGCGTCCTCGCGCCTTAGTAACTTTTTCTATTGCTACAGCCAGCCGCGATCGTGCATGGTTGAGACGACTTCGCGGACAGCCTTTACCTCCGCGGCGGTGCGGTAATTGATGCCAAGATCCTGGGCAATCTGGAAAACATCCTTGAATGCGTCTCCGATCACGCTGTCGATGACGTTGTAGGTTTCTTCGCGGGGCGTCAGGGAACCGCTTCGGGCTTTTCGCCATTCGACGTAGGATGCGATGACGCCTCCGGCGTTGGCGAGGATATCGGGGACAATGGTTATCTTGCGATCCTGGAGAATGTGTTCCGCATCTTCCGTGGTGGGGGCGTTGGCGGCCTCGACGATGAACTTTGCCTTGATTTTATCTGCATTTTCGCCTGTGATTACTCCACCGGCTGCAGCGGGGATGAGAATATCAACCGGAAGCTCGAGCACTTCGTCGCGGGAGATGTTGTTGCAGTTCGGGGCCGAGAGGAGGGAATTTCCGTTTCCGGAGTAGACAGTCTTGAGTTCGGGGATATTCAGGCCGTTGGGATTGTAGCACGCCGCGGAAATGTCATTGACGGCGACGACTTTATACCCGAGGGTGTGGAGAAAGTACGCGGTCCAGGATCCGACATTTCCAAATCCCTGGACGGCTACCGTCGTCTTGCCTGGATTAAGGCCATATTTTTCCGAAAGGAGCTTTGTCACGGTTGCCACGCCCCGTCCCGTGGCCTCTTCGCGTCCCGGTAGTCCTCCGACACGGGGCGGTTTGCCTGTGACGGACTCCTGAAGATGGGTTTCGCCGAAAATGGTGGCCATATCGTGCGCGTCGGTTCCCATGTCAGGGGCCGGAATGTAATCGCCATTGATCAGTTCATTTCGTATCAGGTGCACGAGTTCCTTCATGACGATGGTTTTTTCGACCCTGGTGAAGTCATGAGGTTCGATGGCAACGCCGGTCTTTCCTCCGCCGAAGGGGATTCCGACCAGTGCGGTTTTCCAGACCATCAGTTCCGCCAGCTTGCGAGTTTCGATGAGATCGACGTGGGGATGAAATCGGATTCCCCCCTTGGCCGGTCCGCGAACCGTATTATAGAGGCATACATAGGCGGTAGTCTGTACGAGTTTGTGTTCGTTGACGCGAATGTTGATGGCGAGGGTAATTTCCTTTTCCGGACGGTCGAGCAGGGCGGTCGCGGTCGTTGGGACTTCGATGAGTTTCGCGATTTTGTTCAGGTTCACAGTCTTTGCTCCTCTTGACCAAGTGTCAGCCTTGTTTCGGACTATAAGGCCGTCTAATGTTGTACAGAACACGGCCTAATATATCATTCATTTGTTCGTTATGCCACGGAAATTTCATAGAACATTTTGCCACTGCTGTTGTTATTTGGACCGCGTGGCGGATAGAATAAGGAGTCGTTTCATGTTCAATCTCGGCACAGAAGGCAAGCGCGTAGTTGAACGGATCAAGGACCTTCTGGAAGCGACGGGGTCCGTCATTCTGGAAGGTCTGTGGGGAAGTTCTGCGCCGTTTTTGGCATCGGAGGTTGCCGGGGTTAGCAATAGACCCGTTTTGTATCTGACGCCGCATATGGACCAGGCGGATCATGCGCAGGAGGATCTCGAGTTGTTCGCGGGTCAGGTGGTGAGCGTTCTGCCTGCCTGGGAGGGGTCCAAACCGGAGATTCTTACAGGCGACGAGATAGCCGCCGAGCGTTTGGAGGTCATATCGAGCATGGCGGTCGGGGCTGGGGCGGACGGGCCCCGGATGCTGGTGGCGCCGATCCAGGCCCTGGTGTTCCCGCTCCCCGCTCCGGAGGTGCTTCGCGATCATCGGCTGATGTTGACGGTCGGTGCGGAACTGGATGTGAATCGCGCCTCGATGTGGCTGGTGGATCACGGGTATACGAAGCTTGACCAGGTGGAACAGCCGGGGGACTTTGCGGTTCGCGGGGACATTCTCGATATCTACCCGAGCGGGGTGGGTTTCCCGGTACGATGCGATTTTTTCGGCGATCAGATCGAGTCGATCCGCCGATTCGATGCCGGTACGCAGCGGTCTGAAGATTGCCTGCCACAGTTCGCAGTCAACGCTCTGCCGGAATTTTTGGACCGCCATCGAACGTGCTCGCTGTTTGAATACCTTTCGCCGGAGACGGTGATCTTTTGGCATGAGCCTCTGGAAATTGCCGAAGTGGCCAGGACGTTTCTGAGTCGGCTTCCAGACCCGGTGGGTCTGTATCCCTACGAGACGATTTTTAATCATGCCAAACAATTCAAACAGGTCAACCTCGTTCGATTTACGACCGAAGTGACGGGTACGAAGGTGCGGGTGGAATTCTCGCCGTTGCCGAAATTCGAAGTTCAACCGGAGCAGGCGCTGGAGCAGCTCCTGGCCATGCAGCGAGATGTTCGGACAATCTTTGTTTTTTGCGAAAACGTTGCCCAGCGGGAACGGCTGTCGGAACTTCTGACGCACAAGGACAAACAGTGGACAGATGGTATCCGCCTGATGGACGGGCTTATTGCCCGCGGATTCATCTGGCGTGCCGAGAGCCTGGCGTGCATTGGGGATCATGAAGTTTTTCACCGGTATGAGTTCCGCCATCGGTTGCGCCGGGGTCCGACGGTTCGCACGGTCGATAATTTCCTGGAACTTGAACCAGGAGATTATGTTGTTCATGTACATCACGGTATCGGCCGGTTTGATGGTCTCAAGACACTCAAACAGAATGGCCGGGCCGAAGAGTTCATGGATATCCGCTACGCGGACCACGCGGTCGTCCATGTTCCGGTGAGCCAATTGGATTTGGTTCAGAAATATGTCGGCGGATACAAAGGTCATCCGCCCTTGAGCAAGTTGGGATCCAAGACGTGGCAGCGGACGAAGGAAAGAGTGACGGAGGCGGTGTCGTCGCTGGCGGCGGAACTGCTCGAGGTTCAGGCGCGGCGTGAGTCGCTTGGGGGGATCTCGTTTCCCGCGGATAACGATTGGCAGCGACAACTCGAAGAGTCGTTCATCTACCAGGAAACGGAAGATCAGCTTCTGGCGATTCGCGACATCAAAATGGACATGGAACGCGCCCGGCCCATGGATCGTCTGCTTTGCGGGGATGTCGGATACGGCAAGACGGAGGTGGCGATTCGGGCTGCTTTCAAAGCGGTAGCGGCGGGATATCAGGTGGCGGTGCTCGTGCCGACGACGATTCTCGCGGAGCAGCACTACCGGACATTTTCGGAACGGCTGGCGGAATTTCCCTTCACCGTGGAGTATCTGAACCGATTCCGGACGACTTCGGAGCAGGCCGTCGTCGTCAGCAAAGCCGCCGAGGGGAAGGTTGATATTCTGATCGGGACGCACCGGATTTTGAGTCAGGACGTCCAATTCGCGAACCTTGGGTTGGTGATCATCGACGAGGAGCAGCGATTTGGCGTGATCCATAAGGAGCGTCTCAAGAAACTTCGGGCGACGGTCGATCTGCTGACCCTTACGGCGACTCCGATCCCCCGCACGCTCCACATGTCGCTGATTGGGCTGCGTGATATCAGCACGCTGACCACGCCGCCGCTGGACCGTCGCTCGATCCAGACGCAGATTCGCAAATTCGATATGGGATTGATCCGGCAGGCGATCCTGCGTGAGCTGAACCGCGACGGGCAGGTGTATTTCGTGCATAATCTCGTCCACAACATCGAGGAATTGGCGGAGCGTCTTCGCGAAGCCGTACCGGAGGCGCGGTTCATCGTTGGGCATGGACAGATGGCGGAGCGGCAACTGGAAAAGGTGATGCTCAAGTTCCTGCGGCGCGAGGCGGATGTTTTGGTGTCCACGACGATCATCGAAAGCGGGCTGGACATTCCGACGGTGAACACGATAATCATCAACAACGCCGACCGTTTCGGCCTGGCCGATCTGCATCAGCTTCGCGGGCGAGTGGGTCGGTACAAGTACCGCGCTTACGCGTACTTATTGGTTCCCCAGCATCGTCCGATCACGCCGATCGCGGAGCGTCGGCTTCGGGCGATCGAGGAGTATTCGGAACTCGGAGCGGGGTTCCGCATTGCGATGCGTGATCTGGAGATTCGCGGGGCGGGTAATATCCTCGGGCCCGAGCAGTCGGGACATATCGCGGCGGTTGGGTATGAATTGTATTGCGAATTGCTGGCGGCGGCTGTGCGACGAATGAAGAAGGAGGAGGAACCTCCGGTAACCAAGGCCAATCTCGATTTGGGCTTGGCGGGGTTTGTGCCTGCGCGCTATGTCGGATCGGAACGTCAGCGGCTGGAGGTGTATCGACGGTTGGCGCAGTCGCAGACACTGACGCAGATCGATCAGTTGGAGAAGGATATTCAGGATATTTTCGGCAAGCCGCCGGGTGAGGTAACGACCATGCTGGCCATGGCGAGACTCCGCCTGATGGCTGGGAGGTACAGCATCAGGTCGATACTGAAACGCGACGACGCCGTGATTTTCAACCTTCAGGACCCGAAAAAGTGTGAGGATATCTTCAAGCGGTCGCCGGTTGCCCCGAGATTCGCGGAGCCGACGGAAGTGCACCTTCGCCTTCCACCGCGATACATGGAAACCAAGACGCTGATCCGGACGCTGTTCAAGATTCTGGAGTGAATGTGCTATCGATGGCGGTGGGGGGATGCACCCGCCGCTGCCTTCAAGCTGCATCAAAGACGTATAATTCCTTGAGAAATCCTTATTATCAAAATAGAATTGCAGGAGTATGAGTCAGTCACCTGAACCAGGGAACAAACCGGCCAATGGCAAGTCACGCGGGCGAAGGAGATTCTTCCGCGTTACCCTTCCACTGATTCTCGTCGGGCTGATGGGGTTGGTGATTTTGCTGCCGCACTTTCTTCCGCAAGAGTCGCTTCGGCAGATCATTGAGAAACGGATGTCGGCGCAGACCAAATCGCGAGTCGAGCTTGGGAGAGCGAGTTTCGGGTGGTTGAGCGGGCTTGAACTGTCACGATTGGGTATTTATGGTCCGAACGACAAATCGGCGGTGCATGTTGGACGGATACACATACCGTTCGAACCGGTTCGGTTCCTCTCCACGGGTCGGATAAGCTTTGTGCGGGTGGAAGACGTACGAGTCGACGTGGATGAGGCGGGCGAACTGCCGCCGATTTCTAACCTGGAAAGCGACACGGATAAGCCGTTCCCCGTACAGCGGATTCAGGTGTCAGGTCTTCGCGTGTGCGTAACGTGGGCTGATACGTATTGCAACGTGGTTGATGCGCCGTGGCTTGAACTCGTCACGGATCCGAACAAGCAGATGGTGGATTTCCATGGTCAAGCCAGCATGGGGTACAATTCCGGAAAGGGGGCTGGCGGCACGCAGCCTTCTCTGACGCCCGCGGGTCGTTTTACGGCTCAGGGACAGTTGGAGATCGTGCAGCAGAACGATCAGCAGTGTTATGCGGGAACCGTGCGGATCAACTGGCAGGATGTGGATCTGTCTTCGCTGCGTCTGGAGAAGAACCCGAGGCTTGATCTATCGCGGCTGGCGGGAAGCAGCGGAGGTTCGTTACAGTTCAGGATTTTTCCGGATTTTCATTTCAGTTGGGAGCTTGACGCGTCATTTCGTGATGTGAATGTGCAGCGTGTGGGAGCGGCGTGTCCAAGCCGTATAGATCCTCTGAGGTTAGTAACCACGGGGGACTACGATCCGGTTACCGGCAAACTGGACATGCGGAAGTTTGAGATCAACAGTTCCACGGTTGATTTTCGCAGCAGTGTTTTGGCGCAGTTCGACGACACGGGGATAACGTTAAGTGAGACGAACGTGGCTGGACGGTTCAATACGTCCACCTTGCCGCAGATCGTTCCCGGGTTCGTGAAGCTTCTGGGTCCCCAAGCCGACATTTCCGGGCCTTGCCAATTCGACTTGCAGTGGACGGGCAAAAGTTCGGTCTACAAGCTGGCCATGTCGGTCAACGCCGATGCCGTGCGCGTGTCCGGATCGGACATTGTGACCAAACCTGAAGGTACCCCGCTGAAGTGGACGTTCGGAGTCCACGCGGATCAATCGAACTGGCCTTGGATGGCGGTCGACCGGTGCGATCTGGTCTTCGCCGGTCTGGTTGTTCATGGATCGGGAACGCTTCCGCGAATCCGTCCCACGGATGACGTGGATTGGTGGGTGGACAGTGTCCGGCGTCTTGGCCAATTGGAGGTCCGGGTGGAGAGCGGAGAGATTGAACAGGTCGGACAGTTCGTTGAGCCGCTGAAGGAGGCCTTGAGCAAGGCGAATTTGTCCGGCCCGGTGTCGATTCGTCTGGGATATGCGGGGCAGGAGGACGTGGGCCGAACGGATCTGGAGTTGGAGTTGGCTGATTCGGCGGTACTGAACGTGGGCGACGTGTTCGCCAAACCCGCTGGACAGAAGATGAGTATCACGCTTCAGAATTTCTGGCCATGGCATTCGGATCAGCCGGAAGTGTGGAGCCATTTCCTTGCCCGGTGCGGAGATGTGGAGATTCTCAGCCAGGAAAGGCCCGCGAAGTTTCTTTGGGCGTTTTCTAAGAGGGACGGCGGGGAGGTCTATCTTGACGTTGTCGGGAACCTGGAAACGGAGATTCGCGGACTGGATCGTATCGCGGTTCTTTCGCCGCGTATGAAGCGGTTGGGGTTTGCGGATTATGTCGGGGGCAGCACGGTGGTGAAGATCGGCAGCGCGGCGCAATTCGCACTGAAATCGAAGGGGTGGAATACCCGACAGGCACGGCTGAACGTGGCGATGTTGAACGATCAGACGCGAATCAGTATCGCGGATGTCGTGGACAAACCCGTGCAGGTGCCCATGGTTTGGGAATTCGATTATCGACTGAACGCGGGGCGTCGACAGCACCAAGCCGCTGGAGTGTTGAAGTGGCAGAACCTGGTTTCCCGTGTGGAGTTCGCTCGTTCCGCTCGCGATGAGTCGCTCTCAGGGAGTTTTGAAGTGTTGGTCGGCGATCTGAATCAGACAATCGCAGCACTGCCCGGCCTGTCGAAACGATTGAGCAATCGAATCAATGCCGTCGGAAGACTTGCTGCAAGTTGCCGGTGGTCGGGGACCAAGGCGGGTGATCACATCACGTGCAAGGTGGACGGGACGGACGCAGGACTCGTGGTGAATGGGCGCGAGGTCAAATTGCCGGGCGTCCCGGCGAAATTCGAGGGTGGCGTAAATTTTCCGAAGTCCAATTCGGAGGGGCAGACGTATAATATCTCCAAGCTGGAATCAACCTTTGGCCGGAGTTTTCTGCGGCTGAAGAAGGGATCAGTTACCCTTGGAAGCATGCATGGCGGTCGATGGCTTGAGATGCTGGGTGTGGCGCCGTGGTGGGCGTGGCGGTCGAGTCCGGTCCAAAATCTCGAAATCGATCTGGAGGGACGCATCGATGCCGAGACTACCGCGATGGCGGTCAATCCGGCGGTGGAGGACATCGGTCATCGGTACGATTTGAAGGGTTGGGTGGATTTTGGTGTCCAGACGCGATTTCGGGATGGCGTATTGCACGCACGTGTTTCCAGCCGGCTGGACAGTCTGGGTGGAACATATGCGAATGTGGTGAGGAAGGGAACGGGTACTCCCGGGTCGCTGGGGCTGGAGGTTTTCGCCTGGCCGGACCGTACTGATCCGAAAGCCTATTACGCCCAAATGCGTCCGCTCACGTTCCAGGTAGGCCCGGTGAAGGTTTCCGCGGAAGCCGGCGGTCGTGTTACGTGGTCTGAGAATGCGAATCTGACGATCGATAGCGGGCAACTGAAGCTCGATGTGGATAGCGGCAACCTTTCGGATCTGTCGGATATTTCCGCGATGGCTTCGCGGATCAGGGCAGGGGGGAGAGTGTCTGCTGAAGTCGTGTTGGCGCGAGAGAACGGGGAGAATCGTCTCGGGCCTTGCGTCCTGCGGTTTGACGACGTCAGCGCTCAACTTGGCGGTCAGCCGGTGATGCTCGATGGAACAATCGAATTTTCGCATGACTACTCACATACGGGTGGTCTGTTTGTGTCCGCGGGGACGTCTGCTTTCGAGGTGGATTGGCAATCGATCATCCAGAAGGACGGTGTGGTGGGCACGGCTCAGATCGACACGAAATTCGCCGATGTGGATCAAGTCGAGAACATGTTGCGGTCGGCCGTGTCCGAGCTTGGCGGGTCCGAGAAGGCGGCGGACAAGAGAAACCCAACCACGCTGTCTCAGGTTCAGTCGGACGACATCAGGGTGGAAGCATTTCAGCCGATTCGCCGGTTCCTGGAGAAGTCAACATTTCTGGTTACACTCGATGCCAAATCCTTTCGGATCACCGATCCGCGGTCGGGGATACGCCATCACCTGAATGATCTCCTCGTCCGCCTGGATGTGGGGAAGAACGGAAGTAACAGGGCCATGGGGACCGTGGAGTTCGTAAGCCGGCTTTCCGGTGGGCAGATCGAGGGCGATTTTCGTGCGGATCTGACGGAGAAGAATCCGACGCTCACACTGGACAGCACGATCGACAATGTGAAGATGACCGAAGCGATGAGGCCTCTGGTCGAGAACTTCTTTCCCGGCCTGACGGTCAAGGATCGGGTAACCATCAAGGAAGTGAACACGCAGAAGATGTTCACCACGAGCAAGGTGGCTCCGAACCATCCGGTGGGAAGCGGCAAGATGGTTTTCGTCGAGGGATTGCTGGTCGGGCGAGCGGCTCCTGAAAGCATCGCCAGGATCTTCCCAGGTCTGAATTTCACCCAGTACAAGTTCACCCGTATGCACAATTGGTTCACGAAACGGGCGGACGGCGTGGTCCACAACAACATGATCTTCATGGGCAGTCCCTGGAACATTTATATCGAGGGCGATTCCAAGCCCGGTGGTTTCGTCGAGTACGAGATCGGCGTGGACCTCTTGGCCCGTTACGAGAGCGAGTACTGGAGCACCGTCGGCCAAGGGCGGATACCCATCCTCAATACCACCGGACGAATTGTGAATGGAAAGATGACGGACCAGAAGGTCAAGTACGTTCCGGAACAAACGATCTATTCAATTCTCGTGAAGAACAACGCCATCGTCGGCGCCTACCGCCTGCTGACGCAGCAATTGAACGCCAAACCATAGAGAGGAGCCTCGTTCGAATGCCGTTTCCGTTTGCCGATTTGCGTGAATTCATCTCGACCCTTGAGGCTGCGGGCGAACTGCGGCGTGTGGGGACAATGGTTGCCCCACACCTGGAAATCTCCGCGAGTCTCGATCGAGCGGTCAAGAAGAATGGGCCCGCGCTTCTGTTCGAGAATGTCTCCAATTCCTCGATGCCCGTGGCGATCAACCTGTTTGGCTCGCACGAGCGGATGAGACTGGCGCTCGGCGTTTCGGACTACTCGGAAATTGTCTCGCGGATCGAAGAGTTGATTCAGCCGGACATTCCGGTCGGTCTACTCGCAAAGCTCAAGAAGGTGCCCCAGTTGATGCAGATCGCGGGGTTCCCGCCGCGTGAAGTCCGGTCCGGCGTCTGCCAGGAGGTGGTTTGTCGCGAAGGGTGCTCGTTGCGTGATCTGCCGATTCTGACCTGCTGGCCCGGGGACGGCGGAAAGTATATTACCCTCGGCCTGGTCATGACTCGACATCCCAAAACGGGTCAACGCAACACCGGCATTTATCGCCTGCAAGTCTATGACGACATGCACACGGGGATGCACATTCATCCCTTCCACGACGGGGCTGCCATTCTGCGCGAATACGAGCGAATGAACGAGAAGATGCCCGTTGCCGTGGCGATTGGGACTGATCCCGTGATTACGTACGCCGCCAGTTCCCCCTTGCCCGCCGCGATCGACGAAATGCTCTTTGCCGGTTTCCTTCGGAATCAGCCCGTGGAGCTGGTGAAATGTCAAACTGTGAACCTGGAAGTTCCCGCGCCCGCGGAAATCATTCTGGAAGGATATGTGGACCCCAAAAGCAGACGCATCGAAGGTCCGTTTGGCGACCATACGGGATTCTACAGCCCGGCCCAGGAATTCCCGGTGTTTGAGGTTTCGTGTATCACCCATCGTCGGGACCCGATCTACCAGACGATGGTCGTGGGGGTTCCTCCGATGGAGGATACGTATCTTGGGTGGGCCACTGAGCGCATCTTTCTGCCTCTGGTCAAGACACTTCAGCCGGAGATCGTCGACTACCACATGCCCGCGTTCGGTGTCTTTCACAACTGGCTGGTCGTATCTATCGACAAGAGCTATCCCTACCAGGCGAGAAAGATCATGTGCGCCCTGTGGGGGTTGGGCCAGATGATGCTGTCGAAATTCATCGTGGTTGTGGACGCGGATGTCAACGTGCAGAATCTTGAGGAAGTAATGTTCAATGTGGCGGCGAATGAGGACCCACGGCGCGATACCTTTACGGTGGATGGTCCGTTGGATATTCTGGATCATGCGAGCCCCGAATGCGGTGCGGGATCCAAAATGGGCATCGATGCCACGCGGAAACTTCCTTCGGAGGGCCACTCGCGCCCGTGGCCCGAGCAACTACGGATGCCCCCGGAAATACTGACGCGTATAGAAGGTAAATGGCGGGAGTATGGGCTGGAATAGCGACGGGAATGGAATCTGGTCGAAGCAGGAGCTTGAAGACCCGCACCGCGCTGCGGACAAGGCGCGAAAAGTCCAAGCCATGTTTAATGCCATTGCGTATCGATACGATCTGGCCAATACTGTCATCAGTTTCGGTCAAGCCGGTCGGTGGCGCCGGTGCCTTGCCGATATGGCGGCGAAAACAGCGGATATTCACACGATTCTTGACCTGTGCTGCGGTACCGGGGCCATGATGGACGTCCTTTCCCGGCGATTCCCCCGTGCTGGCATCTTCGGCGTCGACTTTGCGGTCGAGATGCTTCGTGCTTCGGGTCAGAGACATCCCTGTGCCGCTGCGGATGCTCTGCACCTGCCGTTTCCCGATGGACGGTTCGATTTGCTCTCTTGCGTGTTCGGCTTGCGGAATCTGGAGTCGCTCGAGTGCGGTCTGCGGGAAATACATCGAGTGCTTCGTCCGGGAGGAACGGTGGCGGTCCTGGAATTTCAGACGCCGAAAAGTGGCGTTCTCAGGCCGTTCTTCAACGCCTATTTCCAACACGTGCTTCCCGTCATTGGCTCATTGTCCACGTTCAGCTTCCGCCTGGGGGCCTATGAGTATCTGCCGCGATCGGTTAAGAGTTGGTATGATGGCGATTTCTTGATAAAATTGTTCCAGACGACCGGGTTTGCCCGGGTGTGCGTACGCAAGCTATGCCTGGGCGCAGTCTGGGCGGTGACGGCGGTGAAATGAGAAAAGACCGGAAAATCATTGACGGCAAAGTGTACGAATTCGAACTGGTGGACATCTGGTCGCGACCGGGTGAGTGGGCGCGTCAACGAGCCTACATCTTCCTCGCCATCAACTTCCTGGTCTACGCCGCGCTGAACGTCTTCATCTTCTGGATTCATCAGGCCCGGCTGTTTGATTTTTCCTGGGGCAGCTACACCGTCACATACCACAAGACCCTGATCGATTTTCTCTTTTTCCCGATCAGCATTCAGGAAGCGCCGGTGCTGGTTCCCATTTTCGGGATGCTCATGGCTACCATCATCGTCGTACCCGTTCTGATTGCGCAACTGTATGGATTTCGCTATGCCGTAGGATGCTGTGTCTGCGTGCTCGTCTTTGCGCACCTGCCGGTTCTGAGTCTGTTTCTGGTGGGCTCGTGTTTTGTCGCCGGGATCAGCAAACGCAAGCTTCCTTTCAAGTTCGGGGTCGCGCTGCTCAGCCTGCTGCCCATCGTGGTGTATTTCTGGGTGGCGACCCGCGGGGCGGACATGTTGCGGTTCAGACCGGTCGAACCGACACTCCTGTATGCCCCATGGATTCTCGCGTTCGTGGCCGCGGCCGTCATCGCCGCTCTTGTCCTTGGGTTTGCCCGTGTGGTCAAATACCGTCCCGGCGGGATCCTCGTTGGCATGATTCCCTTCTTCGCTATCCCCGTGGTCCTGTTTCACCAGTACATCGGGGCGAATCAACTGGAGTTCCGTCTCCTCGTCCATCGGTACGGTCCGACAAGTTCGGTTTTTACGCCCGTCGATATTTCCGCCCGCGTGTTTCAGGAAACGCTAAGGGACTGGCGGCGATACAAGGTGCGTGATCTGCAGGCGATCGTGGACCTTTCCAGGACGGAGTTTCCGTTCGTGGCCCAGATGATGGTGCAGGAGGATCGCCAGAGAATCCTTCGGGTGTGTTCGAAATTCCAGAGGCGGTATCCCCGCAGCCGGTTTATTCCGAACTCGCTGTACATTCGGGGCTTGGCGCTGGATATGCGATACAACTATCAGTCTCTGTTGAAGAACTGGACTGTGGAGTATACGACGGACGTGGTGAGTCCGGAAAGCGCGTCCACGTGGAGCCAGCTTGTGGATGAGTATCCAGACAGCCTGTACGCAGAACCGGCAAGGTTCAGACTTGCCGTTCTGGCGCTTCGCCAGGGAGAGGTCGTGCGGGCCGAGCGGCTGCTTGAGCAGTTGCTTTCCATGAGTCAGACGCTCGGAAGGGGGGGAACATCTTCCAAGCCTGCCGAGTCGATGATCACGCTCGCCGACATGTTCACGGAGCCTCAGCAGGCGAATGTGCCACCGGTTGATTTGTTTTCTCTAGTAGAGCAGACGCAGGAACTGCTGGAACTGGTGCGGCAGAACGGTCGGGATCCGCGTTTCGGCGCCGAACCCTTGAGCCAGCTTATGCGGCTTGATCCGTACCATCCAAAGTACCGGGATCACCTGCTTGAGATGGCCATCAAGTTTTCAGGCAGCCAACTGCACGATAATTTGCTTGTGCGCTACGCCCTGACGGACCCGGATCCGCAGCAGCGACGGGAAATGCTGGAACGGTATTCCGAGTTGTTCGCGGGCAAGGACGCAGGCGCCGAGGCGTTGCTGGAATTGGGTCGCCTGCTCCAGGCATGGGGGCTGGCCAACATGGATCCGAAAGCTCATGCCATGGCGAAGAACTGTTACACTGTCCTCGTCAGAAGATACCCCAAGTCCATCTTCGCCGTCCAGGCTCAGGCGAATCTGGAGCATGTTGAAACGGTCGCCAGGCAGTTTTGTGTGAAGTAATGACAGCGAGCATATCTTCTGGAAATATCGTTCCACCGTTTGTCCTTGGCGTGTGCGGGGCCAGCGGGCAGATCTACGCCAAATGGGTACTCAAGACGCTGATTGATCGGTTCACATCGCCGATCCGCCTCATCGTATCGGACGCGGCCGTTGCAGTTATCCGCGATGAACTCGGGGTCGAGAAGTTTTGGAATGAGTATTCCCCGGAGCGGATCACAGTCGAGGACAATCACAGCATGGAAAGTGTTCTTGCCAGCGGCTCGGTTCCGACGGCGGGAATGATCGTGTGCCCATGTTCGCTCAACACGTTGGCTTCGCTGGCCGCCGGGATGTCCGACACCCTCATCAAACGGGCCGTTCAGGTCCATCTCAAGGAGAGGCGAAGGCTGGTCGTGGCGGTTCGGGAGATGCCCCTGGGGCTGATCGACCTGGAGAATATGGTCAGACTTACTCAGGCGGGAGCCGTAGTCACTCCCATTTCGCCCCCGTTCTATCATCATCCAGCCGGCATCGATCAACTTGCGGAATTTGCCGCGCAGAAGCTGGTGTCGCTGCTCGCCAACTTCGATGGCGCCATCCAATATCGCCCATAGTCCCTTGGTCTGGGCCCAGCGTGTGCAGTGGTTAGATACCAAAACTGGTGCCGCAGAGGCAGGTGGTACGAGCATTGGGGTTATTAAAGACAAAACCACGCTGGAGCGGGTCATCGGTGAAATCGATGGTCATACCGTCCAGATAGAGGTTGCTTACACGGTCGCAGATGATTTGCAGTCCGTGGCTCTCGTGGATGACATCGTGGGCTTCGGGTCCCCGGCAAAGATCCATCGTGTACGTGAATCCGGCGCACCCGCCGCCCTTGATTGCGATGCGAAGGACGTGTCTGCCTTCCTGCGAGGGATCAAGGAGGATTTTACGTATTTCTCGAATTGCGTATTCGGTGATTTTAATAGGCATAAAGGCTCGCGTGCAAACGCCTCCAGATCTTTTACGATAAAAAAGGCAGAGCACATGGTCTGCCCTGCCTTTGGGTATCATGCTCCAACCGTTCGACTATTCGCCCTTGTTCTTGCGGTACTTTTCCTGCCACGCCTTGGCGTAACTTTCTCCGCACTTCGGGCACTTGTCGTCAAAGAGCCCGCGGCTCGGATCCATCTTCATCACGAAGTTCTCCTGGCACTTCGGGCACTCCTCCGCCTGGGTGAGCGTCTTCTTGCCGCATTTCTGGCAGTTCAGGGTCATCGGTCCCATCATCGGACCCATTTCGCCGGGTTTCTGCATCTTCTGCAGCTCGCGGATCGTAAATTTCTGGATGTTGCCGCAACTGGTACACTTAAAGGGGATCTCCTTGTCCAAGTTGGGTCCGCGATCTCCGCCGACGGCGGCGTCATAAACCGTGACCAACGCCATGGCCAGGACGATTACGGTCAGGACTATCAGGGGCGTCGGTTGTCCTCCGCCGCTTCCTCCGATGGTGACTCCTGAAAAACCAGTCCTGAACCACATTGACGTGCTACGCATCATCCGATCCTTTCCTAATCCACTGCATACTATAGTATTAAGAACGCGAAAGTCTGGCAACTAATTATTCCCCGATTTTCGTCATGTTCAAGTAAATTTCTGTTTGCTTGATTGTTGGGGCGGTTGGCGATATGCTTTAGCTGTTGAGCGATGGGAGTGAAGGAAATGGTTCAACCAATATCAGCAAGGGTATCAGCCCTGAAACGCACATTGACGGACAACCTGAACAGGGTGAGGGACGATATTGCTCAAGCCGCCACGAGCGTCGGACGCGATCCGAACCAGGTTCAGATTGTGGCGGTGACCAAGTCGGTTTCACTGGAGGTTATCCGGGCTCTGTTGGAACTCGGGCAGGTGGATCTGGGAGAAAGCCAGGTTCAGCAGCTCCTTCAACGGGCGGGGATGATCCAGGAACAGTCAGTCCGGCGGTCCATTCTCGACCAGGAGCAATCGCTGCCGAAACCTCGCTGGCATATGATAGGCCATCTCCAGCGGAACAAGGTTAAACCTCTGCTTCCTGTAGTTCATTGTATACATTCGGTGGACACTCTTCGGCTGGCGGAAGAAATCAGTAATTTCGGGCACAAGATCGACAAAGTGCAGGACGTCCTGGTGGAAGTGAACTGCTCCGGTGAAGAGCAGAAATACGGACTGCCCGTCGCGGCGGTCGGGCATCTGATCGAACAGATTATAACCCTGCCGCATCTGCGAATTCGCGGACTGATGACCATGGCTCCGCAGGTGAGCAACCCGGAAGAAACCAGGCCTGTGTTCGAACGGTTGTATGAGCTTTTCCTGGAGGTGAAAGTGGACTGCCGTCTTGGTCGCGAATTTGAGCACCTGTCGATGGGTATGAGTCAGGATTATCAGGTAGCCGTGCAGTGTGGCGCGACCATGGTGCGTGTGGGAACGGCGCTCTTTGAGGGAGTCAGTTCTGAGAAATAGTCGGTATGTCTCGTAAGAATAAGAGAGATAAGGTCCGCCTGGAATTCCGGCAGAATATGCAGAACCCCGCCCGGAAGGGATCATGGGTCTGGACCAAGCAAGTAAAGGAAGGGCATGAGGAAGTTGAGGATCTGGCGACCCAGGAAGCCCTGAAGGGGAAAACCGAACTGGGGCGCAAACGCACGGTTGACCTACACCGGGCTGCCCCGCTGGTGAATCTCGATCAGGTCGCCCAGACGCCGGCCACACCGCCGACGGAGTGGAAATCGGGAACGGTCATGGCCATTCACGGGCGCTATATCAAAGTCGACGATGGGGCGATGGTGAGAAATTGCGTGCTTCGCCGAGTCCTCAAATCACTCGTCCTTGACCAGCACAACCCCGTGGCGGTGGGCGATCAGGTGGATTTCACGCCCATCGAACCCGATGAAGGCGTCATCGAGCGGGTAAACCCTCGCCGGACCATGCTCTTCCGAAAGTATCAGCACAAGGAGCATCTGATCGTTTCCAATGTCGATCAGGTGCTGATCGTCGCCTCCGTAAGGGATCCCAACCTTCGAATCCACATGGTGGATCGCTACATCATCGCAGCCCTGGGTGGGGAACTTGTTCCGATCATCGTATTCAACAAGACCGATCTGCCTCACGACGAACCGCTCGATGAATACGAGCGGGTCTACCGCGGATTGGGATATACCGTCATCCGGACCAGCGCCGCGACCGGTGAGGGCGTCGAGCAGCTCCGTGAGGTGATGAAGGACAAAAAATCCACCGTCGCCGGGCTGAGCGGGGTCGGGAAGAGTTCACTGATCAACGCCGTCCAGCCGGAACTCGCCCTGACCACCCGGGCCGTCAACAAGGTGACAGGCAAGGGCGTCCACACGACGACGATGGTACAGTTGATCAAACTGAAGTTCGGCGGTTATATCGTTGATACGCCGGGTATTCGCCAGTTGGCCCTGTTCAAGATAGATCGTCGCAACCTGGCGGTATATTTTGAGGAATTCACTCCGTACATCCCGAATTGCCGGTTCCCTGATTGTACGCACATTCAGGAACCCGGCTGCGCCGTCAAAGCCGCCGTGGAAGCGGGAGATATTTCGGCGTGGCGATACGACAGCTATGGAAAGATCTACAGCGATCAGGAAGAGTTTCTCGAATCATGGGAAAAGTAGGCCTGCCGGTTATCGACATTTTCTATTCCATTCAAGGCGAGGGAAAACTTGCCGGTGTCCCTTCCATTTTTCTCCGCTTCGCCGGATGTCCGATTAAGTGTCCGTGGTGTGATACTTCGTATGCCTGGAATGTGGCGGATGCGGTCCGGATGACGGTGGACGAAATCCTGCCCCGTGTCCGGACCTGCCCGACTCGGCATGTCGTCATTACCGGCGGAGAACCGCTCATCCATCCGAAGATCACGGATCTGACAACCAGTCTGCGGAAGGCCGGCTATCACGTCACAATTGAGACGGCGGGTGTGATCGATCGGCGGGTGGCGTGCGATCTTCTGAGCTTAAGTCCCAAACTTCCCGGGACCGTGCCCGGCAGAAATGTCTTCCGCCCCGCAATTCTGAGAAGGCTTATCGCGCACGCTCCCGACTACCAGGTTAAATTCGTCGTTGGGAGTCTGGGCGATGTCTGCGACGTGATGGATGTGCTCGACAAATATCCGTTTCTGAACCGCGACAACGTCATGCTGATGCCGAAGTCCCGGAATCCAGGTGAGTATAGGAAAACGGCTCCACAGATCGCCAGATTTGCCCTCCACGAGGGGTTGCGATTCTGTCCGCGTCTGCACCTGAATTTGGGAATCAAATAGCCCCGCGATTGTTTTTATGATGGTACGGTGACATTCGGGTGATATTTGAGGGTAACAAAGCGGCATAAGGATGGGCCTTTACAGTAGTTGTAAAATGTCACTATTGCACTCCAATTGGAGGGTGATGCCATAAAAATGTCACCACGGCAGACGGAAGTGGATTTTGGCCGAGTTGGGGAAATAATTCCTTAACTGTCGGCCATGATTTTGGAGGAAGTTAAAATGGAGAAGTTGGCTTTGAAATATCTTGGTTTTCTCACGCTGCTTCCGGTGTTGCATATCCTGATAGTCACGAACTCCAGCTGCACGCGGACGGGGTCGAATACACCACCGGCTGGAGCGCCATCTCCGAGTTCCCAGCCGACGGCATCCGCGCCGGCGTCGCAACCGGCCAAATCATCCACCAGTAAGCCATCGTCGGTAACGACTGCGCCTCCGAAGACGTTTCGCGAGGCGATTGCCCAGGCGAGGGCGACCGATAAGGCGATCTATTTGAAATTTACCGCCACGTGGTGCGGTCCGTGCAAGATATTCGAGCGCCAGGTGCTTTCGACTCCGGAGGGTAAGGAGGCGCTCAAGCAGGTCATCTATCTTCCGGTGGATGTTGACGAGCACGGCGAGATGGCGGAACGGTTTGAGATAACCGGAGTTCCGACGGGGGTACTGGTCAAGCCGGAAGGCAGCGGTCAGGCGGTGAAGGTTATCGATCGCCATGTGGGCATGTTGAGCATTTCGGAGTTTGTTGAATTTCTTTCGAAGAAGGGGTAAGCAGGCACACCATAGGAAGAGGGACGAGGCCCCCCAGCTTACGCTGGGGTCTAGCCGGCGGAGCCGGTGAAGAGGAGAAGGATCGGACGCTATCGAATAAAAGCTAGCTTCGCAGACGGCTGATGCGCCAGACGGCGGATTCGAGGAAGAAAGTTCCCAGGAAGACATAGCAGGCGGAGATTCCCGCCAGCAGGGTGGCGAACGCAGCTTGGCCGAGCTTGAGGCTAACGGGGAGGTCAAAGACCAGCGTGTCGACGGGACTCCCATACACATGCCAATCGCAGAGGGTGTGAAAGCAGACGGCATCGAGGACGAAGGGGTTGAACAGGAGCGTTCCCTCGGCCAGTAAGTGACGGTGATCGTAAAATATCTCCCCGAGCAGCCCGGCAAAGAGGGGAAGGACGGCCCAGAGGACGAGGGCGGCGGCGAGATTGAGCACGACGGCGGTGGTGGTCCGCTTGACGTGGGCGGTAATGAACGTTCCGAGCCCGATGAGGAAGAAGATCGGGGCAGGCAGGAGCAGGAGCATGTACAGCAGGGCGAGGGGATGGACTTTGCCGAGCATGGTAAAGAAGGCGATGTGAATGAAGAAGAGGGCAAAGACGGCCCATAGACGCTTGACGACGCCGAGGGCCTTTCCATACACGATGTCGCGGGCGGTGAGGGGCGTGGTGAGCAGGGCTTCAAGGGTGGAGGCCTCCTTTTCGCCCGTGATGGTGATGGCGGAGTAGATGGCGGCGACGACGAGGCTTATGAGCATGAAGGTGACGGTGTAGAGAGGGGGGAATTCCTCGCGGGCATTTCCCCGCCAGGTGTGGACGTAGGTCCAGGCGAGTGCGCCCGCGGTGAAGAGGATGAGAATGAGCTGACGTTTGGGCGTGCCCATGATGGGGGAATGGATCTCCTTCCAGAGAACCGGATGATCGGACACGGGCCGGGGTGGCCTGCAGTCGGCGACGTCGAGGTCGTGGGACTCGGTCTTTCCGGTGTTTTCATCGACGATGGTGACGGAGATGAGGTTGCTTTTGTCGAATAGTTCGGGGAACGAAGGCATGGCGGCTTCTCCGGCTGCGAGACGCAGCGCGATGCGTCGGACGAGCGCGGAGCAGAAGACGACCAGGATGAACGTGCCTGAGAGGAGCATGATGCATTGGATGTGCGGGGCGAGCAGGCCTGGATAGGGCGAGGTTCCGGGCATGACGCCGCGAATGGGATTGAAGGCTTGTTCCATGATGACGATCATGGATGCGAACGGATTGATGACCTGGAAGAACTTGGGGATAGTCTGACTCGACCTGAGCCGGTTTTCTGCCGCGGTGAGCATGAGGGGGATCAGGAGATAGACAGTAAGGAGCGAGATATAGGTCATGATGATGGCGGCATAGGCTTTTCGGTGAAAGATGGAGTAGGTCAGGCTGACGGCGGCGGAGAAGAGGGCGGAGCAGAGTGTGAGAGCGACAATGGCGAGGACGAGGGACCACTCGATTCCGCCGAAGACACGTATAATGGCGAGCAGGGGCAGAGATGTGCTGACGAGAAGGACCATGGTGAGAAGTCTGCTGAAGAGTTTGCCCGTGACGATCTGCATGGCGCTGATGGGGGTCATCATGAGCCCGCCGAGGGTATTGTGGTTGATTTCGTCGCTGATGGCGGTACAGGTGAGGACGGGTGAGATGAGCTGGAACGCGATGAACTGGACGAACCCGATGACGGCGAGGAGTTCGACGCCGACGCGGCTCATCTGGGCCATGCCGTAGATCGGGTTACGCGGCATGTGGGCGGTGGAGGCGTACCAGACGAGCATAACGACGATGGTGAGGATGAGGACGTAGACGGACCGGAGTGCGTAGTTCCGCTTTTGGCGGGCGGAAGTTCGGAGTTCCTTGGAGAAAATGGGACCAAAGAGGTCCAGGAACCCGAAGATGTGAGATATTCCGTGCGTTGTTCCATATGGGGTCATGATGGTTGTTCCAGTTTGTGGTTATCCATTTTTGTTTTGCTCCGCGGAGAAGCGGTAGAACCCTGCGACGGCGCGGCGGAGGAAGAAATATCCGACGGCTGTGTAGAGCAGGGAAATCAGTACGAGGAAGCAAAAGGCATAGTCGGCGAAGGCTCCCGAACCAGGGATTCCAAACACACGACGAGGAGAGCCAGGTTCGAAACATGCGATGGCGATCAGGAACGGATTAACGGAGAGTGATAAACCATACTGAAAAAAGATGCTGGTCCAGGGACAACACGGAGCCCAGAGCAGGACACCGAGAATTTGGTTGTGTGAGACGGCATTGACGACTTTCTTCGCCCGGATGGCAAAGAAGATGCCGGTGCAGATGATGAAGAACAACGGACCAGCAAGGACGATGAGGATCTCAAAGATATGGGTCAGTTGCAGGGGTCCGAAGATGGTGAAAAACAACAAGTGCGCAGTGAGCAGTAAGACGAGGGGAACGAGTGCAGGCAGAAGTCCGAGGGTCTTGCCGTAGATGATTTCCTCTGGGGTGAGCGGGGTCATGCGGAGGGCTTCGAGAGTATTGGCCTCCTTCTCACGTGTAACGGCGTAGCCGGGTGCGGAGGCTGCTCGGGCGAGGATGAAGACGAAGAAGATTTCGACATAAACGATATGGGAATCGGCTTCCTGAAGCGACGACCAGAAGTAGGCGTACGATCCAAACATGAGAGCGAAGCAGAGAAGGATGGAGAAATTGCGTTTCCAGGGCGAGATGGAGAAGGACCTTTTCCATTCGCGCCAGATGACGGGGTAATCGGAGACGCGATCGAGAATTCGCGATTCAGGGGTATGGCGGAATTGTTCGTCGTCGGTGGAAGTCTGTGAATTGGATTCGGTGGTCGAGGTGTCGGGCGTCATGGTGAGAACACCCAGGGCTTGTCGGAGGGCCTGGCGGCGGACGAGGACCGTGCTGATGGCGATGAGGGCGGCGGTTCCGAACAGCTGGAGTGCGCATTGGATAGCCGGCGCGGACAGGCCGGGAAACCCGGCGGACCGGCCGGGGAGTGTGGCGTCGCGGATAACGAGTGTCATGGAGAAGAACGGGTTGAACCAGCCGAAGTAGTCTTCGGGTTGCGATCGGAAATTCGTAAAACTCCCAAGGATGAGGGGGATGATTAGATATGCGAGAACGAGAATGATATAGGTGAGCATGGCTGGGTCGCGGGTTCGCTTGCTGAAGAGGATGGAGAAGGTCAGGCTCAGGGTCGCGGAGAAGATAGCGGCATTGAGAGTCAGCGTTTCCAGGGCGACGAGGGTTCTCCATTCAACTCCGCCGAAGATGCGGATGAGGGCGAGGAACGGGAAGCTTGTGGCGACCAGGAGGAGCATGACGAGCGTACGGCTGAGGAGCTTGCCCATAACGATCTGAAAACTGGAGATGGGGGTAAGGAGGAGCGTGGCCAGGGTCTGTTTGCGGATCTCTTCACCGATGACGCTTCCGGTAAGGACCGGGGCGACGACCTGGAGGGCGAAGAATTGGAAGACGCATACAGTAATGGTCAGATACAGGCCGAAGGCGCTCATGGCCGCTATTTGGTCAAGCCTGCCGCCGCCCATGATGGAGAAGTAACGCCAGTAGTAGAAGATGACGCCGACCATAGCGGCGACGTAGAGGGTGCGAAGGAGGTAATTCCAGGGTCGGCGCGAGGCGAGGATGAGTTCCTTGGTGAAGACGGGACCAAGGCGTTCGAAGATACCCGGCGATTCGGGCAGGCGTGTAGTGATCGTTCCGGTTTGCCCCATGATTACTGGACCACCCCCTGGGTCAGGCGCATGAAGGCTTCCTCGAGCTTGATCTGTTCGGGGACAAGGGCGAGGAGTGGGATTTTGGCTTGGACGAGGGCGGCAGCGATGGATCCGTCGCATTTTTGACCAGCCTTGAAGGTGACGGCGATTTCATGGTCGATTTTTTCGACGTGGTCGACGCAAGGCAGGCCTGTGAGAAGCGTGACGGCGGGATCGAGCGGACCGCCGACGGAGACTCGAACGCGGGTCTGTCCGCCGAGACGGCGGACGATTTCGTCGAAGGTTCCGGAGAAGATCATGCGTCCCTTTTCGATGATGCCGATCTTGTTGCACATTTCGCCGAGTTCGGAGAGGATGTGCGAGCTGACGAGGATGGTTTTGCCCATGCGTTTAAGTTCCTTGAGGAGCTCCCGCATTTCGATTCGGGCGCGTGGGTCAAGCCCGCTCGCGGGTTCGTCGAGGAGGAGGACCTTGGGATCGTGGACCAGGACGCGTGCGATTCCGAGCCGCTGTTTCATACCGCGGGAGAGGGAATCGACGAGGGCGTTTTTCTTGCCGGTCAGGTCGGTCAGTTCGAGGACGCCATCGACGACCTTGTTGCGTTCTCGGCGGGGGATTTTGAATGCGGCAGCGAAGAAGCTCAGGTATTCGTAGACGTTGAGGTCGTCGTAGACGCCGATGTAGTCGGGCATGTATCCGAGGAGGGGTCGGATTTTTGCACCTTCGCGGGTGCAGTCGAGCCCGCAGACGGTGGCTGACCCACCGGTGGGTTCGAGAAGGGTGGCGAGGATTTTCATGGTGGTGGATTTTCCCGCCCCGTTGGGTCCGATGTATCCGAAGATATCGCCGGGTCCGATGACGAGGTTGAGTTTGTCGAGGGCGACGACGGAACCGAAGTGCTTTGTGAGGTTTCTCGTTTCAATCACGGTTAACTCCCTGTTTTGATGGTCGGAACGACGAGACGAAGATAGGTGGTATTGTCGATGATCGGTTTTTTATTTTTGATTTTGATGGGACAATCGGCGGGGTCGGTAGTGGAGGCGTAGACGACGGCTTGTCCTGCGGCGGCGCGGGAATTGATTCCGCGAGTCCTTGCCTCGTTTGCTGCGGCGAGGAAGACCAGCCACGGTTGGAGGCCGCCCTCGCCGGTGAAGTACTGTCGCTGGGGAATATTGATGACCTGTTGCCAGAGCGGATGGGTGGGGCCCTGCTGGTTGGCCAAGCCCTGTACGGTGATCGACTGACCTGGTGAGATGGTACCAAAATCCCACCACATGTCCTTTATTCGGACGGTTCCGGAGTCGATGCGGGTCTGGCCGGTGTTTCTCAGGACGGCGGTGATTCGTCCGTCGACGAGCGATATCTGGGCGGAGAGAGGGAAGTCGCCGCCGGGTTGTTCGGCGACGAGGGTTCGCATGGACCAGATGTTGACGGGCAGGCTGAGAAGGACGTTTCCTTCCTGCTGTCCGCACTCGATGATGTTGCGGATTTCGGAACCGCCGCCGTAGTAGGACTGGCTTGGAGTCACGCCCGCCCACCAACTGTCGCCGGGGAATCCGGTGAGGAGATAGTCGTCACTTTGGGAGGCGAAAATGCCGGTGTAACCGGTCTGCCAGACGATATTGGTCCCGTCGATCTTGTCGATGACCGAGACACGCCGGAGTTGGTCCTTTCCGGCGCGGAGAAATTGGACGCCGAAGTAGGCGCCGGTGGTGAATACGGCGAGGACGGTGAGGAACGTGATATACGTCCAGGGGAGCCGGTCAAGGCGTTTGAGGACGATATAGTCGACGGGTCCGATCAAGACGGCCATGGTTCCAAGGATGAGGAGAATCCACCAGATGCTGATGGGTTCGAGTTCTGTGATGCTCATGAGATGACCCAGCACGTTGTTGACGCCGGGATCGATCTGTCCCCACTGAGGTATCATTTGCGGATTGCGCATGCCTATGGGTCCCGCCGGTTGACTATTTTCTTGTTGAGTGACCTGACGATTTTCGGGTTCAAGAACGCTTTCGAGGTGAATATTCCAGAACTTCAGGGCGGCTGCTTCATCGGCAGGGGCAAAGTGGACCAGGTCAAAGGCAGAGAGTGTGATGTGGCCGAATCCGGCGGGTCCCGCGACGATGAGCGGATCATTGGCGTCGTCGGTGGCGAGGGTATTCCAGCCGGTCGGCATCTCGCGGGGAAGTCTCCAGGCGGCTATGCCGGGGGTAGGATCGCCGGGGGCGGACCACTGGACGAGGGTATGGTAGGTGAGGGGAGTTTTTCGGGGCGGTCCGGGCGTGAAGGGAATCATGGCGGCGATGGGGGACTCGGCGGGAATGGCCTTTCCGCCAAGAATGATCATGAGCCGTCCGCCGTTAGCCACCCATTGGGCAAGGGCCTGATGCTGCGCCGGATTCAGTTGCGACCAGTCGGGATCGTAGAGGATAAGGGCATCGAGTCCCTTATACCCGGTCCACGCGCAGGGGAGTGAATTGGGAAGGGCCTTGCAGGTGTGAAACTGTCCCTGAAACTGGTTGGTTTGTCCGCTGTAGGGCAGCGACAGTCCACTCCTGCCGCAGGAGACGATGAGAGTGTCGGCGTTGGGGACAATGGTGATGCCGTTCTGGCCGCGACGAAAGTCGTACAGTTCGTAGGACTGAGCGCACACGACGTTGCCGTCACGATCGATCAGGCGGACGCGGCAGATATCGGTGGCGGAGCTCATTTTGACCACGAGGGGGATTTTTACGCTTTGTGCGCCCAGGAGGACGAGGGGATGGTGGATGATCATCTGATGCTGGCGGTCCTGCGGGAGAGAGATTTCGATTTGGCCGATGAATGGTCGCTCGATTTGCGAGGAGGCCACGAGTTCCATGGGGGTCCACTCGCCATCTCGACAGTTGTTCTGCCAGCCGATGGTGAATGTAACGGAGATGGGGTCCTGGGGCGGCGCGGCGGTGGCGGGAAGCAAGACACCGGTGAGGACGAGGAACGCACATGCATATTGCGATAGTGTGAGTTTCAAATCTGCACCTTCTTGTTGTAAATGAACCACTCGAGACACAGGATGACGAGAGCGACGATGAGAAAGAACGGTCTGAGTTCTTCGTTTTGAGGAACGATGCCCGCTTTCTGGGTTGAGACCCTTTCCCCGCTGAAGGCGACGTTCGACGCGGGGGCGATATCGCTTTCGGCGGTGTCGAGGAGATTGACGGCGAAGGATTTTTCCGTTTTACCGGCGGGTTGGACGCGGTAGATTCCGACGCGGTCGAGGGGAGCGTATCGGAGGAATCCGCCGGGGTCGGCTTGTCGGCGAACGGAGGTGCCGTCGGGCCGAACGATGCGGGCTTCGAATGTGTCGGGAGGTAACCTGAAGTTGAGGGACGAATCGATGGCGAGGGAACCGGCGGATTGCTCGGCGGCCGGGTTGCCGAGGAGGCGTATGGCGTTATAGAGGAAGATGACGAACCCGGGACGGAAGGGCCAATTGCTGCCGAGGACGTCGAAGTTGACGGTGAGGCAGGAGATGCCCTGGCGTTGGATCATGGCGAGGGCGGACCCGCGGTCGGATTCGGCGAGAATATAGGCGTCGGAGGGAAGCGTGTACTTCCACCAATTTCTGGCGTAGACGTTCTCGAAGTTCACGAATCGGAGTGCGGGATGGTTGGGTCGCCAGTCGATGATGAACTGATCTTCGTGGGGACCGTCGGCGGAGAGTCCGGGAATGGGCGGTGGCGGACCGAAAACCAGGTAGGCAGATCGCGGAAGAGCTTTGGGTGTGCAGCGGTCGAGGACGACGACGTTGAAGGTCTTTTCAGTCTCGAATTTCCGTGTATCGATTTGGGAGAAGTCGTCGGGGCTCATCAGGTCCAGTCGGGCGAGGGGAAGCGATCGCAGGGCCTCTTCGAGGACGAGATTTCCCGGTCCGACAAGGAGTACGGAGAATCGTTCGGGGGGCTCGAGGACAGCGTAAGCGGAATTGTCGACGGCGAGATCGTCCGGTTGGGCGAGGACCTGTCTGACTTCGATAATGCCGCCTTCAGGGGCGTTGAGGGTGAAAGTGACACCGGTTTGGCCGGGATCGGTCTTGGGGTTGCCGACGGCAGTTTTGCCGGGAGGAATGTTGACTCGCTGGGCGCCGGCGGTTTTTCGATTGAGGAGCAGTTGCACGGTCGTGTCGGCCGCTTTGGGTTGGTAATTGGACAGGCCGACGAAGACGGAGACCTGGTCGGGATCGTCGAAGGAACGCCGGGCCTGGAAGGCTGTGATGGCGACGTTGCGGGACGATTCGCCGATTTTGAAGACCGTCATTTCATCGCGGCGGAGCGTGACCTTGTCGGAATCGGCGATGTGTCCATCGGAGAAAAGGACGAGTCTGGCCGGCGCGACGGACGATCGGCCCATGGTATCCGGGTCGGTGGGCGTGGCGAAGGCGCGTGCGATGCGGATGGCCTCGGCGATTTTTGTTTGGCCGTCGGTCGGCTGAATGGAATCGATAGCCCGACGGAGTTCATGAGGATTGCTGACGAACGGACAGACGACCTGGGGTTCGGCGGCGAAGGCGATGATCATGGCCTGATCGCCCTGGCCGAGGAGACTGTCGGGGCGGAGAGTCTTGAGGAAGTCCCTGGCTGCCTGTTTGGCGGATTCCAGTCGGGACGGTTGGACATCGGCGGCCTGCATGCTGGCGGAGCGATCGATGAGCAATACGAAACGTTCGCCGCCGCCGGTGCGCCAGGAACTGACGGGCGATCCGAGGATAATGAGCACCGCCGCCATGGCCAGGAGCTGGAGGAAGAGGAGAATATTGCGTCGGAGTCGCTGGAATGGGGCGTTGACCTGAAGGTCCTGCACGGCGCGTTTCCAGAGGAGCGTGCTGGAGACGGGCACGCGCCGTCGCTTGAGTTTGAGGAAATACAAGAGGACAAGCAAGGGTATAGTTATGCTTGCCGCCTTTATTGCCAACATTGGGGTAAGCCAAGTCATTCGCTAGTCCTCGTATTTCCAACATATTTCAATGGCGACACAATTTCAACTCCAAAAACATCACTTCAAGAGCCCGTGCCTTCTGAGGACATCGAGGACAAGGGTATCGACCGCAACGTCGCTGGCGGTGCGGAGAAAACCAGCTCCGCGGCGGACGCAGAACTCCTGCAAAGTGCCGCAGAAGGCGTCCAGCGTGGCTTTATAACGTTTGAGAAGCGGGGCGCTGATGGTGATCTCGGCGAGGTCGTCGTCTTCGACGTCAAGCAGTTGCAGGTCGCCCGTCAGATCGGGTTTGAGTTCCTGCGGGCTGAGCACTTGAATGACGAACAGGTCGTAATTTCGCCCGAGGAGATATCGCAGTCCCTGCTCGTAGCCTTCTTTCATGAGAAAATCGCTGATGATGACCATAACGCCTTTGCCCTGGCGGCTGAGGGCGATCTGTTTGGCGGCACGGGCGAATTGGGTGACGTCCTGCGGTCCGGTGGCGATCAGGAGTTGGCCGATGAGCGAAAGCTGATGCCGGCCTCGAAGGTTTGCCCGCTGGGCGACGACCCCGTCGGAAAACAGCGTCAGGTGCACACGATTGTTGTTGACGAGTCCGATGTATCCAAGGGCGGCGGCGAGGCGTTTGGCGGCCAGCAGCTTGGACGGATTGCCCTGATCCATGGACGCGCTGGCATCGACGATGACATGGAGGCAGAGGTCTTCTTCTTCGAGGAAGAGCTTGAGGAACAGCCGGTCGAGCCGCCCGTAGATGTTCCAGTCGATGAACCGCAGATCGTCGCCGACGACGTAGTTGCGGTAATCGGCGAATTCGACGCTCTGGCCTCGGCGTTTGGATCGCCGTTCGCCTTTGAGCTTGCCGAGGAAGACTTTTCGGCTCAGGATATCGAGTTGGTCGAGACGGGCCATGAGTTCGGGGTCCAGGATATCCCGAATCGACTGAGCCGCGTGTTGTGCTGCGTTCTGAGCGTTCATATTACGCGACCGCCTGGGCCTGAGTGGGTGTGTGTTCGAGAATACGCTTGAGGATGTCGTCGGTGCTCAATCCCTCGGCTTCACCTTCGAAGTTCAGCAGGATACGATGCCGCACCGCGGGAAGATAGACGCTGGCGACATCGTTGAAACTGACATGGTATCGCCCGTCACGCAGGGCGCGGACCTTGGCGGCGAGGGCGAGGGTTTGGGCGGCGCGGGGTGAGGCTCCCCACCGTATGAAACGGTTTGTCTCGCCGACGGCATATTGGCCCTGCGGATGCGTGGCGAGCACGAGCCGGATGATGTAATCGGTAACGTGGGGGGCAATGGCGATTCGGCGGACGAGTTCCTGGCATTGGAGGATCGATTTGCCGTCGAGGACGGGTTCCAGTTGAACGTGGTGTCCCGTGGTTGTACGGTTGAGAATTTCGGCGAGTTCATCTTTCTGCGAATAGTTGACGATGAGCTTGAAGAAAAAGCGGTCGAGCTGGGCTTCGGGAAGCGGATACGTTCCTTCCTGCTCGATGGGGTTCTGGGTCGCCAGGACGAGGAACGGCTCTTCGAGTCTGTAGGTGGTTCCGCCGACGGTGATGGAATGCTCCTGCATGGCTTCGAGGAGGGCGGACTGCGTTTTGGGCGTGGCGCGGTTGATTTCGTCGGCAAGGACGATCTGTGCGAAGAGCGGTCCTCGCTGGAACTCGAACTGTCGTCGTCCGGTGGCCTGGTCTTCCATGACGACGTTGGTGCCGATGATGTCGGCGGGCATGAGGTCGGGCGTGAATTGGACACGGCTGAACTTGAGGGAGAGGACGGCCCCGAGCGTGCGGACCAGGAGCGTTTTTCCGAGTCCGGGAACGCCTTCAAGCAGGACGTGTCCGCCGCAGAAGAGGGCGGTGAGGGTATCCTCCACGAGTTGCTTGTGTCCGACGACGGCCTTTTCGATTTGCGTCTGAAGGCGATCGAAACGGTTCCGGAACTCGCCACAGATTTGTTCAACTTGCGCTTTATCCATGTCATTTCTCCTCGTCAGAAGGTTTATTGTCGTCCTTTATGCGTTCCTGCGCCTTATTTTTAGCCTGTTTGAGGCGGTCCAGGTAGGATGGCGGCGCAGGTTGATCTGTAGGTTTGGGTTGGGTCGGCGGCGGAGTCGAGGTTTTTTCGCTTCTGCTCTCTGCCGGGGCGACTGGCGGGGGCGGTGTGGCAGTCGTCGGCTCGAACCGGGTTTGGGCAACGGCGGAGTCGACCGTTTTCTTCAGTTTCTTGCGGACTTCGAGCTGATGCTGCTTCAGGGTGTCGACAGCGGTTTCGGAAGTGGTTTGGCCTCGGAACTTGGCGAGGAACTGGCGAATTTTGGCGGCGAGCGTTTGGAAGTCGAGGACAACGCGGCGCACGGCGACGTCGCAGAGGAAGATCAGCAGCCAGAGGATCGAAAGCTCCTTCCACAGCGGATGGCGGGCGAAGGGAAGAACGAGTGAGTTGCGATCGAAGAGTTTGTCGTAGTGTGGATCGCCGGTGAGGACGCGTCCTCCGCTGATCTGAGCGACTTCCGCGAGGAGAGGCGAGTTATTTTTGAGTTCGTGATATTCGGGGGCGAACGGGACGGCCAGGGCGCCGCGCACCGAGCCTTTCTTGTTGCCGTTGGTGTATTGGAGGTTCACGACGTACACGCCGGACTGGTTGACATTGAAATCGGTCTGGTAACGTCCGGGTCCGATCTGTTGGAGGCGCAGTGGGAAGGACTTGAGGTCGGGAGTGATCGCGGCGCCTGAGAAGTCGATGAAATTTGAGAATCCGGAGTCTGGGTTGGCGGCTTCGACGACAATGCTTGCCCGCTGTCCGTCAACATCGCTGGTGATCTGGAAATTCGGTGATTCCCCGGACCGCATGGACCACCGGACGACCTGTTCCCAGAACTGGTTGAAGCGAGACCAGGTGAGCCAGTTCTTTGCCCATCGTGAGGTAGTATCGCTGGTGAAGGCGACGGTTCTGCCCAGCCCGTACTGGCGGCAGGCGAGAATGGGGTCGTCCTCGGGGCTGACGATGACGTTTTCGACGAGTTCCTTTTTTCTGGCGGTCAGGACGTACCCGTCGAGCTTCGGGGGCGTAAGCTGGATGCCCTTGGTCAGTTCGCTCAAGGGGTCGATGATTTTTGGGGCGAATGTCTTTTCGTAGATCAAGGGCCGACGAACGACCTGGGTTTCCTTGATGAATATTTGGGGGAGTTTGTTTGGATCGGTGACATGGTAGAAGCGTCCGCCCGTGGCTTGGGCGATCATGATCAGGGATTGCATGTTGGAGGGATCGTGGGGGAAGACGGCCACGCCGGTAACGGTGATATTGGCGTTCTTGAGCCGCCTGAGAAAGTCGTTGGTGGGCGGACTGGGGTCGCCGTCGCTGATAATGATGATGTGTCGTTGACCAGCGTCACATTCGGTGAGGGCTTTGAGCGAAGCCTGCAGACCGGAGTTGAAATCGGGCATATCGCCCATTTGCATTTTCTCGATGGCGGAAATTACGGCGGTCTTGTCGCCCACGGGACTCAAGGGATAGACCCAATCGTTGCCCCGCTGGAAGTCGTAGTCGATGACGCCCACCAAATCGAGCCGGCTGAGGGCTTTGACGGCGGCGATGGCGACCTGTTCGCCCCAGTAGTTTCCGTTGGGCATTTCCACGCTGTGCATGATAAGAACGAGGGCGCCTTTGGGCATCTGCTGCTTTTGGGGCGGATCGAGATCGACGGGCAGGGCGGTTTCGACGGGTGAGCCGATCCATCCGCCGGCGCCAAACGCGTCGGGTCCGCCCACCATGATGAGTCCGCCTCCGAGATCATGGACGTAGCGGGTCATCATTTCCTGCTGGGACAGGGAAAAGACGCTATTGGGGGTGTTGGCGAGGATTACGGCGTCGTATTCCATAAGGTTGACGAGTTCAGCGGGGAACTGGTCGGCGGGGCGATATTCGGTTTCGACCTGGGCGGCGCGAAGAATGGTGGTAAGTTCACGGCCTGAGACGCCGTCCGCGTCGACAACCATGATGCGTCCCTTTCCATAGACGAACGTAACACCGACGCCGGTGTTGTTGGCGGGGACGGTATCCTCGCCGGGTTTGTCGGGTGTGAAGGAGGCCTGGAAGCGGTGAATGCCGCTGGCGCGGATGGGGAGAAGGATGGTTGTGACGTTCAAACCGCGATCGAGCGTTACGGGCATGCTCATGGCTGGGGAGGCTGGGTCGAGGTCGATGACCTCGCCGTTGTCTTCCAGAACGAGCCTGCCTTTCGCGCCACGAGTGGAACGCAGGACGCATTTGGCGGAGATGGTCTGGCCTGTGCGGGTATTCTGGGGGACGACGAGGCGTTCGAAGATGACTTCGTCTTCGTGGTCGTAATTGAGAGATACGATGTCGATGGGGATATCGTTGGCGCGGGCGATGCGGGCGGCGGATCGGAGATCCCCGATGTTTTCATTGCCATCGGAAAGAAGGAGGATGCGCTTAGCGGTGTCGCCGGGAAGAACGGCTTGGGCGATGCGGACGGCGCCTTCGAGATTGGTGCGATCGCCGGAGAATGGGGGCGTACCGGCGACGGGCACGAAGGCTTGGTTCGGAAGCGAATGGATAAGGGCGACTTCGCCGGCATAGACGACGCCGAGACGGTCCTCAGCGGGTTTGCTCTTGGCGACGGTGTTGATGTAATCGAGAGATTGCTGCTGGAGCGGCGAGGGAACCGACTGGCTTCGGTCGACGATGGCGATGACGGACAGGTTGTTAAGCTTTCGCTTGTAGAGCGGGTCGGCTAGGAGGATGACCAGGAGTGCAAGGACAATCGCGCGGAGCAGAATGGCGACGCGCTGGCGCCAGGGTCCAAGTCCGCTGAGGGAACGAAGCCCGAGCCAGACGGCAGGGACGATGATCAGCAGGCCCAGAAGCCTGGTCGGATGCTCAAATTGGATCGGCCAGTCGGTCATAATCCCTTCCACACCTGAATGCGATTGTTGCCGGAGTCTACGATGATCAGACGGTTGCGGGAATCGGCGGCCACGCCCCACGGATAGAGCACGTCGCCGGGCTCGCGTCCCGCTCCGCCCCCGACCCCGAGCGCTGTTCCGTCGGGGCTGAAACGCTGGATGCGATTGTTTCCGTATTCGGCCACCACCAGCGAACCGTCGCCGAGGAGATTGACATCGTAGGGATAGCGCATCTGGCCGGGGAGTTGACCGGGGGCACCGAACATGGCGAGCCACTTGCCTTCTAAGTTATAGAGGACGATTCGATGGTTACAGGCATCGGCGACGTAGAGCGTATTTCGTTTCGGATCGATGCAAATGGCGGAGGGGCGGGAGAACTGGTCTTTGGCATCGCCGAGCGATCCGAAGGATTTGAGGAACTTGCCCTCGGGCGAGAAAATGTTGATGCGGTCGTTTCCACCGTATTCGCTGACGAAGATTCGACCATCTGGGGCGATGTCCACGTCGGTGGGATAGATGAACTGGCCGGGGTCTTTGCCGAAGCTGCCGAACTTGTTCAGAAGCTTGCCGTCGAACGCGTAGACCATGACGCGGTGGTAGTGCGTATCGGCCACGTACAGTTTTTTGTCGGGGCTGCAGTATAGGCCGATGGGCTTGCCGGTTTGAAACTCGGGCATGGTCCATTCGCCAAGGGATTTGCCGTCTTCGGTGAGGCGCTGCACCCGAGCGGCTTTGTCGACGACGAAGAATGTGTCATCCGGAGCCACGGTGAGGGCGCGGGGGTAGATGAACTGGGCGGGCGCTCGTCCGGAGCCGCCGAAACATTTGAGCACGGTGACGTGTGCTCCCGCGGTTCCTGCGTCATCACATCCGGCGAGGAGAGACAGGACAATGACCGGCACGGCAGCCTTGGCGACTCGCATTCTCGCAACGTGTGACAGGGCGAAAACGGCGAGAGTGACGGCGGCAGCGAAGAATATCAGGAGCAGACACGAGGCGATAACCTGCTGATCGCGGGCGTAGTGCATCTGGTTGAGCAGTTGCTGAGCGAAGTTGGGGACGCCCGGGGGGAGCAGGATCATGGTGGCCGACAACTCGGTGATGGACTGTGTGATGGTAAGAAGCGACGCGGTGGCGATCGCGGGCCAGAGCCCGGGCAACCAGATGCTGACGAGGGCGCGAAGCCCTTCTGCGCCGTCGACGCGGGCGAGGTCGGCCAGTTGAGCGGGAAGGCTCGACTGGGCCCAGGTGATGATGAACAGGGGTAGGATGCTGAAAACAGCCGCATGGCCGATGCTGACGATCCATGGTCGGGAGTAGATGATGTTTGTGAGGACGCCGCGATTGAAGGCGAACACCATGGCGGCGGCGAGGAGTGAACCGGGCAGGAGCGCGGTCAGCAACGTCGCCCATCGCATGAGAATCGCCAGACGCGGATGCGCCGTTCGGGATTGCAGAACAATTCCGATTGCAATGGTCAGGGCAAGAATTGTCGCGACCAGGGCGATGACCAGGCTGTTGAGGAGGGCGTCCCAACTCAATTGGCCGAAGTGGACAAAGGTGTTCCAGCCCTGGATATTGGTGAGGAGGATCATGACTGGGACAAGGGCGCTGAAGGTCCAGAGCAGGGCGGCGAAGAGCCAGTGTCCGCGCCAGCAGGGTTCGCTAACGGGTGAGTCGAATGTCTGGACTACGGGTCGGAAGAAGCGATCGGTGAAAATGGAGACCACGCCGGCGGGGATGATCAGCGGCAGGGCGGTCCAGGCGACGGTATGCACGTTTCCCGTCAGTTCATAAAGCGAGGCCAACTCCGTGCCCAACGTATCGACGGCTGCCAGGTGGAAGACGACGAATTGCGACAGAACGAGCACGAAAACGATCATCCAGGCGAGGATCAGGGCGTTTCGCAGCATGGGCAGACCGATCCAGTACCATCGGCTGATGGCGCCGGCGTCGACTCTCGCCTGGGCCCAGACGTCGGGATCGGTGCGTTGCCATCCCAGGCCGAGAATGAGCGAGCAAAGAGGCCAGTACCAAAGTCCCAGGGCCAGAATGGACCGGGCCAGGGCGGAGAACGCGAGGAGACTATCGGACTTGGCGAGCAGGACGCCCAGAGGTGAGGTTGGGAGGGCCAGAAGTCCCCATGCGTAGAAATTGATCTGAGGAGGAACGAGCAGAGGGATGACCAGGAGCAGCGGTCCCCATTTTCTTGCCCAGGGATTGGCGCCGATAAGTCTCGCCGCGGGCCAGGCAGCCAGGACGCTGACTGTGGCGAGAATTGCTCCAAGCCCGCACGTGCGTGCCAGGACGGTGAGATAGCGTCCGACAGAGAGATCTTCGGAGCGAGGCCAATCACTGGCCGACAGCGTCAGGCACAACCAGGCGGGCGGAATCAGGATAACGAGGAACCAGACGAGAAGGCAAAAGGTTCTTGCCAACGTCTGCCACCGGTCGGGATGTGAGAAATTGTATACGTGCATCTATTTTTTGTGTTCGAGAATCTTCGTGGCCATATGGACCGCCGGGTTGACAGCCTCCTTAACTTTCGCGTAATCGACGGTCATGGGATCGGGAATCTTGTATTGCGGGAATTTGTCGCCCAACTCGGGTTGAACGGGAACGTTGTGTGAGTCGCTCTTGGCGAGCATGGTTGCGACTTCATCGCTGAGAAGAAAGTCAATTAGGGCGGCTGCCTGGGCAGGATGCGGCGCCCCGCGGACCATGGCGGCCGTGTTGGGAATGACCAGCGTTCCCGCCTTTTCATGTTTGGGATAGACGAGGTCCAACGGCCAGCCGTTGCGCTTGGCGACCCAGACGTCGTCGGTGTCGGTCAGGCATACCTTGGCCTGCCCTTCGGCGACGAGCCGGGCGGCAGTGCTGTTGCCGTTGACGATACGGATATTGTTTTGGGCGAGCCCCTTGAAGATTTCCTCGGCCCGCTTGGGTCCGTAGTGGACGTAGATGGCGGCGACGTGTCCGCGGGTGGTCCCGAATTGCGGGCGGGCCATGATAAGCTGATTTTTCCACTTCGGATCAAGCAGATCCTCGATGGAGCGGGGCATTTCCGCGGGAATGACCAATCGCGTATTGCAGGCGAGAACGCGGGCGCGGAGCGCGAAGCCGTACCAGCGTCCCTGCGGATCGGCGTATTGCTTCGGCCAGGATTTGGTGATTTCGGTGGAACAGGCAGTGAGGAC
>CAZLZE010000017.1:0-16271 GCA_964563935.1 uncultured Phycisphaerae bacterium | reverse complement strand
CCGTTTCCGTCGGCGAGGCGCAGGGTTTCGAAAAGCTCGCGCGACCAGAAGACGGCGGCCTGGGGATTCGACGCTGCACTCCGCAAACGCTGGACGAGTCCGAGGGTCTTGGTGGCTTCGACGTCATAGCGGGCGAGCACAGTGATGCCGGTCTTCTCGGTGAAACGGGCGAGGACCTTCTCGGCGAATTCCTGGTCCGCGGAACAGTAGATGACCACCTGTGGGGCTGTATCCGTTTTGGGCTTGTTGCAGCCGGGAATGGACAGACCCGTGACCAGGAGGATACACATCTGGGCCAACAAGTGCAGTCGGTTCATCAGTTTCCTTTCTGAGTGGTTGTGACATTGGTGGACTGTTGCATCTGGCTGAAGTATTTCTTTACAGAATCATGATACTCTCGCGGGATGGTCTGGTTTTCGATGGCTTCGGCGGCTTCCTGCTGAGCGGACTGGGCGACGTCGGAGAATTCCTTGGCGCTCTCGCCTTTGACCTTGCTGTCCTGGACGAACCAACTGGCGATGGTGGGTCCGCCCCGGGACTTGCCTTTGACCTTCTTCTTTTCGGTATTGGTGGCCTCGGGAGTGACGTCGGCCACGTGACCCTCTCCTCGTCCGGGTCCGCCCATGTCCTTACTGCGTTTGTTGGAAAGCCCTTCCCGCCAGGGTCCTTTTCCGCCGCGACAGGCTTCGCACCCCTCGCCGTTGCAGTTGGGGCAATTTCCTTCGCCCGCGAGATCCCGCATGGTCTGGTCGAGGTCGGCGAGCGTGGCTTCGGTGACCTGAAGTTGCTGGCTGAGGGCTTCGAGTTGGTTCAGTTGTTCGTTGGCTTCGGCCATGGCGTCGGCGGCCTGGTCTGGTTTTCCACCCGCCATGCCCGCGGAGGCGGATTCCATGGCTTGGGACAGGCCTTGACAGGATTTGCAGGCGGACTGGTTGGCGGCGGCCATCTGGAGGAGGTTTTTCTTCTGCGCCTCGCTCAGGGGGAGTTTTTTGAGGGCTTCCTGGAGCTTCTTGAGATCCTTGGCGAGTTTGGGGTCCAGGCCGAGCTGCTTGAGTTCGTTGTCCATCTTCCATTGCTGCTGTGCTAGTTTGTCGAGCTGTTTGGCGAGGTCGTCGAGTTGCTTAGCCAGCTCAGCACGCTGCTCGGGCGATAGACCGTTCTGCATGAGCTTCTGGCGGAGTTCCTTGAGGGCGTCAGCGGCTTTGTCGAACTGTCCGCGTGAAAGTTGTTGGGAAAGCTCGCGCATGGGTCCGGAATCGGGGGACTTGATCTGCTTAAGACGCTGCTGAAGCTCCTTCAAGCCGTCGAATTTCGGGTCCGACCGAACTTCCTGAACACGTTTCTGGAGATCGGCGGTTTGACGAACGGCAAGTCGCTTGGCCTGCTGGGGTTCATGGGCGGGAACTTCCTTGGGCAGGTCTTTGGCGAGGTTCTTATCCACCTTTTCCGCCAGTTCCCTGACCTTGTCGACGGCCTTTTTCATCTGGACCTGGGTCTGGTGGATCTCGGCCTTCTTCTGGGCTTGCTCCTGGCGTTTGGCCTGCTTGCCGAGGAGGTCGCCCTGCGGAAGGATGAGCCAGGCTAAGAGGATCACGGTCCAGATGACGACGGGCCAGAGGAATCTGCGGGGCAGTTGCAGGGGAAAATATTCCTTCGGTTTGACGGCGGCGATGGCTTGGCGACTCTCGTGGACGGCGGCTTGGGCGAAAGGGTCGTCGGAGTCTTTGAAACTTAGAATGCTGCTTGTACGTTCCCGCAGGTTGGCTCGCTTGTCCAGGAGCAGGGCCAGCGCCATTGTATTGGGCCGGATAAGCTGCCAGCGAACGAGGGCGATCAGTATTGCCGCCGCGACGAGTGTCACGACGTTTTCCCGAGTGATCAAGCCGAAGGCAAACAGCTTCTCCGCCAGGAGAATCGCCAGGGTCAGCAGGCCAAAACAGAAAAACGAAAACGAAATGCATTGGAGCATCCGATTGGCACTGCACCGCCAACGTACCCCCCATAATATGCCCCGCACGGAGTCTTCCATATATTCAGTACCTCGCAAAATGGCAGGTTCCTGGATATAGGTATACTCCATGCCGACACGCTTTTCAAGTCGGCATTTTCGGGAGGTTTGAAAGCTAATAATTCTTAGGTGATAACTTCTACAAATTAACGCGTTTTGCCGTTCTGAATGACTCATAGGCGGCGGAGATGACCCGGATGGCGCGTCTGGAGTCTTCCAGCGTGACGACGGATTGCTTGCCGGTGACAATGGCATTGACAAAGTCGTCGAGGCATCGGCCGATGGAGTAGTACCATTGTGGATTCGGATTGTCGGTCGGAACCGGGTCAACCGCAATGGGTTCGGTCTTGATTTCCTGGCAACGCGTGTAACCGTCGTCACAGACGCCCTTCTTTGAGGCCTTGATCAGCTTCAGCGGCGAATCGGTACTGTCATCAATGACGATGGTTCCGCCGGTCCCGTAGATGGTCTTGGGTTCGGTCCAGGGATACTCAGTCATAGTGTAGGACGCGATGAGGGTGGCGACGGAATTGTTCTGGAAGTCGACGGTGAGGAAGGCGTTGTCTTCCTCCTTGTGGGCGGGTTTGACCATGACGCGTTTCATGGATGCGACGACGCTCGTAGCCTGACCCATGAAGAAGTTCATCAGGTCGACATGATGGATTCCGGAATCGATGAGGACGCCGCCGCCGGATTTGACGCGATCGCCTTTCCAGTGTTCAGGTTCGTTCATGCGGTCGATTTCATTGCCGAGGATGAAGCTGGTCATGAACATGGGCGTTCCGATGGCGCCGCTGTCGATCAGAGCTTTGGCCTTTTCGTGCATGGGCATGAAACGCTGGTTGAGCAGGCCGAAGAGCTGCTTTCCCGTCGATTTGGATACTGCCGCCATTTCCTCGACGCCCTGGGCGTTAAGGGCGAGTGGCTTTTCGCAGATGACGTGTTTTCCCGCCTTCATGGCTTCGATGGACACGCCCTGGTGAAGGTAGGACGGTAATAGTACGTCAACCAGGTCGATGGATGGGTCATTCAGGAGTTCTTCGTAGTGAGGAGTGCTCTTTTTGACGCCGTAGCGTTCGCAGAGCCGGGCGCGGGCCTTGTCGTTGATCTCCGCGACGACGATTTCGCCCACGTTCTTGTTCTTCGCGTACGCGTGGAGATGAGGGTAGCTGATGGTTCCTGCGCCGATAAGTCCGATTTTGAGAGCCATGATCATTTTTCCTTATTGCATGAATTGTTTCATCATTCGATTGTAGTGCCACGTAATGTAATCGATCACTTGATAGCCTTCGCCGATGCACTCGATGGAGAGATAGCCGTCGTACCCGGCCTTGGCGAGTTCGTCGACGATTTGTTTCATGTTCACTTCACCCATGCCGGGGGCCTTGAAGTTTGACCACTTGGGTTCGAGGGTGCGTTTGTATTCGTCCCAGTTGAAGGAACCGGCACAAAAGGCATCGTGGATATGGACATGCTTGATGCGTTTGGCATATTTTCGGATGAAGGTAACGGGATCTTCGGGTTTACCGGAGAGATAGATGTGGCTGGGGTCGTAATTGATGTAGAGATCATCGCGTTTGACGACGTCGAACATCTTCTCGCAACTCGCCAAGCCGTGGACGAGGTGATTAACGACGGGTTCCATCCCGAACTCGACGCCTTTGGACCTGGCGTAGTCGAGGACTTCGACGCAGGAGTCGCGAAAGACCTTCCATGCCCGGTCTTCGTCCTGGACGATCGTGTTTTTGGAGTCGGGGTCGCCGGAGAATCCGTGGACGAAGGGAGTCTCAAGGATCAGTGCCTGGTCGATGCACTTTTTGTATTCGCGGATATACTCATCCCGCTCGCGGGGATCCTGGGAGATCATGGGAAAGTGCGCGGAGATGGAGGAGATGGCCAGTTTGTGCTGATCGCAGAGTTTTTTCGTCTTGCGGATCTGCTCGTCGGAGATGTCGAGTCCGGCGTGACGGTTGGTCGGCCCGTAATTGCGTTCGGCGAAGATTTCGATGGCGTCGACTCCGGCTTCCGCGACGGCAGGGATAAGCTGCTCGATGGGGCGGATTTGACCTTTGCTTCCATAGATACTTGTGATTAGTGACGTTTTCATCATACATTCCTTCTATTTAGACCAGAGAATGATTTGAGGATTCGATTTCACTTGCAGGCACGAAAGAGGAGTCTTCTCTCCGGTCACCAGGTCGACCGCATGATCGGGCGCCTTTCCCTTATATTCGGGCCAGGAGAAGGTGACGACGGGCATGTTGATCTCGGTGTTATATCGCCCTGCCTTCCAAAAGACAGCGACGATGCCGCTTGCGGTTTTGAACCAATGGCATTGCGGGCCGTTGATTTGGATGAAAGGCTCCTGCGGGCCGATCTGCCAGACATCACTTGACGGAGGCTCCTTGAGCACGGCCTCCATTTTGGCGGGAGGCATGGTGAGGACCTCGTGTCCGCCGCCGAGGATCCTGGCGAGCCGCATGAACGCGAGGGCGGCAGGTTTGGGGCTGTGATCGAAGTTGAGAAGTCCGAAGTTGTCCTCGGGTTCGTAGATGTTCTGCCCGTCATTTTTCAGATCGTAGAGGCAGACGGCGGAGACTTTGTCAGCCAGGGCCTGGACGACCATGCGGACGAGGTAGGCAGCCTGGGCTTCGGGTGTAAACCCGTAGAAGAGGGGGTTCGTGCCCCTGGTTTGGTTGTACGTGGTGTATCCGACCTCCGTGATCCAGATGGATGGATCTTTTCTGATGGTTGTGCCGAGTTGTCGCAATCGGCGCATGGTGGAGAAGAAGCTGTGATCGTCGTCGGCGGTAACAATACCGTCGCGGAGGTTAACTTCTTTTCCGCCGTAGGGCAAGGTTTCGGGCGGGAGCCGCATCGGGTAGGGGTGTTCGGCCAGGCCGTCGATATCCTGCAAACGGGAAGCGAACCGGGTGACCAGGTAATGGGTGGCTGGGGGATTTCCGGCGCTGGTGATAATGGTGGCTTGGGGATTAGCCTTGCGGATGGCGCGGGCGGCTTTCTCGACGAGGATGGCGAATTTGTCGATCCAGGGCGAGTCGTTTTTGCCGTTCCACTCGCCGCCGTACCTGGCTTTGAACTCAAAATTGTTCGGCTCGTTCCAGATTTCCCAGATGTCGACCCGGCCCTTGAAATGTGATGCCATGAAACGGCAGTAGTTGGCGTAGGCGTCGGCATCGAGGGAATCGGCGTATAGGCTGTTGCCGTAAGTCAGGGAGAAGATGGGTTTGATACCGGCTGCGCGAAGGGCGTTGACGAATTTCTCGTTTGCTTCGTCGATTTCGTAGACACCCTTGCGCTTCTCCACCATGGACCAGTAGATTTCATCTTTGACGCAGCTGACGCCCATTTGTCGCATGATGGGCAGGAGCTTTTCGATGTCCCAGCCTTCGCTGTGACGGCCGAAGTGCCCCTGGACACCGAAGGTGCGGATCGGCAATGGATAGTTGCCAGTCATAGGCGGGTCCGCCATGCAGGCCAGAGAAGCCGGAAAGGAGAGAATGAGTGTGATGATCCATTTTGGCATGAGGTGTATTCCTGGCCGTGTTTAGTGCCTTACTCCGTTTACGTCGACGGTGCGAAGCGGGTAGGCGTCGGGGTATCCGCAGCGTTGGGAAAATGTTGGCCAGATGTCGGTGTTGTCGGCCCAGAACATGGGCCAGTTCCATCCGTCAAGCCACCATTTGTTCAGGCTTGAAGCCGACACCCAGACCACTTCGCCGCCGATTCCAGCGACGTTCCATCCACGGTTGGACGACAGTCCGCCGTGATTGGAGGCCATGAAATTTCCACCGTTCAAGTAGGGATAACTGATCCAGGGACCTTCGGCGAGAAATGCACCGAAGTAATCGCGACGGTAATATTGCCAGCGGGCGGCGCGACCACCGACATAGATATTTCGCGGGTGCCGCCATTGGACGGATTCCCAGCCTTCCTGATAGATAATGTAGCTGGAGGCAATCTGAACGTCGCTGTCTGGATGTCCCCAGGGACCATCCTGGCCCGGAGCGAAGGAAAAATTATCCCATCGCCGCTGATAGTCGAGGACGGAAGACGCCAGTTGCGTGTCGGAAGGACAGACAATCGTTCGGAAGTCCTTCAGGTCACCGGTGTAGAAATAGTGGGCCAAGCCGATGCGAAGGAGCGGGGTTTGCCATTGAAGCAGGTTCGGGGCCCAGTCGTGTCCGCCGGCAGCGACATAATCATTGTTGGTAGTTGCGTAGGAATTGACGGCGACCATGATCTGGCGATTACTGTTGGCGCAGACGACCTTTCGGGCCTGCTCGCGAGCGCTCGACAGGGCGGGCAAAAGGATGGAAATGAGGACGGCGATGATGGCGACGACGACGAGGAGTTCGATGAGGGTAAACGATTGTTGATTGCTGATTGTTGATTGTTGATTGGCGGAGCTTTGCCGGTTGGACAGTTTCTTCATATTCTTCTCCTTCAATTAGCAATTAACAATTGGCAATCAACAATTCTTCTTATGCCGATTCTCTCACCACCAATTCCACCGGCAGATAGATATGCTGCGGCGGCTTTTCCTTCTTCGTGATGAGTCGATGGAGTAGCGCGGCGGCTTCGTATCCGACCTGCAGACGCGGCTGATGAACGGTCGTGAGCGGGGGGGTGAGCATGGCGGCGAGGGGCAGATCGTCGAAACTGGCGATGGCAATGTCCTTGCCGATGACCAGGCCGCGTTCGTGTGCGGCTTCGTAGAACCCACGGGCTCCGTTGTCGTTCGTGCAGACCACGCTGACGGGAAACGTTCTGATGGTGTCCAGAAACTCCTTGGCCAGGAGGTAACCCGGGAGCCACTTTTTCTCCACGGGCCAGTATTGAGGATCGTTTTCGCTGATGGCGCTCTCGAAGGTGTGTTCTTTGATCAGACGGTCGAATCCCGCGTCGGCCATGGCGTGACAGTAGCCCTCAAAACGGTCGAGTATCGTTCGCTGCTCCATCTTCCCGGCGAGGATGTAGACAGGGCGTCGGAACTTATCGATCAGGTAGCGTGTCGCCCGGTACATACCGGAGACGTTGTAGACCCCAACGGAACTGGCGGCGACGTTGTCGATCCGGCGATCCACACAGACGATAGGGAAACCCTTATTCGCGAGATTCTCAATGGCTTGGACATAATTATCGTCGACGTAGGGGTGGACGATGATGCCGTCCCATAGAGAATCGCGGGCGTTGTTGAGAATGTCGATGGCTTCTTCATGGCCCTGGGATGGGAAGAAGAAGCGGATGTTGATGTCGTTATGTTCGCGGGCGTATTTTTCGATGCCTTCGCAGATCTCGACGACATGGCCGTTGGGTATCGAGGCCCAAACGACGGCGACGGCGAGGTTTCGCTCGGTCTGCTGGTCATGCGGACCGGGCTGAACGTCCATCGGAATGATCGAACCACCCTGGGGGAGTTTGAGGATTTCCTCTGTCCTGGCGAGGATGGCGAGAGATTTTCGCATGGTCTCCCGGGAGACGTCGTAGGTTTTGGCGAGGGTGGCTTCGGCGGGGAGGATGACTCCGGACTCGTACTTTCCCTGTCGGATGTCGGCTGCAAGTCGGTCGGCCACCCGTACGGCCTTGGTGTTGTAGGATGTAGCCTTTTCTTCAGTCATCTGGAGGTTATTGTAGCTGTTCAGCCCAAAATCCGCAAGAGAAAATGGCATATGTGCCTAATAACTAATTAAGGAATAGACAATATGGTCTAGAATTAGGCAGGACTAGACAGGAGGGGGAGAAGATGGCATGTTCCTATGGGATAACTACGGCGAGGTCGTTGGTGATGATGTTGATTGGGGTCTCCTTTGCCGTATTGTACGCTATGATGTCATATCCCATTTTCGGCGGGAAAAATCGATCATTCATAATAAACGATTTCGAGATCATCCAATACCAGGTATCCCTGGGCACTGGGGCCGTTGCTTCCGGGGTAGATGAGAACGGAACTGGGCGGTCGGTTGAAGATAAAGCCGGCGAATTTGAGCGGGTAATGAACTTTCCCGTCCTTGGCGCCGCCCCACGAGCTGTGAATGTAGCCATCGCCGAGCGGACTGGGCAGGATCATTCGGAATTCTCGCCAGCCGGTCCAGTAGATTTCGCCACCGCCTTCGATCTGAAAGACCTGGCCGGTGCTGTCGATGAACCGGGCGAGGATGGTCGTGGGATCGAACTTGTTGATATCTTTCATGAAGACTTTCATACGAAGTTCCACGGGTTTTCCGGGCAGAACCATGGGTTGAGCGAGTGCAAACGTACAAGCCATCCATCCCCAGCCGTCCTTGGGTTTCTTCCACCCGTAATCGAACCGCCCAGCATGACGGCCTGAAAAGACGGGGTGGGGGGTCACGGAGAAACGATTGCCCTGAATCAACGCATCGAGCTTTTTCGCCTTTCGCTTGGCGCCCCAATCGTCGCCGGCGGTATGAATGTCGATTTGCTCGGGGAATATCCACTTTGCGGGGCCTTCGAAGTCGTCGATCACAAGATGCTTGAACCGGAGTGTATTGTAGACCCAGACAGGTCCGAAACGTTTGGGAATGATCCGGTCCCCGACTTTGAGCTTTCCTTCGATCCACACATCGCCCGATGGACTGTCGGCGGGGAGATCGGCACGGACATGGATTTCTTTCGTCTGGCCTGGTTCCACCGCCATTGTGAAGGTTGCCGGTGTGATGGACCAGCCCTTGGGCGGAGTGAGGGTCAATTCATAGGACCTTTTCTCTTTTGTCGGATTCGCCAGCTTGAATACCAGATTGATCGGGCGATCAGGTTCGGCCATCGTGTAATCATTTGTGCAGTTGACGGCGGCATCGGTGACGATGTCGTGATCCTGGGGCAGTCCGGTCAGTATGGTGATATTGTCCGCATCGCCGACGGGGAGACGTCCTGTTTCGCGTGAAAAGCCCGGCAGGGGATTGCCCAGATTGTCCAGAGCGGTCACCGGCTGGTTCGCGAGAGACGGTATTACCATTTCGCCCTTTTGAGGGTCCTCGGACCACACGCCCAGTGTATAGACGCCGTTACGTTCAAACAGATATCCCTCCACGCCACAGCCGGACAATGCACGTCCGACGTAGCGTGCATTCGTAAAATACGCGGCCACTGTCTGATGCTTGATGTATGAGTCTTTGGGGGTACCTCCTGCCTTTGTCAAGCCGTTGGTGTGTTCAAAATTGGCGGGGTCGGTGCCCTTATCGCGGTCTACATAGTGAAACATGTTGGCTGGGTTCGGCTCGGCGAAGTTGGCGAGGAAGGTTCCGTTCCAGTTACCGCCCTCCGTGGCCCAGAATGTGAATTGGCGATCCGGATATCGTTCGGCGAGCATTCTCTGGAGCTGCTTGTGGAAGCTTCGCGGGTGACGGGCGGCGGTGAAGTGGGCGCTGATGTCGGAGATGTCGTCAAATGCGCCGGCGTCAATCAGCCGGCGAAAATAGGGGACTCCGATCACAGTGAGCGAGGGGGCCATGATGTGGATGTCGGGAGAGACCTCGCGTGCGACGCGAGCGGCGATTTTGATCATCTCGGCGTGCCACTCCGGTCGGCCCATGCCCCGGCCGAACCACCAGAAGGCATAGCCGTCGGGTTCGTTAAGGATTTCGTAGTGAGAGATTTTGCCTTTGAAGTGGGTCATGACCTGGCGACACCAGGTTTCGTAAGCGTCGAGCTTGGGCGGGGAACCCCAGCCTCCGCCGGGGATGGTTTCAGCGTGGCGGGCGGTGGTGGTCAGGCAGGCGAAGAGGCGGATTCCGTTTTTTTCGGCCTCGCGGACTACATAGTCATGATGGGCGAAGTCGGGATTTCCCTTTTCGTCGGTGATATCTCGCCAGAGAAATTCGATTCGTGCCCAATTGGCGCCCAGCTCCTGTAATGACGGCATGTCGATGTCCACGCGACGGTCGTTTCGGTCGCAGTGCGTATCGATACCCCAGGCCCACTCTCGCCAGGGAGTTTGGGCAGGCGGGCGGCGTAGCATGGCCACCAACTCTTCGAGCAGGACCGTGGCTTTTCCATCCTGGCCGAGACCGGTTACCCGAAGTACGTACATTCCGAAGGGTACATTTTCCAGTTTCATCGAATTGCTGTTCTTCAATGGCGCGAGGGTCAGGGTCTTGGTCGGCGTTTTCTCGGCTTCGTCCGGATGATTCCGGTGATTGGGAAAGAGTTCGACCCTGACCGATTTGACCAGGCCCAAGTTGCCCTTGGCCAAGAGGGTTGTCGAAAGGACGTGATCGTAGAATCGCCAACCCAAGGTGGGACGAGACGGGAGTTCAAGGGTAACTTTGTCCGCTGGGGCGTCTGCCGCCTTCGCTAATGGGGATGAGAGGATAAGAAAGACGAGAGGAATAGATAATCTGGGCAGCATGGGGCAAGACTCCTGTTATCGTGCGTTGTCAGTGAGAAAATCAAAGGCGGCGGACGTGTAGTAATATCCGGGATCGTTGACGTTGACCAGGGCCAGCAGGCTGTTGCTGGGATCTGAGAACCATCGTGCGCCGCCATCGCCCCGGAGAACATTCAAACCGGTCAGGTGCCAGTGTTGCGGTGTACTGGCGCACCAACCCCAGAATCGGTCGCTCATGATAATGCGATCGCTGTAGAAATCGAGTTTCACCGGGTTATACAGATTCCCAAGCCACTGTTTGGTGTAATCGGCCAATGAGCAGGCACCGCCGTAGTCGAGTCCGTCCAAGGAGTTGCCACCTCTGCCGCCCGCGGCAGGGCAGTGCCAGATGCACTTTCCGGGCGATTGCCAGACGGGATCTCCTCCCCCTCGGTAGTTATCTATGTATGGGTCCAGGAGTACGGACATGGAATAGGATCGCCAGTTGGAGAACTCTGGGCTGAGCGAGATCCATGCGTGGTTATCGTTTGCGTAAATATTGAGGGCGGTACCGAAGGTGTGCAATCTCGCCTGGCAGACGGTGATTTTGGCCTTTTCGCGGACCTGAGTGAGAGCAGGCAGGAGCAGGGCGATGAGGACGGCGATGATGGCGACGACGACGAGCAATTCAATAAGAGTGAAACAGGCTTTGGACTTTTGAGTTTGGGCTTTGGAGGAAGAAGGAGTGGATATCGTTGTCATGGAATCCTCCTTACGCTGGCGCGTTCGATGAGTTCTGGCTGCTGCTCGTAGCGATAGATCGTTCGTGGGGGCGATTTGCCGTTGTTCTGGCGGTTTTCCTGGATCGCCTGAACCACCCGAGCCACAATTTGCCGGACGTAATGATCGACATCGAAGCCGATGCTGGTGATTCCGGGGATGATCATGTCGGCGATGGGTTGATTGTCGAACCCGACGATGGAAATGTCCTGGGGAACGCGCAGGCCGTGGTCGGCGAGAATCTTGACCGCGCGGGCAGCGTGGATATCGTTGTGGCAGAAGAACGCAGTCGGCCGGGGCAGATCGCTCTGGAGGAATGCGGTCAGGGGCGCGTCGATCTGGTCGTCGTCGTGCTCGATAGGGATGATCCAGTCTTCGCACACATCCAATCCATGGCGCCGGATTTCCTCGCAGAATCCGCTGTAGCGGGTACGGAGCGAGGTCATCCGAATTTCCATGCGATGACAGCCGACAAAGCCGATATTGCGGTGTCCATTGCGGACAAGATGTTCGACGGCCAGGCGAGCGCCATCATGGGCGCCGATTTTTATGTGGTCGATGGGAAGGGCTTCAATGGCGTCGAAAGCGAAGACGTAGGGCTGATGCTCCAGTGCGCCGGCGAGGGCGTTGTACTGTTCGAGGAGACCAAGAGGGCCGAGGATTACCGCTTCGACTCGGAATTCGCGGAAGAAGTCGAGTGCCCAGAGTTCCCGCTCGGACCCGCCGTCGGCGATACACAGGTTCAGGTGGAGGCCATTCTCTCGAAGCTGGTCTTGGATGCGGTGGAGGATACCCGCCATCCAGGGATCCTCCGGGCTGGTGCGGAGACACAGGCCGACCATATCAGTGCGGCCCTTGAGCATGGATTTGGCCATATAGGAAGGTCGATAGCCCATTTTGCGGGCGTATCGCCGGATGGCTTCGGCTTTGGGTCCGGAGACGCCCTTGCGATCGTTGAGTGCGTTGCTCACCGTCATGGTAGATACGCCGAAAGCCTGGCTGATTTCGCGAATAGTGACCATCTGGACTCCAGTGCTTTATCGTTAAACAACAGAAGTGTAAAATACACAGTTATGCCGACTAAGCGGCAGTCATATGCAACTTTAACGATAAATCTGCTATAATATACCTCGGGTTGGGGTATAACGCAAGAGGGATGATGAAAAATCAGGGGAATATTTTCAATACTGCCGGATCATCGTTACGGATAATGAGTTCCTCGCCTGTCGCACACGAAAGATTTTGTCCACATGATCATTGGGCATTGTGTGAGGATTCTTGAGACATGCGATCGAGTCTGATAGGCTCGGCGTACTCGGTAGGGCGAGCGGAGGATCCGTTGACTGTGAGAGAACGAAAGATCAACCTGGACCGGTATTTTCGTCGTCTTCTTTCGCCAAGTACTGGAGAATGTCCGGCGGAGTCGGCCAAGTTGGTTGAACGTGCCTGCGTCGGAGTTCATTGTGCAGTGTCCGGACAGGGGCAGGGCGTAAGGGTGTGGCGAAGCGGGTGGGGTTTGGCGATCCATTCTGCTTTTCTCGCGTCTTCAGACGGTGTGAGGGGCTGTCGCCTATCGGGTACCGAAAGGTCCAGTTGGGCCAGGTGCCATAGTACTGTCCACCCGGTGTTCTTGTGGTGGGATGTAATTTCGTTGTTGATTTTGCGTTCGGAGGGGGTATATTCGGCGAGAATTGAAATTGTTAACAATTTGTTTGAGGAGTAACTCCATGACCGATGTGAAGCAGCGGTTGCTGGAAACGATTGACTGCACGAAGGAATTTCCGTCGGATAAATTCTTCTCGTACGGAGATGTGAAAGTCGTCAAGGGGCCGGCGGGGAAGTACCGGGAATGCGAAGGCAAGCCGCTGTCGCGGTTCGGATATCGGTTCCAGATCGAGCACGTCGGCAAGCCGCACGTGGCAGTGATCCGCTACCCGGACGACAAGCGGCGATTCATCATCATCAACGACGGGACCACCTACGATCTATCCACGGGCATAACCACGGGTTGGGCCCAACCGCTGAGCAATAAGATGCTGGAGTTGAAGCAGGTGTTCTGGCCGCGGTGGAAGGATTGCAGCATCGTGTTCATGACGTGGGGGCACGGCGAGCCGGCCGCGGCGGGGAGTGTCGAGATTTACGAACTGGATGAACTTTCTGCCCTGGACGTACCGGCGAGTTCGCGGGACAAGTCGCGTCGGGAATTCGGGATCCAATATGAAGATCCGTGCGGGACGGGCTACAGCGAAGGGGCGACGACCTACGAGCAGTGGCTCGACCATGTGGTTACGTATGCGAAGCATACCGGTCAGAAATTACTGTCTTACCCGATCTGCTGGTACCACGGGCCGATCTTTCCGTCAGAACGCGAGCCGGCGGATTGCTTCAGTGTGGTGGCGGGGGAAGACCGGAAGATCTACAGTCCCTGGACCACGGAGCCTCCGGATTGGCCGGCCGTGCTGCTGGAGCGATTCGGGAAGGAGGGACTGGAGTTTCAGGGCGTGCTTACGCTCCTGCGGCTGGGCAGCTTGATGAAGAAAATGAACATCGACCTGGACGCGATCAAGGGCGGAGCCGAGACATTTAACAACATGCTCTGGAACGATCAAGTTCAAGCCGGAACCGGTGACTGGACGCCGACGTACAACGCGCGAAACTACTCCAAACGCGTCGAATACTACGAAGCCGACAAGGACGAGGGCGATTTTCCCTGGGCGTACGGGGAAAAGATTCGCCAACCGTATCATCCTGGTCCGATGTTCAACCCATTGCATCCGGTGGTGCAGGAGGCGATCGTCGGATTCGTAGATGAGATCGCCCAACGATATGGAAAATACAAGGCATTTAAGGGTATCGCTATCACGATGTGGGCACCGACGCTGATCTGGTTCGGGTCGATTCATTCGGGATACGACGATTTTACGGTCGGCCTGTTTGAGAAGGAGACGGGGGTCGAGGTCCCGGTGGATAAGAAGGCGCCGGATCGGTTTTCGAAGCGTTATGAGTTTTTGACATTCAACTGCAAACCGGCGTGGGTGGCCTGGCGATGCCGGAAGATTCGCGAGTTGATTCGAAAGATGCGTGATGCGATGGTGAAACACCGCAAGGACCTTCGCTTGACGCTGAATCTGTGGCAGGAGCCGTACGTACCGGCCCTGCTGGGATTGGGCAAGGTTCAGCAGCAGATTCATGCCCGCCCGAACGGGGTGACCCTGTGGCGGGAGGCGGGATTGGATCTGAACCTGCTTCGCGACGAGCCGAACGTCGAGTTGGACCTGCAGACGGAAGGGGGACAGCGCGACCGGACGTGGAGCCTGGAAGAGAACACCACGGTGGCGAATTTCTGCATGTTCCGCGATCACGATTACCTCGACCAGGAAACACTCGACGCGGTTCACGCCAAGGAAAAGTCGGGCGTGTTTATTTTCAACGCATGGCATGAGGCGTGGGGCAAGCACAAATGGTTCACTCCCGATCCGAACGATCCGCAAATCGGGCAGGTTGAGTTCACGTATGGGAAGAAGGCTGAAGGTATTTTCGTAATCAACTCGGAATATCCCAAGGATGGGTTCTGGTGGGATTCACAGTTGCGGATCACGCACGCATTCCAGCCCGGGGTGCACTTTATGGAGCAGTACGCCCACGCCGTGGCGGAAGTCGATGCCCTTCGGATCACGCGGGGCGGACTCTTCCTCGATAAGGCCCATAGCGAGGAATTGCGGAAGTTTGCGTTGGCGTTCCGTGCCCTGCCCGCGAAGAAGTTTGAAACGGTCGGATTCTCGACGGACCCGGTGGTGGTGCGAACGGTGGTGGCCGATGGAAAACGATATTTCTACATGATCAACCGTGACTACTATCCGGTGGACGTGGAAGTTCAGTTTGGTGCGGCACCGAAGAAGCTGACCGATCTGGCCAAGAACGAGGCAATCAAGGCGGGCAAGAAGTGGAAGGTGAAACTCGGTCCGTATGAACTGCGGTCTCTGGCTGTGGATGCGAAAGTGCAGATCGATGACTTCCGGGTGGTCGTGCCGGCCAAAATTGGCGCGGGTATCCTCAAGGACGCTCAGAAAGCGTTGAAGGCGATCCAGACTGTGGAAGCGAAAGGCCGGTTCGTCCCAGGAATGGACAAGATGGCCGCGCTCATTGGACAGGCGATCGACCTGAAACGCTACGCCTGGCTGCGTCGGGCGTTGACGAGTTTTACGATACGGAAATGCCGGCAGATCGCGGAGTCCTGAGCGGCTGGCGACTGCGGAGAATTTCTGTCGCCGATCTGCGGTTTACCGTGGAATTCAGGAAGAAGTGATGAACATCGGACCTATCTTCTTCCCATGGGCGGTTCGTTAAGGAGCAGCCAGTAGAGGCCGAGTTGTCTGACGGCTTCGGTGAACTTTTCGAAGTTCACTGGTTTGCGGACATAACTGTTCGCGCCAAGATCGTAGCTGGCGAGGATATCCTGCTCTTCTTTCGAGGAGGTCAGGACTACAACCGGCAAGGGTCTGGTTCGCGGATTTGCCCTCATCTGTTTGAGGACTTCCAAACCGCTGACCTTTGGGAGCTTGAGGTCCAGAAGAATGACGGTCGGCATGATGTTGGGATCCCGCTGGGCATACTTGCCTTTGACGAACAGATAATCCAGAGCCTCCGCACCGTCGGGGGCAACAATGATCTCATTGGCGATACCGCTTTTCTCGAAAGCGAGCAGGGTCAGTTCCTGATCGTCGGGATTGTCTTCAACAAGCAAGATAGTTCCGTGGTTCATCGCGGTGCTCCTTATTCATCTTGATCTTGGCACAGAGAACACATAAATGGGCTCATGCCAGACTCTTTGTCGGTCATTTCGTCTTTTGTCTTGAGAATGCCAGGCTACTCGAAACCCTGAACTGAATGGTGACCTGACGCAGTTTGCCACCGGACAGATTATACCAGAGGCATATCTGAAATCGGAATAGAAAAAGTGGAATGCTGATCACCGTAATTGATGATCAGGATATATCGCGGTCAGGCGGTGATCGCAGTAAAAGTGTGTATTCGACAGTGAGGGTAGATGTCGGAGGCTTCTGAACAACGGATCTGTCGCACGCTGACTCATCCCCAGTTTTCCTCCACCAATTCCTCGGTTAGGGCGGCTCGGAG
>CAZLZE010000016.1:0-53689 GCA_964563935.1 uncultured Phycisphaerae bacterium | reverse complement strand
TTTATACCCAGGAGCCTCACACAGCCAAATTCCAAACATCACCAAATACTACACCACAACCCAAATACTGGACTGAACAGGATGCTGAATTCGTCTATCAAGAGGTCGATGGTCGTTGGGTACTCAGCAAGGCAAGCCTCAAGAATATTGAGCATGACATTGTGGTCATACGTCGGCTGGAAACTGCCAAGATGGAGGTCAATTTCGAGGTGCCGCCGGAATCCTTCGATGTGAAGAGCCTCAATATTCCCCAGGATATCTATACATTGGATTATCACTTCTCCCCTCCCCTCGAATTGAATAAGGGCTATAGACCTGATGAAATGGCGGTCCGTTCACTTGCGGACTCCAAAGTGGCGGTCACAGAGGTTGCTCGAGTCAATAAGAAAGGAGAAGTCGTCGTTGCCAAGCACGATGCCTACGTTGGTCACCAAAAGCGGAGCGGACAAAATGCCTCAGTTGCGGAACTTGAGCAGAAAGCCGCCTTGGCATCCTCACCTTCCACCACCTCATCGCTCTTAGGGGTTGCGAGCATTTTGGGTCTGCTTCTTGTTATCGTGCTGCTACTTTACACCTATATGAAAAGGAGGGCCGCGAAGTGATTCGATCTTCTATGAGACCAGTGCCTATTGGAGTTACACTTGCCCTGCTTTTCGCATCCGCCGTATGTACGGGGGATGTTGGCGGCGGAACGGCAACTGGAGCGGATGTAAGTCTCCATGATTTCCTGAAGAATTCCCGTCCGAAGGAAAGTTACTGTGGGGTCACCTGTGTCTATGTAGTACTGAGGGAACTTGGGGCCAACAAGAGCTACAGTGAAATCCTGGTCAACATGCCGCCAGGGATTTACGGGAACACGATGGACCAAATCACTGACTTCCTTCGCCGGGATCAAGGTCTCGATGTGCACGCTGTTCAATGCCGGGCTCAGGAACTGCGTCACATGCTTGCGCAATCCCCCGGACAGAAAGCCATAGCTAATCTGTATGGCCACTGGGTTGCCATTCAGGGAACAGAGGGGAAGGCGTTCCAAATTGTCGACTATCCACAGAAATACTTCATGCCCGTCGAAACCATCGAAAAATACTGGGAAGGCTATGCTGTGATCGTGGCGAAAAGACCGCTTCTTCCCGGATGGCGGACCACGGGAGCGGGATTGATGGTCCTTGCCCTACTGGGACTAGTTACGGCCTTGGTTCTGAAATACACAGGGCTCACGGTGAGGACCAGAGTGGCATCGACGTAAGGTGGTCCACCTCCCGACCGTTATCTTGAGCCACCCGCTGGCTTCGCAGGTAGAACGGAAATGAAACACAGGACTCATACCAAGTCCATTTACTTCGTGCGCGGGAGCCTATCCTGCCGTTTGGTCCTGTAGTCTCAGTTCTCGCCACTGCGAAGGGTTCCGAGGGTTCTGTCGCCGTGCAATCGACAAATCAAATCCGTATCACACAGTACTTTAGCTCTTAGAGCATTTCTGAGTAGTCGGAGGGTCAAATCCTTCCGAGGCAATCACTTCGGAGACAAGATAGGTTGGCCGGCGTCGGGTCTGATGGTAGAGCCGGCCGGTGTAGAACCCGATGATGGCAAGCCCGGCCAGGGTCGCCCCGGCGGTAAAGGCCAGTCCGGCCGGGAACGTCCGATAAAAAGCCAGCAAGATCAGGCTGAGGACAAAGAGCAGCAAGGCCCCCGCTGCCAGTGTTAATAGTGGGCCCGTACCTGTCGAGGTCAAGCCATCAAAGGCCAGCTTGAGCATACGGCTCCAGTTGTATTTGGTCGTGCCAAACGCCCGCGCGGGACGATGGTAGTTGACGGCGATTTGTTTGAGTCCGATCCAGGCCCAGATTTCCCGGTTCAGCCGGGCCTGATCGCTCGCTTTGAGGAACAGGTCCCTCGCCTTGGCCGTCACGAGTCGGAAGTCTCCGGCGTCCAAGGGGATGGAGAACGGGGAGAACATGTTGATCACCTGGTAAAAGAGGTTGGCAGTGGCTTTTTTGGTGGCGGTTTCACCTTCCCTGCTGATGCGGACGCCGTAAACAACATCATATCCTTGCTTTACGAGCGGCAGCATTTCAAAGAGCAGTTCGGGAGGGTCTTGCAGGTCCGCGTCCAGAATCATGCTATAGTCGGCGTGGGAATGAGCCAATCCTGCCGTGATTGCGGGCTGATGACCGAAATTTCGGGAAAAACGGATCAGCCTCACGCGTTGGTCCTTTTCCGCGATTCCCTTGAGTACGTCCCAGGTGTTATCGCGGCTGCCATCGTCGATGAAGATAATATTTCCGCGCAGACCACTCGATTCGATGACGCTGGTCAGTCGTTCATAGGTTCGGAGCAGGCCTTCACCTTCGTTGTAGGCTGGCACGATAAAGTCGATCTCAGGGCGTCCCGGTTCACCTTCCATGATTCACTTTGAACCTTTCCGGAAAAACATGGTATAATTGATAAGAAGTCGGCGTCATTCAGCTCTCAGCTTCAGTGATTATCCACATTTTGACGAACCTGGGCGTGCCCAAGTGCCGATACTTTATGATACAGGTCCCGAAAGGGCAAGTAAAGAGGAAGAACGAGGCATGAGACGATCATTGATACTGGTTTCTATGGGCGTGGGTATCTGCCTGCTGGCAGGTCCCGGAGTGAGCCATGCCCAGCGTGCCCGGGCCTCCACGCCGTCCTCGAATCTTGGGGCGTATCGGTTCAACTCAACCACCAGCGGATTGATGAACGATGCGTATCAGTTTTCGCGATCCACATCGGGATACGGCGGATCCAATCCGGGAATCGTCAACGTGACGGGCAGTTCCTCATCGCTTGGCCGAAGTTCCGGTCCGCGGTATGGGTCTACTTCACTGAGCGGGACTCTGATGCGCGGCGGATCGTCGGGTTCGTCGAGTATCTATTCGAGTATATTGAAGCCCAATTCTCTGGAATCTTATTCTTCTTCGTCTTACTCGGCCTCGGTGTTCGATCCGCGATCCTCGCCGCTACCTTACTCCGGAGGAGACTTGATTCCCCTGATCCCCAAGGAGCTGGATGTCGGCGACGCGTTTCAGATGGCCTGTGCCGCATCCGCGGAGGCGGCCATCAAACCGTTCGTGGAAGAACGGCTCCAGCGACCGACACCCAAAGGCTCTTCCAGCGGCCCCGCGACGGTCGGGAAGGCGTCCTTGGCCTATGACACGGCGCAAGACATCGATCTGGGTTTCGATACCACGGGCGTCACGACGACCAAGGGTTCGCTTTTTACGGCGCAGCAGCTATCGAAAGCTCGCGACCTGCTGCGACGCAAGATGTATATTCCGGCCCTTAATTGCTTCAAGGCCGCCAGGGCGATCGACACCAAGAACAAGAACGCTCTGATCGGAATGATCTATTGCCACATCATGAGCGGAAGGTTTCAGGTCGGTGGGCTGGCGATCCTGGAATTGGCGCAGGATGATCCTGATTTCTGGCTCCAACAGCCGGACTTCCATGCCATTTTTGGCGTGACGAGTTCGGAACTCAGTCAACGGCTATATGACGTCGAGCCTCAGATGGAGCAGGTCCTGACGCTTTATCGTCCTGAGGACGGAAAACAGGTGGCGGAGGATATCAAGCTCGCTTACCTTTCCAAGATGTATATCGCGTGGCTCAGAGACGACCGCAACGCGGTGAAAGAGTATGCCACACTGGCAGCGCAGGCTGTTCCGCTGGACGCGCCCGTTCAGCAGTTGTATCAACGCATCAGCGGTCAGGCGGAGCGGAAGGGCGTTGTGCTGACCCCCATCAAACCCATGGATTGACAACGGCAGGCGGGAGAATGCTTGGATATGACGATTGATGAATACCTGATTGCTTTGATCGTCGGAACCATTATCGTGGGAGGATTTCTCCTGCTGAGTATTTGCGCCTTTCGAATCCAGATGCACCAGATTCAGATGAACCTGCTCATCGAGCAGGCACAGAAGCGGAAACAACAGAAGCTCGCCGATGAAGAAGAGCCGGTTGAAGTGTCCTAGCCAGACAGTCGAATCACCGTATCCAGTCGATCCCACGCCGCGCCTTCGGGTAGAACCCAATCCACTTCAGCCTCATTCTGGGAAAGCATGACCGCCGATCGAGTCACAAGCAGCGAGGCGGATTTGAATCGCTTTCCATCCGCCAGCGGGGGCAGGTGAACCGCCCTTCCCGCGGGCGGGACCAGCACATGAATATACTCGTATCGTTCATCCGCAGATCGCGTGGCCACACCGGCCCCATGACAGCGTGGAGATCTTAGTTCCCTGCTGTGTCACAAACGATGGGCTCGGGCATGTGCCTTTGATGGGCTCCAAGTCCCGGGCGAAGGACTCCACGTCGAACCTGTCGGCCACGTCATCCAGGCTGGCGGGAATCGTTCCATCCTTGTTCCGCGTTACCGGATAGGCGTTGCCGTAGACATAGTGCACGACTAGCCCATACTTTCGTCCCAAGTAGTCGTTCGACATGATTATGGCCTTTCGCAGCAAGCGATCATTCCACCTCGATGGCGAGGTTCACCTTGCCATCCGCCAGAGAGAGAATTCTGATCGTGACTGCGTCGTTCCCGACCTTCAAGCTCCGCTGCTGGCCTTGACGAATGCCAAAACCATCGCTAACAAGGCGCGAATCTTTGAAAATGGAGAACTGCGCGGTGAACGTCCCCAGGGTCTCAATGCGGGTGGGGATAAACGTGTAGCCGCGGAATTTCAGTTTTTCGTTCAGGCCAACCCATTCCGTTGTTTCGGTCTTCAGGCAGGTGATTCCGATCAGAATGGGAACCGGTTCTCGATTTGTGCTGACAAAATCGATGGACCGAATCACCTGCGCGGGCTTGGGATTCTTCCAGGCAAATACGTATGCGCCGAGATTGGCACACGAGGCGTTTTTTCCCGTCCACCCGACGACGGCCTCCGGGACCTCCGGCGGATACCACCAGTTCCCAATATTCCTGTTGGTGACAAGCGGAAGTTTTTCGCTTTGACCGTCGGCGTAGCGTATCAGGTAATATCCACATTCAATATTGGGCGTGCCGCCATAGGGCGCCGCATGGAGAAAATATACTCTCTCCGCCTTCTGGCCCACCGGAATGCTCGTGGCTTGCGTCGGATAATTTGCCCTGAATTTGCTGTTTTTGAAGAGGGACGAACTCGCCAGGGCGATACACGATTTTCCATGATTCTTTTCGGGATCGATAACATGAAACGGAACACCGGCAAAGGACCGCAAGCCGACCGGAAATTCGGCAGCGTCGTTGCTTGCCCCTTGATCGCTCCAGCCGCCCTGGTCCTCGGTGTGCTTGAAACCGGTCGTGGCGAAGGGCGCCAGATTGACGAAGGCAAAATCATTTACTCTTGCCTCCGAGGTGGCGGTCGCCGGTTGCATCGACACGCCCAGATTCGTCAGAAGGAGCGATAGAATTCGCCGAGGCTCCGGAGCCGCTTTGATGAATTTGTCCAGGGGAAGCTGAATCACCACATACCGTCCTTTGCCTACCGTCTTTTCCAGCAGGACCGAGCCCAGCACCTGATATTTCAGGGAATAGGCATCATCTATCTCCGCCTTCAAATGCCCGTGGAATCCATTGGGAGGAAGCGAACCGGGGGCATAGTGAGAGGCGAACGTGAACGCAGACCAGCCGTCGCGAAGTTCGATAATGCTCTTCCACTCCTTCGTCCACCGGGCAACCACCTTTACGGTCTGCCAGTCGGACCAGGGTATGAAGTCCAGAGTGTCAATGCCCCAGGCCAAGGGATCGTCGGTCTCACGCAGATGGCGATAGTAATTCCCGCAGGCAGTCGTCTCATCCTTGATGGCCAGTTCATCGCCAAATAGCGGGCTCAGATCGTCCTGTGTGAAAAGGATGATCTGCCCGCCGTTTCGGACAAATTGATGAAGCTTTTCTTTGTTTTCCGCAATTGTTTTGTCCATGGCAATGGCACGTGACGAAAGGACAAGCGTTTCGGCCTTGTCAGGAATAGAGGTCACCTTTGCTTTTGCGAAGTTCACGCCCAGTTCTTTGAAGGCATTTTCCGTTTCGTCGGCCCCGGCGACCAGATACGCTTCGCCAAATCGGTTCTCGGAGGCCATCGTTCCCATGTAGGACAGGACATTGTGAATGATCTTTGTCGCCACGGGATCGATACCGTAGCGCTGCGAACAACCCAGTTGGCACTTGAGCGTCACTCCCTTGCCGTCGAAGTATTCGATCAGAGGCGCAGCCTTGATGCCGCAGTCCATCAAGATGCGGAAATTGCCCTTCTCCGGCTTAGCGTAGGCGCCCATGGTGACATAGTTTTGATATCCCTGCCATTTGGCTTGTTTGAATCCTTCGATGCCGTCGAAAATCGGGTGGCCCATCGCCTGGACGAAGACTTCGCAATCCCAGCCGCTCAGATTCGGCTGTTCAAAGACGACCAGTCTTCCGCCGCTTCGCACGTAGTCGGCGATATCGGCTTTTGCCAATTCGGTGCGTTCGTCCTGACTGAGATATCCGATGATGAATGGTTTGCCGGAATCCAGTTTCGAGAAATCGGTTATGGAGGTAAATGAAAGACCCATCTCCTTTAAGATACCCGTTGTCACGCCCTTTTTGTCGTAGAGTTGGAAGGAGGTGGTTATCTTTGGAGCTGCGATGTATGACCGGGGATAGATGGTGGCTGGATAGTCGACTGTGGAGATGACTTTGTCCTTTTCCAGGACACTAAGCCGGACAGCAATGGGTGTCTTCTCTTTCACTTCCGGCACATCGCACTTCATCGTGAAGGTCACTACATCCGTCTTGGGGAGCGACATGTTTCGGGTGTCACGCTTCAGAGTCTTTCTGTCTTGAACGTAGTCTACCTGAACTACGGCGTTGACTGTTCGGAAATGGTCGTTGATGATGACGATTTCTTTCTCGTGCGGCTGGCCGGAAAGATAGTTCTCCGATTGGTCGGTGGTATAGATGGCCACGGGAGAGTTCGCCCGCTGAACGGCATGGAAAACCGGTGAGGGCGTGTAGCTTGGGGATGTCTTATCCCAGCCGGGATTCACTCGCGGTCGCAATGGAAAAGTCGGCTTCATGTACGGACCGTCAAACGTGTCGTAGACGATCTTGGTCAATCCGGTGATATCGCTTCGCAGCGGATAATACAGGGTGAAGTAATTGTAGAATCCATAGATACCGGCAATTTTGTCCGTTCGCCAACCCAGGGTCAGGTATTCGTCGTAATCCGCGTTGGCCTTCAGGCCGCTCTTGGGATCGCGAAACGCATTTTCATTGCAGTATTTTTCGAAGAACTCCCGCGATTGCGGGACGAACCAGTATTCCCCAACCAGAATGGGTTTGTTTCGCTTGAAGACGTCCGGCTCGATCCGGCGAAGCCCTCGGAAATAGGATCTACCGGCGGGAAGATCGATGACGTAGACCGGATAGTGAACGTTGATAATCTTGGAATAGTTGAAGAGGTCATAGTCGCCGTGATACATGACCGGCCGGGTCGGATCGAGATCGCCGATCCTATCGCCGATTTTCCTTAGGTACTCGAACACCGGCTGATGCGCCGGTTCCGGCGGCTGGGGCCGGAGCATCCCCGGCCAATAGACATAGGTGAAATGTTCATTGTCCGCGTTCCAGATGACGATCGATGGATGATTCCAATTCTGCATGACCATCAAATCGCGCAGCACATCCCCATGGGCAATCCGTTTTTCTCCGCCTAAATAAGGCATATCCAAGCCCGCGGAGGCCATGAATCCCATTTCGTCCGCCAGCTCATAGAAGAGAGGCAACGGCGCCCCTCTTACCCCATGCCAGCGGACGGTATTGAGATTCATGTCCTTGAGCATTCGGAACACCGTCTCGCCATATTTGCGGTTCATGTGTTCCGGATACAGAGTATCGATCGCGTTATCCCAACACCCTTTGAGAGTGACCTTATCGCCGTTCAAATAGAACCGATCTTTGACAATCTCGAATTCGCGAAAACCGAATCGGACAATTTTCTGATCGAGAAGCTTTCCCCCCGTCACGAGCTGAAGTTGGACATAATATAGATTGGGAGTTTCGAAGGTCCAGAGTCTGGGGTCCAACCATTGTTCACGGACCAGCACGTCCTGAACCTGACCGGGGGAGATGGAGACGCTCGTGCCGGCCAACTTTTTGACCACCTGGCCCTGCAGATCGGTGATCACCGGCTGCAGCGTTACACTTACCGCTTCCTTTTGAGTATTGGTGATCCAGGCCTTGATTTCGATTTGGTGCTGTTTCACGGATGTCCGAATACGAACATTGTTGGTGTACACATTGGGTGTCGTGTATAGGAATACATCCTGCCAGATCCCGCGAAACGTCACCGGATTTTCCGCGAACTCCGGCCCCTCGTTTTTCGGAAGATAGCGTGTCGCATCCTGTACCCCCACTTCCAACATATTGGGCTTGTCCCAGTGAATCGCGTCGGTGATGTCCAGATCAATCGGCCAATGGCCGAAATGCTCCGGAGTGGGAATTGCCCGACCGTTCACCCTGACATTCGCCCAGTAACAAATCCCGCCGAAATGGATCCAGATCCGTTTTCCCTTCCAGCCGGGGGATATCGGCAGCGATCGCTTATACCAGACTTTGTGGGCCTTGGCATAGTCGACGGGAAACTCGAAGAAATGGGTCATATCCCAGTAGCTGGGCACTTTGATTTTCTGCCACGTTCGCGGAGGAGGAGCGTCCAGGGCCGCATCGTTCGTCAGAGGCATGAAATCCCAAACGCCGTTGATACATACCCGATCCCGGCACGGCAGTTCGCTGGCCTTGAGCTCCGGATTGAAATCCTGGTAGCTCCGGGCCACCTGAGCATGACCGATCGCGCCTATGGCCGACAGAACGCCGAGCGTGACCAAAATCCTCGTACCTAGCAGCATAAACGACCTCTCATTGCAGCTCCGGAGTCTTCAATGTATTTTGAGGGCGGACCGAGACGGATATTTTCCACTCACTTTAATGCCAATAGGAATCGGGAAACTCATAGCCATAGAAGTATGTACTCCCTCTGGACGAGAAGTACATGGATGCCGGCATGCGGGCAAACCAGGCCACGTGCCCATCAACGAAAAGAAAATTCGTACCCTGCATGTGACGGAAGAAGTTGTTGATCTTGCTGATGTCGACCGAGAACGACAATAGATCCCATATGAGATAGCCGTCTCCAATGTAGGTGTCCCAGTCCTGGAACATGGGCGTGCGTTCCGGCCCACCCACTCGGTCGATTCTTGCACCCGATCCACACTGGTTCAGATAGCGATTGTAGCCAAAATCCTGGGCGTACCCCCACATGTCAATCACGGCTCGGCTCGGGCAGAGAAAGACCTGCGGATCTTTGGCGCCGGTGATGGCCAGATCCTTTGCATCGCCGCTCCGCACATAGGGTCTGAGGGCGTCATTCCATCGCGGATGAATATACGTCCACCCCGGGCCAAGCCCGCTGGGCGGAAAGAAATCGGCATTATCAGTGAGATATCCCTTGACGGCCAAGTCCAGTTGCTTCAGGTTGCTCATGCAGATGGTTCTTTTCGCGTTCTCCCGAGCTTGTGACAATGCGGGAAGAAGCAGGGCCACCAGGACGGCAATGATCGCCACGACGACCAGCAATTCGATCAGCGTGAACCCGCGATTGGTTTTCATCGTCGACTCCCTAAGATCGTCGGATCTTCGTTATCCGGTTTTTCCCTCGATGATCCGCGTATGGATTTCGTGATACTGGGCCGGTCGATCATCACCTTCCAGCCGCCGCTTCAGCGTCTCGGCCGCCACCGTCCCTCGGTAGTTGAACAGCGTATCGACCGTCGTCAACTTCGGGATCGAGGCGATCGATTCGATCTTCCCCGATCCTTCCGCCGAGATCACCGCGATATCCTCGGGAATGGATAATCCCAATTCCTGAGCGGCGCGTATCACGCCCACCGCGGTCCAGTCGTGGCCCGCAATGATGGCCCGCGGATGTTCTTTGCTCAGCAATTGCTCTGCAAAGCGGTGGGCATCGACGACAGGATCGGGATGCGGACCGTAGCTGTGAGTGTCTTCAAAGCGTCTGATGTTGTCGTCGCCAAATTTGAGCCCCTTCCCGGAAAATACCTTCGCCAGCCCTCGTATCGTGTTCGACTCCGGCTTGGCTCCCGGTTTGGCCCCTGTCAGATACAGGCAATCGCGGTATCCCTTGTCCAGCAGATACTCGCCGAGCATGACTCCTTCGAAGTAGGCGTCTGTTCGAACGATATCGTACGTCTTGCCCGGGATCTCATGGACCAGCAACACGGTCTTCGTGCAAGGCTGGGGAAGCATCTCGGGATCGTATCGAAACTCCCGCGGGTCCATTGTGACCAAGACCATTCCCGCGGGCGGATTCTTTCGACAGTCTTTCAGGAATTCGCCGTACCATTCCAAGTCCGCATGGGCACAACGAGTATTGACCGACCAGTCTGATCCGGCAAAAACCTTTTGGATGGCGTAGGAAAGGGTCTCATGCAGGGCATCGTAGTAAGGTGAGATGAAAGTTACTGTCTTGGTGACCGGCTGGCTCCCCTTCCTGGCGGGATTCGCGACAATCGTTCCCAGACCCCGGTAACTTTCGACCCAGCCCTCCCTCTTCAGGCGGTTAATCGCCTTGGTCACGGTGGCAATGGCCACGGAATAATCCTCGCAGAGCCCTCGATGGGCAGGCAACTTGGCCCCCGCCTTCAAGTCGCCCCGAATGATCTTCTCCTTCATCTCGTTGTAGATGTGGATGTACGACTTCATTTCCTTTTCCATCCGGTGCCCGCAGCCATCCGATTCTCAAGAGGCTCTTTCAGCCTCAAGTACAGTGCGATACACAGTAGTATACTGTAAACTTTCGCACTTTTCAAGTCAATAAAAATGGGAACTGTAAAAAAACAGACTGGCCAGCCGATGAAATGGTTAACACGCTACTTACACGGAGGCCAGTATGTCTACTTGTCCTATGGTATTGGCATGGATGGACCTTTGCCAAGAGTCTTTTCCGATCTTTACCCAGCCCGTCCCTGTTCCACGAGCGGTTGGTGCATCAAGTCAACGGGTATAGATGTACCCCTGTGGGGGATACTACGGGCAGACCAAAGAGGCGCGCACTTGAAGACGCCGTCTGTCTGGTGAGAGTTATCGGGGTTCTGTTTACTTGGCCGATGTCGGGGTGGTGGCGGTGCCTTTTGCGGGCAGGAGGACTACTTTGAGGACCTTCCACACGCCCTTCTCCGGCACCATCACGACCATGATGTTCACCGGGTGCGGGAATTTGGGATTGACGGCGGGGAAGAGCACGTGCACCGCCTTGGCCTCGGATTGCGAGGCAGGGTCGCGGAGCGGAATCACTCTCATTTTGGCGTAGTCGATGTGTCCGGCGTAGAAGTTGATGACCGACGCCCAGGCCCGCGATAGTTCCTGGCAGACCAGGCTAATTTGTTCCTGTGTCAGGGTTGAGATTCGGACCCCCAGCGGCGAGACGATCGCATCCACCGCCTCCATGGAAATCATGGCAGAGATTTTGGCAAAGGTCAGTTGGGCCTGCTTGTAATTTGTGTGTTCCTCCGCCAGGTATTTTTCCAGTCCCTGCAGGAAAGATTGTGCGCCGTTGCGGGGCGCTTGGAGTTTATCCGGGGCAGCGTTGTTCGCTGATTTTGTTGTCGGACCGGCTGCGCGGGTTGTCGCACTCGCCGCCCATCCCTGCGCCGTCACCAGAAGACCCATCACACCGGCCGCTATTGCCATTCGCCTGACATTCATCGCTTGCTTCCTTTCCATGGAAAAGCATCTGCTGAGATCATAGTGAGTTGGGGTCCCGAACTCAACACCTTCCGGGCGGTATCGTCGGTTGAAACGTGGATTGGTGGGTGCAGAGCACTCACTCTACAACTTTCCACAAGGCAGGCTGGTTGCTCGCATGTGGATGAAGACATGGCTACCCGAAGCGTGTAGCCATGCCACCCGGAGAAGAGAGAAGAACACAAGCAGGATGCTTGTGCTTACTCACATTTGTCGTGGGGTCGATCCGCGGGGGAAATAGCCTGGCGGGCGTGGGAGCGAATGGAGCTGAGGATGGTGAACATCCAACAGTCAACAGTCAACGCCCAACATCGAACGGAAGAGAAGGACGCACAGTAGAGTGTGGGGCACATGGAAGAGTGAAGGGAGTCAAGGTGGTTGCCGTAAAGTCTTGTTGGCGTGGCTGTTGAAATTTATAGTGTTGCTCCCTCGTGGAGGGTCCATTATAATGAAGGTGCTCAGCCATCTGCCCGAGGTTTGGGATTTGCGAACCTCAGGCAGATGGCTGCAGACCCGAACGAAGAGTAATCAGGAGTTTTCTGATATGGCGAATAGGTTAATGGTGTGGTTGGTGTCTTTCGCACTGGTTCTGCCGCTTCCACTCGTGATGGGATGTGATGGAACCGCCTTCATCCAGGAGGCCAACGCGGTCACACTGGAAAGCAGTCTGATTTCCATGCAGAACAATATCCTGACGTACGTGGTCTACAAGTGGATGAATATCCCCTTGAACACAACCGCGGGTCTGTAGCCCGGTGGGTTACAGAATGTTCGAGGATCGGATCGAAATCCTGGAACATACGGCAGATTTGGCTGTCCGGATCAATGCCGACGATGAACAGGAGCTTTTTGCGCTTGGCGCCGCGGCCGTGTACCAGTTGATTGGGCAACTCGTTCCCACCGAGGCGCCGTCGACCCCGTATCGAATCGCCCTCCAGGCCAATACGCGGGAAGAGCTTTTTCATGATTGGCTGGCGGAAGTCCTTTATTGGTTCCAGGTTCACAATATTCTCTTTGATCGCTATCACTTTGAGGCGATGCATCCGACGAGTATCAAGGTGACCGCCGAAGGGCGAAAGGTGGATGTCGAGAGATCGAATATCCACATTGAGATCAAGGCCGTCACGTATCACAATTTGACCGTTCAGCCGCGGGCGAACGGATGGACGGCGACGGTGATCTTTGATATTTAGCGTTTGATGCCCGATTTTGGGTGAAGACGTTGTCTGTGCGCATTCGATGATAGAACGGAAGGATGAGAGGTGAATGTCATGAGCGAACCAGCATGGCATGGTCACTTGGAAAAAGTGGATGATTACCGGTATCGCATTCCCGGCGACTACAAGCCCGGTATGCGTGTACCCGGATTGATTTACGCATCTCCGGAGCTTATCGAGCAGATCAAGAAGGATCAAGCCCCGGAGCAGGTGGCGAATGTGGCGACGCTTCCGGGAATCGTGCGATCTTCGATGGCCATGCCGGATATTCACTGGGGGTACGGGTTCTGCATCGGCGGAGTGGCAGCCACGGATCCGGACGAGGGCGGAGTGGTGAGTCCTGGCGGGGTGGGATACGACATCAACTGCGGGGTTCGGGCTTTGCGGACCAATCTTCTGGCCAAGGATATCCGCCCGTCTATCGAACCCCTGACTCGGAAAATGTTTCATACTGTTCCCGCCGGCGTGGGAAAAGGCGGCAAGTACAAGTTTGGGAAATCCGAGACCAGGCACATTCTTTCCAAGGGCGTTCGGTGGGTTGTCGAGCAAGGCTTGGGCGTTGCCCGCGATATTGAATGTTGTGAAGCCAACGGTGGAATCGAGGGCGCCGACCCTGACGCGTTGAGCAATCGCGCTTACGAGCGTGGTGAGGACCAATGCGGGACACTGGGAAGCGGGAATCACTTCATGGAGGTCCAGGAAGTGGTGGAGATTTTCGAGTCCGCGTTGGCTGAGGCGTTGGGCCTTTTTGTCGGCCAGGTGACGGTGATGATCCATTCCGGGTCCCGCGGGCTTGGGTACCAGGTGTGCGAAGACGCGATCCACTCGCTTCGAAGCGCCCCCGAGCACTACGGGATCGCCCTTCCCGACCGGCAACTGGTCTGCGCGCCGGTTGACAGTCCGGAAGGGACGCGTTACCTTGGCGCCATGCGGGCGGCCGCCAATTTCGCGTGGGCAAATCGTCAGATCCTCACGCATTTGGTCCGCGATGTGTTCATGGATTTTTTCGGAAGGTCGCTCAAGGAGTTGGGCATGGAGTTGATTTACGACGTCGCGCACAATATCGCCAAGATCGAGACGCATGACGTCGGCGGGAAGAAGAAGCGTCTGTGTGTGCACCGCAAAGGCGCGACCCGATCGTTCCCGGCTGGTCATGGCGAGCTTCCCGATCGTTACCGATCCACCGGCCAGCCCGTGATCATCCCCGGCGACATGGGTCGAGCCAGTTATATTCTCGTGGGCACCCAGAAAGCGATGGAAGAGACGTTTGGAAGCACGTGCCACGGCGCAGGGCGGATGATGTCGCGTGGTGCGGCGATTCGCGCCGCCAAGGGACGATCCATCGCCGCAGAACTGGCTGGGGAAGGGATCGTCGCCATTTCACGTGACCGCCAGGGACTGGCGGAAGAGCAGCCGATGGCTTATAAGGACGTTTCTCAGGTTGTCGATGCCGTCGTCGGCGCGGGCTTGTCGCGTAAAGTGGCCCGACTTAAACCCATGGGAGTCATCAAAGGATAATGCGAATGAATATCTGCCAGTGGAAGACCCTTGCCGTAGCATCAATGTCGTTCGTTTTTCTACTTTCCATCGTCGGTTGTAACCCTGCGATTCCCGTTCCGGACAACACAATTACCGTCTACGAAACCGAATCGGGAAGTACTTTCACCCAGGCTCAGACGGTTCCCTTGACGGCCTCGACGCCCGTTCAGATCGACGGGACCCTGGCGGGCACCAGCGATGTGGACGTGTTTCTCCTGGGCTCGTTCCAGGCGGGTCAGAAGATTTCGGTGGATCTTCGGGGCAGGACCCTGCTGTCCTCAACCAGCGCGGCGATCGGGCTTTTCGACGAAGATCAGGACGTGGCGTATCTCGACCAGACGATGATTTCCAGCGCGTCGGGCGATTCCTTTTCGCTGATCGTTCGCAAACCCGGCGAATACTATCTCGGTTTGTGTGGAAGCGGATCGTACTCGATGAGTGTTTTCGATTACAGCGCGGTAGTGAGCGTTGAATCGGACCAAGTTCCCACGCCGCAGAAGCAGGTTGTTTTTCTGAACTACAACGGTACGTCGGGTCTGCAAATTGGCTCGGATTATTTTTCGCTGGTGCTTCCGTTCTCTAATTTCGGTTATCCGATCAGCACAACGGCGATGGCGGCGCAGGTGACCGATCTGGTTCGACAGGATTTTCTCGGCTTCGACATTGAGATACTCTCCTCCTTCGAGACGCCCGCACCCACCGGACCGCACAGTACGATCTATGTATCGGCCAGCGAGGGCAGTTTTTTCGGCCTGGCCGACAGCGTCGACTGGTACAATGAGGACAAGACAGACAATGCCGTCATTTTCGCGGGCCTGTTTGATCATTCCGGACTGACCCAGGAGCAGTTCATCATCGGCACGGCGAACGTCACGTCCCACGAACTCGGCCATTTGGTCGGTTTGGCGCACACGGACGACCATACGGAGCTCATGGACATCGCCACGCCCCTGAGCCAATTGGTCAAAGCCCAGGACTTCCATCGCTCCCCCCTTGCGAGCAATGAGTTTCCCATCGGCGCACAGGATGCGATCGAGTTGCTGCAGTTCAGCCTGGGATTGCTGGAGTAATCTGCGCCCCTCCAGGTATGTTGTCCGGAAAGGAGCGTGCGGATGTTCTGGTTCAAGCGACGACGACGAGAGAAGATCGGACGGCAGGCGTTTTCGTCCGACTGGCGGGCGCTTATCGCCGCCGAAGTCCCCTACTACTCCATGCTGCCGCCGGCCGACCGCGAGGAGCTTGAGCGCCACATGCTCATTTTTGTCGCAGAAAAGAAGTTTGAAGGTTGTTTCGGACAGAAGATCACCGACGAGATTCGGTTGATCATCGCGGCCCAGGCCTGCCTGCTCTTGCTCCACCGGCAGACGGACTATTACCCCGGCCTGAAGTCCATTCTCGTCTACCCGCACGCCTTCGAGCGCACGGAGAGCGAGCACCTGAGTTCGGGGTTTGTGATCGAGGGCGACGAGGAACGGCTGGGGGAATCGCACCATCGCGGTCCCATCGTTCTTTCCTGGGACGACGTTCTGTATGGCCTGCGTGATCCGCATGACGGCGAAAATGTGGTGTTTCACGAATTCGCCCATCAACTCGACAGCACGGCGGGAAAAGGCGATTCCAGCCCCGTCTTCGCGTCGCGTGAGAGCTTCCTTGCATGGTCCGGCGTCCTGGATGAGGAGTATCACCGTCTGTGCCTGGCTGTTGATGACGAGACGCCTCATTTTCTCGACGAATACGGGGCAGAGAACCCCGCGGAGTTTTTCGCCGTCGCCACGGAAACCTTTTTTGAGCAACCCATTGATCTCCGAATTCACCATGCGGACCTGTATGACGCCCTCCGCGATTTTTACCAGCAGGATCCCGCCGGCTGGGGCCGATGAGCGCAAAGACAAACTAACATAGCCCAATATTGATTGTCTGCGACGGGGCGATGCGCGCATCGCCCCTTTTCTTTTGCGATTGTGACGGCATATAATACCCACAAGACTTAAAACAGACAGGGTAGAAGAATCGCAGGCAAGATGTTTCAAATGAGGACAGGAAAGATCGCTGGAATGGTGACGACCGCCGTCATGGTCTTAGCGATCGGATTGGGCTGCAGTGTGCAGTCGTTCGTCGCCAAGATGGCCCTTAAGCATGTCGCCAAGAAAGCCTACCACGGTGTTCGCAATCTCCACAAAAAGCAGAAGTCAGCCAAAGCACGGGAAGAAACCAGGGAGACTCCGCGTCATCAACAGGAACAATCGAAGAGGACTCAGAAAGACACGCCCCCGGATAACGAAACGCAGGAGTGAATTTCCAGTTTTACACTTGACGACTTAAATAAGACTGATTACGTTATCGAATTAAGGTCGGCACACTGAGTTTCAGTCATAAAGGGGAGCCATGCGTTACGAAGAAATTGGGCGGTCAGGAATCAGGGCATCGGTCGTTGGGTTTGGAACGTGGGTCACGGGCGGTTGGTTGTGGGGCGGAGCGAACGAGCAGGAATCCGTCCAAGCAATTCATTGCGCGATTGACCAGGGAATCAGCCTCATCGACACGGCGCCGGTCTACGGGTTTGGGCGGTCCGAGGAGATTGTCGGAAAAGCCATCGCGGGCAAGCGTGACAAAGTCGTCCTGGCCACCAAGTGCGGACAAATCTGGCATACAAGCAAAGGCAGACACGCTTTCGACAGCGATGGCAAAAGCATCTACCACTATCTGGGTCCCGAATCCGTCCGTTACGAACTTGAACAAAGCCTTCGTCGCCTTCATACGGAATATGTGGACATTTATTTCATTCATGTTCCCGATCCCACCACGCCGGCTGTCCAGACGGTGGAGGAATTGTCGCGTCTGAAGAAACAGGGGAAGATTCGCGTGATTGGGGTCAGTAACATGAGCCTGGACCAACTGGCCGACTATGCCGCATCCGGAATCGTCGAGGTCGATCAGGAAAAGTACAGCATGCTCGATCGGCAGATCGAGATCTGCCAAGTGCCCTTCTGCGAACAACACAGTATCTCGCTCATGGCCTATTCGCCGCTGGTCCAGGGGCTTTTGACAGGGAAGATCGGTCCGGACCGCAAGTTCTTCGGCGACGATATGCGCCGTGAGAATTCGCGATTCCAGCCTGAAAATTTGCGTAAAGTCACCGCCCTACTGGATCGAATACGTCCTATTGCGGCGAAGTACAAGGTCACGCTGGCCGAGTTGGCGATTGCGTGGACTGTGGCCTCACCGCCGGTGCGACACGTGCTGGTCGGCGCCCGAACTGCCGATCAGGTCCGCGAAAATGCCCGCGCGGGCGATCTGAAGCTGACGGAAGAAGAACTTGACATCATCAGCTCCGCCATCGAAGAACACGCCGCGGATATCCCGTGAAAAATGAACTTTGGGCCCGACTCAGGCGAAAATGGGTACAAAGGAAAGAAATTTCACGGGGATAAATGCATATAATCGTATATGAATATTCGAGTTAAAAACTCAATCTGGCGTTGACATCGGAAGGTGGTTCGTCTATACTGATGGTTTGTCTATAAACAGAGAGGACATGCCCATGGCAGAGGGCCAGGAAACGAAGAAAGTGGTTTTGCTCGTGGATGACGACGAAGAGATTCTCGTTGCCATCGAAGCGGCATTACGGCAGTACAAGGATATCACGCTGGATCGGGCCACGAACGGTAATCAGGCGGTGGACAAGGTGGATCGGGTGGCACCGGATTTGGTGGTGCTGGACATGATGCTCCCGAAGAAGTCGGGATTTCTGGTCATGGAAAAGATCCGCCAGCGTCGGGACCGCATGAAATCGAAGAAGCCGTATGTCATTATGATTACGGGGAATACTGGGCAGCGGCACAAAGATTATGCCAAGAGCCTCGGTGTGAACGATTATTTGAACAAGCCTTTCCGCATGGAGAAGCTGACGACAACGGTTCGCAAGTTTTTGGATGAGGCATCGACGGCACCGGCTGCCCCGCAAGCGGCGCCTCCGGCGGCAGCGTCCACGGAAAACAAAACCCCAAACGCATAAATGGATAGTCAATAAGGAAAAAGTAGAAAGAGGAGTTGTTGAACGTTATGGAGATTCTTGCAGAGAAAAGACGACAAGCGCGCGAACAGTATCGCCGGAACGAAAAGGATACGGGATCTCCCGAAGTGCAGATTTCGGTTCTGACGGCCCGAATTACGCATCTGACGGAACACCTTCGCGATCATGTGAAGGATCACTCTTCGCGGCGCGGACTGATTAAGATGGTCAGCACACGAAACGCGCTGCTGAAGTACCTGCGGCAGACGAATCTTGACAGCTATCACAAGATTATCGCCGATCTGGGACTCAGAAAATAACGTTTCCGCCGAATATGCGCGGACGGTCTTGTTTTTTGAAAACGGGACCGTCCGCGAGTTATTATTAGGAATAGTGATATTAGGGGTGTGGAAGTTGAAGGGAAATGGGGATTCCTGGTGGCGGTGGTCCGAGCGGAAGACCGGGATAGAATTGAATCAAAAGAGTAAAAAGAGAAAAAGATAAACGTGTAGTAGAGTAAAGAGGAGTATCAGTAAATGGCAGTGTTACGAGTAGAACGAGAGATCGGCGGAAGGGTTCTGTCGATCGAGACGGGCAAGCTGGCCAAGCAAGCCCATGGAAGCGCCGTCGTTCAGTACGGGGACACGGTGGTTTTGTCGGCGGCGGTATCAGCACCGTCGGAACCCGAAGAAGACGCATTTTTCCCGTTGACGGTGGATTACCGTGAACGGCGAAGCGCGGCGGGCAAGTTTCCTGGCGGATTTATCAAGCGTGAAGGTCGGCCATCGAACAAGGAAATCTTGACGATGCGCATGATTGACCGGCCGATCCGCCCGCTATTCCCGAAGGGGTATTTCGACGAAGTTCAGATTCAGGCGATCGCGTTGTCGGCCGATCAGCAGAACGATCCGGATATTTTGGCTGTCAATGCTTCGTCGGCGGCGTTGTGTGTCTCGCCGATTCCGTTCATTGGTCCGATCGGGGCCGTTCGGATTGGGAGGCTTGAGGGGCAGTTTGTTCTGAATCCGACCGACAGCCAGTTGGAATTTTCGGACATGGACCTGGTTCTCGCGGGTAACAAGGAGCACGTCAACATGATCGAGCTGGGTTGCCAGTCTTGTTCGGAAGATGACGTGGCGGGCGCGATTGAATTCGGTCACAAGGCGATCATCACGATTTGCGAGATGATCGAGGAACTTCAGTCGAAGGTGAATCCGACGAAGCAGCCGATCCCGGCTCTTCCGGCGGAATATAACCAGATTCTGGACGGTCTGAACCGCGAATTCCGTTCGGCGCTTCGCGAGGCGAAGCAGACGGTCATGAAGCAGGATCGCGGGATCAAGGTCAAAGCGGTCAAGGAAGAGGCGAAGAAGAAATTCGTTCCCGAGACGGCGGCGAATCTGAACGTGCTGAAGATGGCGTTCGGACTGGCGTATGAAGATTTCGAGGAGAGCGTTGTTCGCGAGCTGATTCTGGAAGGCAAGCGTCCGGACGGCCGGTCTTACGATCAGATTCGGCCTATCACGTGTGAAACGGGCATGTTGCCCCGCACGCACGGATCGGCAGTGTTTACCCGCGGTGAGACCCAGGCGATCGTCACGACGACGCTGGGAACGACGGAAGACGAACAGATCGTGGACGGTCTGGCGGAGGAGTACAGCAAGAAGTTCATGCTGGACTACAATTTCCCGCCATTCAGCGTGGGCGAGGTCCGTCCCATTCGCGGTCCGGGTCGACGAGAGATCGGACACGGGGCCTTGGCGGAACGGTCGCTAGCCCAGGTCATGCCGGACGTGGAAGTTTTCCCGTATACGATTCGGCTGGTGTCGGACATTCTGGAATCGAACGGATCGAGTTCGATGGCCACGGTGTGCGGTGGAACGCTGTCGCTGATGGACGCGGGCGTCCCGATCGTGGCGCCGGTGGCGGGAATCAGCATTGGACTGATTCTGACTCCGGAGAAGCCGGTTTTCCTGACTGATATTGTGGGCGACGAGGACCACTTCGGCGATATGGACTTCAAGGTGGCGGGCACGGAGAAGGGAATTACCGGAATCCAGTTGGATCTTAAGATTCAGGGCCTGCCGCACGACATCATCGTGCAGACGCTTCAGCGTGCGAAAGAGGCGAGGATGAAGATCCTCGCGATCATGAAGGAAGCCATGCCGGCTCCACGGCCGAACATTTCGCAGTATGCACCGAAGCTGATCACGATCCGGATCGATCCGGACAAGATCGGAAAGGTCATCGGTCCGGGCGGCAAGATGATCCGCAAGCTGCAGGAAGACACAGGCGCCACGATCGAAATCGAAGACGACGGGACGATTTACCTGTCGAGTCCGGGCGGCGACGGCGCCTTGAAGGCGAAAGAAGAGATCGAGAAGATGTGCGAGGAAATCCAGGTTGGAAAGGTATACACCGGCAAGGTGATATCGATCAAGGATTTCGGAGCTTTCGTCGAGGTACTTCCGGGTCAGGACGGACTGGTCCACATCAGCGAGTTGTCGGCGAGTTATGTCGGCTCGGTGACGGATGTGGTGAACCTGGGCGATGAGGTCAAGGTCAAGGTGATCGGTATCGACGATCAGGGCCGGGTCAAGCTGTCGATGAAGGCGCTGGATCCGAACGCACCGGCGACCCCGGAAGGCGGCGACGGTGGTGGTCATGGCGGCGGTCATCGTGGTGGTGACCGTGGCGGACGTGATCGCGGACGCGGCGGTGACCGTGGTGGACGTGATCGCGGCGGGCGTGGCGGACGCGACCGCGACCGGCGATGAGCCGACGCCAAGTCGAGAAACAACAAGGGCAAGGTTTGCCAGGCAGACCTTGCCCTTTTCATTTGCGTGGTGTAAAGCGATCCGCGTTACAACACCAGATCGCCACGACCCCTTCGGGGTCTCGCGATGACACACCGGAAAGTGTCTCGCACTGGAGATAGGTTCAGTGCGTACAATCGATTACTCTTTGGCCAGGAGCCACTCGGGGTCCTTGGTGATTCGATCCATGGCCAGGTCGAGGAACGGGGCGACAGGGACGACGAGCAGCGTGGAATTTCCCGCCTGGGCTGTTCGGAGCAGACCGGCATTTTGCAGTTCGGGAAGAACGGCTTGGTGATATCGGCGGTGGCTTCCCCACAGGTGGACTTTGAAGAAGCCGTGATGTTCGACTCCGTCGTAGTCGGTCACATAGGCCTCGGCGGGGTTGGGCTTGAGATGGTACGGCACATTGGCGAGTTCCTCGATGCCGTGGAGGAAGGTGCAGGAGTTGAGCGTGGCGCCGACGAAGAGCAGATGGGCTTTTACGTCGATGAGTTTCATCCAGGGCGAACCTTTACCGCAGGGCGTCTCGGCCAGGTGATGATTGTCGGTGAGGACGCGATTGAGTTTTCCGACGGCAGCGATGGAATGCGTGGGATGAGCGCTTCGTCGGGCTGCGGGACGTTTTCGGAGGGTTTCACAGAGCGCGCCGGTCCAGCAGGGAGTTGAACGGGCGTCGAAGCGAAGCGGGCCCTTGTCGCCATCATCAGCGGCACCGGTGATCGTGGGGACGCAGATGGTGCCCTGCTCGCCGACGAGGGTGAGCAGTGCGTCAATGACGGCTTCGGGGCCGCCATCGAACCGGCCGAAGGACTTCATGGACGAATGGACCATGAGGGTATCGCCGGAACCGAGGCCTGCGTTCTTGAGGGCTTGGATGAAGTCCGCCTTGGTGACAACGGGGATGTTGGGTTGCTCGTTTGAAGAATTCATTGGAATCTGCGTCTCCTGAAAACTCTTTTCTATCACTCTATCGAACTTGCTTGCGGTTTTCCAGCTAATCGTCATTCCATTCCGGCGACGCGGCAGACTTCCTCAACGCTGGTGATCCCGCGGGCGGCCTTTTCCATACCACACATGAGCAGCGTTCGCATACCGGCTTGGAGGGCCAGCTTGCGGAGGGTGGCGACATCGGCGTTGGCGAGGGCGGCCTGGCGTAAATTATCGTCGGGAATGAGGATTTCGTGAATGGGGATTCGGCCACGGTAACCATGGTGGTTGCAGGCCTCGCATCCGACGGGACCGAAGAACGTGCCGGGCGGATGCTTCTTGATGAACTCGGCGGCTTGGGGAGGGATGGAATGCAGCGGCAGCGACTCGAGAGGTTTTTTGCAGTCGGGACAAAGCTTTCGCACCAATCGCTGAGCAATGATGCCGGCGAGACTGGAATTGATCATGTAGGGTTCGGTGCCCGTATCGAGAAGCCGCTTGAGGCTTGTAGGCGCGTTATCAGCATGAAGCTGGGTGAGGACAAGGTGGCCGGTGGTGGCGGCCTGGATGCAGCACCCGAGGGTTTCCGCATCGCGGAGTTCACCGACCATAATCACATCGGGGTCCTGGCGCATGACGGACTTCATGGCACGGGCAAAAGTCAGGCCGGAGGGAGCGTGGACCTGGATTTGTGTCATATCGGAGAATACATATTCCACGGGATCTTCAATAGTGACGATGGAAACTGTTTTGTCGTTGATGGTCTGGAGCATCGCATAGAGCAACGTCGTCTTGCCGCTACCAGCGGGACCGGAACAGATGATCAGGCCATGGGGCAGCCCGCAGAGCCGACGAATAGTTTCCATTTCGTCTTCGAGGAGACTCATGGCGTCAAGTCGCACGATGGCGTGCTCGGGGCGAAAGATTCGCATGACGATTCGCTCGCCGCGGATGGTGGGCAAGAGGGAGACGCGAAGATCAAAGGGTTTGAGGCCTGCGATCCGGATTCGTCCGTCCTGGGGGATTCGGTGCTGAGCGATATCCATTCCCGCCCGGGATTTGACGTAGGCCAGGATCTTGGCTGTGAGGCTGGCGGGGACGGCATCGCGGTCGTGGAGGACGCCGTCGATTCGATAGCGGACGCGGATACCACCTTCGGGGAGCGGATCGAGATGGATGTCACTGGCCCGGGCTTCGAAGGCTTCATGGATCATCGTATCGACTAACTTGGTGACGGGAGAGATTTTTTCGTCGGGCGTAAGGCCCTGGGGTTCTTGAGACAGGAGCGACGCGAGGGTGTTATTGAGTACGGCATCGGCGATTTTGAGGGCTTGCTCGTCTAGGTTGCCCTGTTTTTCGCCGATGTCAACGGCGATGCAGATTTCCAAGGGAACAATGTCGGGGAATTTGCGGAGCGAATGGGTCAGGCTGAGGCCGTCCATCATGTCCTGCCTGGCGACGGCCATGACTTTCCCCAGTACGGTATGAGCGTATTCTTCGGCGAGGATGTTCGCGACTTCGATAATGGGGACGCCGGTGCCCAGAAGCAGGCCAAAGGCCCGCCACAGCCGGGCCATGACAGGCGTGGGTCGATCGGGCGTGCCGGAAATGGGGAACGCGCCGGATTCGATCCCTTCGACGATGCGGGCGGCAGCGACTTCGACGGCGCCGGCGGCTTCCCCGGCTTTTATCATCATCTGCACGGATCGAGCAAAGGTGGTTGGATGGTCGGCCATGGTGTCGGAGAGGGTTTTGCCGTCCTCGATGCCCTTGATCATCGCGTTGATGACGGATTGGAGGGGCGTGCCGGACAGTTTTTGATCGGCTATGCGAAGGGTGTCGATCAGCGTGATACCCTGAGAGAATCTCGCGGCGAAGATGCGCCAGAAGAGGATATGGTCGGTTCGCCGGACCAGTTGATCTTCGTTGACGGGATGGCCATGGGCTCCGCCGATGAGCTCAAGCACGTCGGATCGGACCTTGTCCAGATCGAGGCCAAAGTTGACCAGGGCCTTGGCAGCAACACCGTCGCGGACACGAAGCAGACCCAGGAGGAGGTGTTCGGTTCCGACGTAGTTATGATTCAAGGTTCGGGCGTCCTCGATGGCATATTCGATGACTTTTTTGGCCCGCGGGGTCTGAGGGAGCTTTCCCGGAGCGATTTCGTCGGAGCCACACTTGATCAGTTGTTCGATCTCCCGCTGCATTTTCGAGAAATCGATATCCAGATTCCTCAACACGGTCGCCGCGATGCCGGAACCCTCTTTGACCAGAGCGAGAAGGATATGTTCGGTTCCGATGTACTCATGGTGCATTCTTGCGGCTTCCTCGTTGGCCAAGGCCATTACCTCTCGCGCACGATCGCTGAATTGTTCGAACATGTTCGGTCCTCCGGACAAATAGCTGTCAGTCATCAGCTTTCAGTTGTCAGCTTTAAGAGGGCAGGTCTGAGACCTGCCCCTACATAAGAGTTAAGAGGGCGGAGCAAGCCCCGCCCCTACATAAGCCTCTACAGAAGCAATTGCTATTCAATTTTCAGGCTACGCCTCGGACGGAAAATCGAGAGGTGCTTCGTGCGATTTCACTTTCGAGGGTGCTTTGCTGGAATTCGCGTTCGCGATGCTCGATCCATTCGAGGAGCCTTGTTCTTCGGACACGGATTTGCCCGCCGAGCTCGAAGGCAGGGAGTTCGCCGATGATCTCGTCGAGCTGCGCTGGGGAAAGCCGGAGGAAATCGGCGACGTCCGTCAAGGTCATGATCTCCGGGCGGTCGGCGCCGCGGATTTCCTGGGCCAGGTTCTGCCGGACTCGCAAGGCTGCCTCATCCGAGGGTGAGACACGGGGAATGGATCGCAGAGCGGCATCCGTTCGTGTCAGCGCCTCAAGGCGATGGCGGCAGGCTGGGCATTCGGCGAGATGCTGTCTGACCCGCTCGGAACCATTCCCGGCCTGGTATTCGGACAATTCGATATAGGAGATGTTACAGGTCATCCGGCTTTTCCCTTTCTCCGTCCAGGGCTGTCGCGAGGGCGGCCCGGGCACGGTGGACGAGCGTTTTCACGGTGTTTATGGGCATATCGAGCACCTGGCTGATTTCCCGAGCGGTCATCTGCTCGAAGGCATAGAGGATCATGACCTCCCGCTGCCGAGGCGGCAACTGCGCCAGCGAACGGCGAAGGATCTGGAGCGTCTCGCCCGCCTGAAACCGATCGACAGCAGACGGTTCACGCGAGGGCGGATCGGTTTGATCCAGGGATCGCTCATTGAGAGCGTCCCGACGGAGCCGCTCGGATTCAATGGCGTTCAGACACCGGTTCCTCGCGATTCGAAGCAGCCATGTTCGAAAATAGCCTCGCGGTTCATAGTTTTTCACGGACCGGACCACGGCCAGGAACGTCTCCTGCAAAATCTCCTCAGCGCGAGCGGTGTCGTTGAGCATGGAGCAGGCGAAGTTGTACACGCCGACATGATGACGGTCAAAGAGCAGGTCGAACGCTTCCGTGTTTCCGTCGGCAAACAGCAGCATGAGTTCATCGTCGGTTATGTCGTTCAAAGCCAGCTCCGGATAGAAGTATTCATCCATCCTCTACTATACTAAACCGGCGGGAAACGAAAAGGGTTCATCGAGCCGCAAAATCCCGCGTGGCACGTCTGAGACCTGTCCCTATTTTCGATGGAGGAGACTCCGGGCGTAGTGGTGGCCGTAGATGCCGACGCAGCCGAAGTCGAGGGTTTCGCCGGCGTCCTGGCGACGGTAGTAGACGTTGGGTGCTTCGACGGTCATGCCATAGATGGCGCCGTTGGGCATGACGCAGTCGATCAGACGATTGGCGAAGTTGAAGGAGGCTACGTACAGGGCGAAATCGTCATCGAGGTATTTTTTGAGGAATAATCCGGCGTCGATCATGGTCAGGTCGTGCATGCCGCCCTTGCTGGGCAGGTCCGGTTGGTTGTAGTAGAGAGGCAGCCAGGGACTATTGGCGCAGAAGAAGTTGTGCGGCTGATCGATGAAGATGGTGGTGGTGAGCGCACCCATCATGAAACACTCATGGGCGTACTGCTTGTATTTGGGGTCGTTGGTCTGGAGGAATTTGATCATAAGGAATAGAGCGGAACTGGATAATCCGTCCATATAATTCGGCGGGTCCTCGCCGCCGCCGGTGATGCGGAGGAGGGAGGGATTTTTGTCGAGCAGGAAATCGGCATGTCGGATGCAGACGTCGCGGAGTACCTGGGCCTTTTCGCGATCGACAGACTCGTAGAGGTTGGCCAACTCCCAGATCTGAATGGCCCAGTTGTTGACGGTACCCATCGGCTCCGCGGCATTGGGATTGAGCGTCGGATAGAAGTAACGAGGGAAGAAACTTCCATCAGGCTGCTGCATTTTGGTCAGCGTATGGGCGTAGCGATAGGCGAGTTCGAGACACGCTCGTGCCTTTCGCTGGTCGCCAAGATGCTGGAACCCGTGATAGGTATAACGAAGGGCCCGGACCATCAAGCCAAGGTCCGAGGGACGAGTCGAATTCAACAGATACGGCTTGCCGTTCAGATCGAATTCGTGCGGAAAGAGCAAGTCGCCGTCGTCGAATTGGTGAGACTTCCGAACCACCGCCTGGAGGGACTTGTACGCACGCTCCACGTATCGACGGTCGTTGTTCAGCATCGCGACGGCGATGAGAATGGTGATCGCCCGCAGGGAGTGGCTGCCGAACGAACCCGCATTGTCTGCCGTTTCACCGCGACCCGCCGGCTCGAGCGGATCATAGTAGTAGAAGTACGGCATGAGGTCTTTCATGGGGCCGTTTTTCCAGGGAAGCTGGGCAACGGCTTGGCCCATGCGGATCAGGGCATCGTCGGGAGCGCCGAGGGCACAGAGTGTTCGCTTGGATCGCCCTGCTTTGGTTTCGGCGAGGAGGGTGTGTTTTCCAGTTTTGAGCGTGGGCGTGACGACAAAGACGCCTTTCCCCTTCGCGCGAACAGTGAGAGGTTTTCCATCCACGGTGACGGTCGGCTTTTCGCGGCTTGCGATTTGGATTTGTGTCGATTGGTCCGCGATATAGTATGGACGGCAGCGAACGGTAACGGGGTTCTGGAGAAAATCCAGATCGACTCGCTGCCGGGTCGCCTTGCTCTGAACGATTGCGTTCAAGCGAAACGCATTGGACCGTTCCGAGTCGGCGTGCGAGATGAGTCGGCACTCGCCTTCACGGGCGGTGATTTTCAAGCCGGGCATTTGGCCCTGGCGGTCCGTGAGCGTCAGAAGCTTTCCCATCGACTGCTCGAAACGCGGCTGATGGATTCCGAGAAAGCCGTACGTGAAGTATTCCACCGGCTTAGCCTGTTTGGCAGAAGCGTTTTGATAATCGGTGTACAGCGGGTACAGATTTGCGCTGAGCTCGCAGGAATCCGCGTTGTGGGGAAAGTCGATATCCACAGTCAGTTTTGTTCCCTTGAGGGTGACGGTCCAATCGATTTTACCGCCTGGAGCAAAACCATCGTCGTAACATTGAATACCTTGCATCCTCAGCCGATTCTTTTTCGGATCGAACTCGATGCGTTCCGGGGCGTTATCGGTGAAGTCTTTTTGGCGGTGCATGAAGGGATAGAACACGTTGTCGCCGACCCGGTAGACGGGGACGATTCCGTAGAAACCGTGGTCCTGTTCGGCGCCGCAGGTATCGTAGATCAACTGCTGGAGCGTACCGAAACGGCCGAAGGTGAAGACGCGATAGATTCGGGGTTTGACGGTATCGACAAGTACGGCGACGTCGTCACTGGCGAGGAGATACCACGCTTCCATGAGTCTTTTCGTGGTGAGGAATTCGGAGAGGTCGGTTGGGGGAAGAAAAGTACCGCGCTTCATGATTTTGATCCTTGGATGATGCTGTTTGGGTTATGGATTCGCAATGTGTTCTTCTGAGTTCCTTCCGGCAGCGCCGCAACTTTCGCGAATGATCAGTTGTCCGGGAACCAGGACGGGTTGAGTGATATGTCCCTCCTTCCCCTCGATCCGGTCGATGAGGAGTTCGGCACTTTTTCGACCGACCGCCTGGTAGTCTCCCCGCCAGACAGTGAAGGGCGGGTCGCACAGGTCGCTTCCGGGCTCGTCGGCAAATCCGACGACGGCCAGATCATCCGGGACGCGAATATTCATGGCGCGAAAGGCGCGGAGGGCGAACATTCCGCGGAGAGTGTAGTGGAACACGATCGCGGTGGGACGTTCGGCGAGGGACATGGCCAGCCGAGCGCCGGCTTCGACGACTTTGGCGTATCCTTCGCGAGTCTGGTCATCGACGCCTAGCATTCTGGCAGTCGGATACTGTACGATCAGCTCCTGTTTCATTTCCAGGCCCCGTTCCCGGATTGCGCGGCGATAGCCGTCGATCAACTCGGGCATCGAGGGTTGATCCATGCCCAGGAGTGCGATTCGCCGATGGCCGAGGTCCAGAAGGTGGCGAGTCATCTCGTAGCCGGCGGAGACTCTATCCAGATGAACGGTGGGAATGGTCTGGACGCCGTAGGATTCGACGCCGAGACAGGGGATATCAAGCCCGGCCAGGCGCTGGGCGTCCTCCGGTCGGACGTAGGCGAGACAGCCATCGACCCGCCCTTCGCGGACGGCTTTGACCATTTCCTGCAAGGGATCTCGGCTCAGGTTGTCGGGGTTTTCGATCAACGTCACGCCATATCCCCGCTCATAGGCACCAGACACCACGCCGCGCAGGATATCCGTGAAGGGATAGTCTGTGAGCAAGAGAGCGAAAAGGCCGATCATCCGGCTACGACGTGTGGATAGAGACCTTGCGGCCACATCGGGAGCGTAGCCGAGCTGCCCAGCCACTTTGCTGACCAGTTCGCGTGTTTCGGGCGTTACCAGGCTTTGGTTACGAAGCGCGCGAGAGGCGGTAGCGGCGGAGACTCCAGCCAGGCGGGCGACGTCTTTCATTGTGATTTTTCGAGTTACCATGCTTCTAACTGACCGAAACAAGCTACGAGCGACCTGCTTGCCACCACAGGTACCGGATATTATGCAATCGGTTTCATTTTAATGCAAGACAAAAATATCTTTTTACTGAAACAGCACACTCGTCGACATATACCATATTTCAACTTTCATTTCAGCACTTTATGAAACATAACCGAAAGACATCATAGCCACAGTGGAAAGTCCGTATGCAATCGAATACATTTAGACCATTTCCACTTCTCAGGTGCGCGGGGGCCAATCCTATCGCCGGTCCTGTTGTCCCGGTTCTCACCCCTAATCCTGTCTTCAGGGGGTTTGGGCACCACGCATTCAGAACGTCAAATCCGTATTACAGGAAGACATACCACACATATGCAGACATGGATTGGCGTCAGAACGTCAGATTGCTTCGTCACATTGCGTCACGTAATGACCAGAGTTTATGCGGCTTGGATTGAACAGGCCTCGATACTACTCCATCAGGCGGAAGATGGCTGAGGCGTTGCCGGTAATTGTGAAGACACCCTGGGTATGAGGGCCGGTTTGTTTGAGATCGACGGACTGTAGCGTGAGAACGTCACAAGCAATCTTCCAGGGAGTGGAGAAATCCACTTTCACCTGCTGACGATCCGCATTGTGGTTGATCAAGACGAGATAGGCAAGCTTTTCTTTTTGCAGGACATGGGCCTCGACTCCCGGATGGTAGCAGACGAGCGGCGGCTGGACACGACAGGTTTTGAGGAGGTCGCGTACGATCTGGACAATTGCGCACCGTTTCTCTTCCGGCATGGTGGCAAAGAGAACACCAAGGTCGAGGGCAGATAGAAAGGCGAGTCCTCGCCCCACTGTGTTTTGCGTCAGGGCCACTCGGCCTTCACCGCCGAAGATAGCTTTGGCGGTTTGGGGTTTGAGGCGATGAGTGAGAATTCCCACGTTACCATCGAGAATAGCTGAGGTGAAGTCCCCTTTCAACCTCAGCCGGCCGGACTCCGGATTCCTGGTCAATACCTGCGCTCCGACCATTTCCCTCAATCCCAATCCAGGCGACGCTTCGAAAATGTTTCCTTGATAGTCGTAGGCGGCACTTCCGGCTGAGAGGATGACACTGGCGCCCTCGCGTACGAATTGCCCGATGGCCGACGCGGTGGATTGCGGCATATAGGGGGAGAGCGGAACGATCAGACATTTGTAGGTCTTGAGTTTGCCGGCGGCGATTTTTCCGTCGTCGAGGAAATCGACGGGCACGTTCATGGCTGAGAGCATCCAGTACAGACGCTGCCAGCCATTGTCGATCGTCCGGCGGTCGCACAGGAATTGGGAATCTCTCGGCAGATAAATGGCGAGTTGCACATTACGTCTGGCAGCGATGACGGGAGCGAGAACGTCGAATTTCTTCTGCATTGTCGCTACGCCGACTCCAAAGTCGTTGATTCCACAGTCGCCTTCGTAGGCGGTCTGATCACTGATCCAGAAATAAACACTTCGCAGGCCTCGGACGGCCATGCTCCACGTCCATTGATCGAGCGACGCGGGCGAACAGAAGCTCGGGGCATAGTAGAGCGTTTCCATCAGCCAGACGGGTTTTGCGTCGCCGGCACTGCGTAAGATGTCGATGGCCATCGGATACCAATTCATGGACTTGTACATATCGCAGCCGGCGACTCCAACATGGGCGCGGGCGGCGATGAAGGAATCGAGCTGTGACTCGGGGCATTCAGAAGGCGTTTTTAAGACCCATTCCTTGAGAAATGCGGGACGATGTTGAGGATCCGCGCCATGGATCACGCTAGAGAAATAACCACAAACATCGGCGGCGTTCTCCTGAGCGTACATTTCGCGATCCAACTGCCGTTGGGGTTGCTTGAATCGCGACGGCGGGGTCTGGGGCGACTCGGCGGTGAGCGTGACGGACTTGTAGATGCCGCCGTTGGCAAATGTATCATTGACACAGATCGCGAGGGTGTTGTCATGCTCCGGCTGAACCAGTCCTGAGATTTCCAGGTCGACAGGGATGTTGAAACCGACGTTTTTGAGGGCGAGTTTCCCGTTGACGAAGATTTCCGCTTCGTCGTCAATTCCGTCACAGCGAAGGCGGATGATCTTACCGGCCCAGTCGGCTGGAATAGCGACGGATCGACGATACCAGGCCAAGCCGTCGTATTTCTGATGCTTTGGGAACTGTTCTTCCCAATAGCCGGGGACCTTTATGGTTTCCCAAGCTCGGTCATCGAAACCAACAGCCGACCATTTCCGCGACTTCCCTTTCCGGTCCGGATCGACGGCGAATTTCCACGGACCGTCGAGACTCGCGGAGATCGCTTTCACAACATTCTGCTTGGGAGCGTCGGGGGGAATTCTATCGAACGAAGGATATGAACTGGCCCATGCCTTATTGAGCAACTCAATGGTTCCATATTTCCGCTTGAGGTATTTGCGGAAGCCTTCGATGGGGAAAGAACCTCCGGAGAACGCGTCCTCGGCTGAGGCACCGGTTTCGTTGTGCTCGGCCCAGCCGATGATGCTGGGATGCGAGCTGAATTGCGCGACGATTTTTCGGCAGAAATCGGCGTATCCTTGCTGGAATGAGAGCATTGAGCCCCAGATGGCTGGGGACATCCAGGTGAAGTTTCTGCGTTTTTCTCGCATTATTTTCCCGTCGGCGCCGGCTTGCTCGAACATGTATTCATAGGTGGAGTCCTGGAACTTATCTTTCATCCAGTCGGGAATTCCACACCAGTTCCAGGGGAGGATTTGAGGCACGGCCGTCACACCCGCGCAATCGAAATCGGTGAACAGCCGGTCATAGCCTGCAATATCCCTTAAATTGCCGCTGGGATCTCCCAGACAGCTCCACCACATGGCTTGGAAATGAAAGCTTCTGATACCAAGATCGACCAGCGGTTTGAAATAGTCGTATCCCCAGAAGAGTTGAAGAAGATCCGCCTGAAGACCTCCACATTCGCCAAAGCCTGCCCGGAAGACTTCCCCCGGTCCGGTAACGAGCGATTTCGCGATGGCTGATTTTTCGGGAGTGGCCAGCGGTTCCGCCGCGACGAGTATTTCGCGGCATCGCGCAAGCCGATGATCGGCTCGAATCAAACGGTCGGTATAGGAGGGACTTTCACCCCAGGGATATCGCATGAATCGCCGCGGATGGCAGCGGTCCTGCTGCTGGGCCAGGAGGAGCGTCTCGGCTTCGCCCACGGCCGCCCTGACGGCAGGAGATTGGGTGTTCTTGAGGTTCGCGATGGTCTTGCGTGCATCGCCCAGCCAGGATTGGCGGGCCTGCTCCAAGACGGACATCGCGAGGACCGGATCGCCATTTCGCAGGGCGGATTGGGCTTCCCTATTTTGAGTTATCTTCGCTCGGGCCTCGATCATCTCCCGCAACTGGTTTCCCATGTAGACTTCCGGAAGATAATAGAGGTTCTTGACGCTGTCCGGCGTTTTGGCAGGGTCCTTTGGGAGTTCGTATCGAACAATCGCAAATCGCAATTGGGGCGATACGGAATAGACGATCGGGCTGAGCCGCCAAGCCTTGTTGTCCTGTGTGGTTCCGGCACGCATTGCACAGGGTTTTTCGCTGGTGCTCAGGTCCGCGTCCAAGACGAAGAACCCCAGGCCGGCTCCGAGTTCCGGGTAGGCCAACCCACCAAAGAACAGGCGGGCTCGATCGCTGAGTCGTCCCGAGGTCGTTTCGTACCAGGTTCCGGATTTTGTGAGCCAGTTGTATCTGGCGTCGGCAGGCAAAGGCAATTGGAGTCCGACTCCGTGGGAAAGATAGGGTCGGCAGGCTATATCGTTGTTCTCCTGCCACGCCTTTTTGGCGGGTTCCTTCGGATAATGGACTTCGACCTCGGCGCGACCCGCAGGATAGACGAACACAGTAACCTGAGCCGGCGATTCGCCCTGACTCAAGAAGTCCACACGACTTCGTAACGGCAGATCACTGATCGTTACCTTGCCGGGTATGCTCTGCCAGTCGCCGCAGGCGGTGCCCAGGTCGAGCGTAACGGGTTTCCATTCATCACCGACGCGCCAGCGAATCGGCCTGCCCGTCTTGACGTCGAGTTCAAGCCAACCAGTCCGCCAGACATCGGCTGATTTCTGGACTGTAATTTCCGGCTTGGGTTGTTGCGGGGTCCCCTTCCGCACGTCGAGCCAATTATTACCCGGTTGGGCGAGGATACGCGTGTAGACGGTATCTTTGTCCGTCCATTTGCCGTCCAGGTCAGAGTCTTCGACTTGAGAAGACGCTGCGACCCGAACCCGATTCGCCGGTACCCCCTTAAGACCGGCGGCTTCGGGAGAAAAGGCGACATCGGCAGTCACGGGGCGCGGTTGAGGGTTGAAGATGAGGATTTCCGCGGCTGGCGCAGAAAGAACGCAACCGAACAAGACCCAGATAGACGAAAGAAATCTCATGTACGCCTTTCCCGCATCGGAAAACACCGGCAGAATGAACATCTTCCTACCAGTAATACAGCCTCAGGTCGGACAGGATATCCCACCAGTTGTCCGGCAATATCCCTCGGTAGGGAACGGCATGACCATCCACGTAGGCGATCACCGATTGACTGCAATTTTGGTGGTTGAACTTCACCCGCCAATACTGCTCGAGGAGGTAATTGGTCGCATCACAGACGAGGAGCGTTCGAAACGGCTCAACAATCTGAGATTCCCGAACATGCGTGACCGGCTGACCATCCTGCATCCATTTGCAGATAAAGCCATTGCTTGCGTAGGAGGTGTACAGGAAGCACCTTCCCTGAGAATCCAGATATTGAGACGGAACGGGACAATCCGGCCAGAGAGGTCCGTATGTGAATGGCTCTTTGTCACCGGGACACAGATAAGGGTTGCCCTGGACCCCTTTAATGGGAGCCGTATTCAGATACGGATAGAAACCGGGAAGGCACCAGTACAGACCATCGCGCCCGCCCCCTTTCGCCCCGTAGATATACCAACCGTTATTATCCTCCAAGTAGTATCTGTGGATCAGGGCAAGTTGCTTGACATTCGAGAGGCACACGGCCTGACGAGCGGCATCACGGGCATTCTGGAGAGCGGGGAGCAAGATGGCGACAAGCACGGCAATGATGGCCACGACAACCAGAAGTTCGATGAGGGTAAAACCACCCACGTTTCGTCTCATAGCATTCCTCGCCTGTTGTGCATACGCATTCATCACATAGATAGTAACATGCACAGACCTGCCTGTCAAGGAGATTCTCAAGATGATGATTTAAGTTGACTTTTGAATCTATGACGGTATACTGGGAACAAGCGGATAACATCTCGTATGCGTATACATCAGCACAAGGACAGGTGGTTTTGGCAAACGGAACAGGAATCAGAAGGAAGAAGAGTCGCGGCCCGGTGACGTCTTTTGACGTGGCGAGGCTGGCGGGGGTAACACAGGCGACAGTATCGCGTGCGATCAATCGCCCTGAGGTGGTCGCCCCGGAAACGCGACAGAAGATAGAACAGGCGATGACATCGCTGAACTATCGACCGTCGGCGGCCGCCCGGGGACTGGCGAGGGGAAAGAATGGGGTCGTGGGCCTGATGACGCTCACGGAGGCCTATACTTCGCATATTTTCGGATCGATCGTGGAAGGAATCAGCTCTGTACTGACAGAGCAGGATTACGTCCTTTCCATTGCTCCATTCACGGCATTGAGCACAATTGAGGATCTGGAGAAGTCGCCGATGATTCGCCAACACACCTGCGACGGACTGATTCTCAAGGTGGATTGGACGGACGCCAAGACGATCCGTTTCCTGAACCGGCTAACCCTTCCGTACATTCTGGTCAATCCAGGAATTGTCCAGAAACATGATTGCATTGTTCCGGACGACCAGTTCGCGGCAGAGTTGGCAGTCAATTATCTGGTGTCGAAGGGACATCGACGTATCGCGTATTAAACGGGGTCTCTGGACGGGCATCCGAGCGGCGAACAAAGAGAGCGAGGGTACGAGATTGCCATGTACCGGGCTGGGCAGAGCCCGATACATCTCTTCAACGAGCGATTTGAGCCTTCGGATTACTCGCAATCCCATTGGGAACGGTACAACCACAGGACAAAGCTCATGCAAGAGCGGCTGGATTATTGGTTCGATACATCCGAGCCGCCGACCGCCATTTTGACGTACGACGCGAGCAGCGCCCTATATCTGATGCACGCCCTTTACCTGAGAAAGTGGTTTGTTCCAGACCGGGTTTCGGTGATGTCGTGCGACGACGAGATCCTGCTGCATCGAGCGATTCAGCCGGTGACGGCGGTGGATTTGAACCGGACCCTGATGGGCGTGGAAGCGGCTAGGATGCTTCTGGAGAAGATGTCCATTCCCGGCCGGCAATTGCCGACACAGTTTATTCAGGGAACCGTCATCGAGCGTCTCAGCGTGGCAACGATATGAGGCGACCTCAGATATGAGGATTTTTCTCAACCATTATTGAGTTGAAAGGAATTTCACATCCGAAGGCTTCTTCCCCAGCCGGGCCAAGAGCCCCCAATGGCCCACCTTCTGATCCACTTTGGTGAGCAGCAGATTGTTTCCCTTCCTCAGGGGAAGCGATATGCGTTCCTGATCGAGCATGGCGGACCGGGCGGCGACTTGATGGAAAATCCTCTTACCGTTGATCCACACGGCTGCGCCGTCGTCACTGCCCAACAGGAGGTTGAGCTTTTGATTTGACCCACTGCGGATTCCCGCCGCCACGTAGACGGCAGCGTCGGTAAGCGGACCCAGGAGCCGAATGAAGTCGAGGTATCCATTATCGGTGATTTCCTTGCGTGTGCTGGGTCGCCATTGAATGGTTCGCCGGCCGCTCTTGTAGGAGGCTTTGAGGTCAAGCTCCCCTTCCGGCGGAAAGTCGGCATCGCGAACGGCCTGCACGCGATTGGTGGTGGCTGTGATGCGGGCGTCATGCTTTCCCGCGGCGACGATCCTGCGTGCGATATTTTCCGTGATTCGAAGATTCTGTGCGTCAATATCCATCAGGGCAATGTGGCTTGACGCCAAGGCGGGGTACGAAAGGATATCGGTTGTCAATCCTTTGGCAAAAACGATACTCCCGGCACCGATGAGAGCTATTTTGGGCATGTTTTTCCTTCCCGAGGCCTCTTTCCGGATCTCAAAGCAGGGAATCCGGTTTTTCCAGCAGATCGACGATCTTTCCGAGGAATTCCGCGCCGACAGTGCCATCCATCACGCGGTGATCGATAGACAGGCATAGCTTCATCGTGGATCGAACCGCAAGCTGGCCATCGACGACGAAGGGTCGCTCGGCGATTCGCCCGACGGCGAGGATACTGCTTTGAGGCGGCGGGATGATGGCGGCGAATTCGTCAACTCGCGATGCTCCAAGGTTGCTCAAAGAGCAGGCTGCTCGCCTGGTCATGGCATCGGCGGGCATTTTCCCGGCCCGGGCGGCGTCCACCAGTTGAGTACGTTTGGAGGCAAGACCGGTCAGCGTCCGCAGATCCGATTCAGGAAAGACGGGTATGAGCAGGCCTTCAGCCAGTCCAACGACCAGCCCGATGTTTCGTTCTGTCAGCGTGACGAGAGTGTCGTTCTGCCAGATGGCGTTGGCTTGGGGACAGGCATGGAGGGCCATCGCCATGGCCCGAAGGATAAAATCCGTAATGGTCAACTTGACGCCTGTTTCCTGCCGCACTTGTCCGACGAGACGGCCGCGAAGGGCCACGAGATTGGAGGCATCGAGTTCGGCCCGCAGATAGAAATGCGGAACGGTGGCGAAGCTCTCGGAGGTGAGTTTGGCGATGGCCTTTCGCATGGAGGACACGGCAGGTGTTCCAGTCGCGTGTTGATTTGATTGAAGGATATCAGCCTCAAGCACTCGGCCAGACGGTCCGCTTCCGCGAACGGCGCCAGGATCGATGCCGAGTCGTTTGGCTGCCCGCAAGGCACGGGGTGAGATGGCTGTTCCGTTTCGTGTTTTCATGGTTTGGTTCCTCAGTTCGGTTTGAGCCAGCCGATTTCCTGTCCCAGTTTGACGACGGTACCTTCCGAGGCGAGGATTTCGCTGATCACGCCGTCAGCGGGGCTCTCGATTTCGGAGACCGCCTTTTCGGTTTCCACCTCGGCGACGGGCTGACCGGCCTTGACGGAGTCACCGACGGTTTTGAGCCATCGAACGATAGTGGCTTCGGTGATGGTCAGGTCCTGGTTGGGCATGATGATAGCGACGGCGCCGTCGGTGGCGGGTTTGGTCGGGGCGGCAGCGGCGACTTCCTGGGCGGCGGGGGCACTGGTCGAGACAGTGAAGGTGGAAGCGGATTTTCCGGATGCGCCTTTGACTCGGCGGGGAGCAATGGGCTGACCCGCACGAACCGCCTGGGCGGCGGCCATGATCTTATTAACGGTGACGATGACCTCTTCTTCAAGAGGCGGACTGAACGGGAAGGTCACCGGATCGGTATGCAGACGGCCGACGGGGGCATCGAGTTCGTCGAACGCGTGCTCCATCATGGCGGCCGCGATTTCCGCGCCGATCCCGCACATGGCGAAAGCTTCATCCACGACCAGCAGGTGGCCTGTCTTGGCGACGCTGGCAACGATCGTATCGATATCGAGAGGTACGATGGTTCGAAGATCGATCACCTCGCAAGAGACACCCATGCTTTCGAGTTGTTTGGCGGCGTCGAGGCATCGGTGAATCAGGAGTCCGCAGGACACGATGGTGAGGTCCTTTCCTGGCCGAACGACGGCCGCCTGACCGAAGGGAATGAGATGTTCACCGACCGGGACAGGCCCCTTGGTGGCGAACAAGGCCTTATGCTCCAGAAAAATCACAGGGTCGGCCATGCGAAGAGCGGTTTTCATGAGTCCCTTGGCGTCGGCTGGGGTGGACGGAGTCGCCACGAGTAATCCGGGGCAGTGCGCCCACATCGGATAATAGGACCCGCTATGATGGGCGCCCGAACTCTTGAGCGTACCCATGCTAGCCCGGAGAACAATGGGAATACTGATTCGCCCATTGGTCATATAGCGAAGCTTGGCGGCCTGGTTGATGATCTGACTGCCGGCTTCAAAGAGGAAGTCGCTGAACATGAGGTCCGCGATGGCTCGGCAACCCGTGGCAGCGGCCCCGATGCAGGAACCGGTGAAGGCGAGTTCACAGATGGCGGTATCAATGACCCGTTTGTCACCGAATTCGTGCCAGAGGTTCTTGGTATGTCCGAAGCATCCGCCGCGCTCGCCGATACCTTCACCCATGCACATGATGTTCGCGTCCCGCCGCATTTCCTCGGCGATTCCATCACGGACAGCTTCCAGCCAGGTCTGCTCGACGGTCTGATCGCTGCTCTTGTGCGACAGTACCTCCTGGGGATTGACAGGTTCGGCCCAGACGTGGTCGCGGGCGGTTTTGGGATCGGGCAGAGGCGAGTTGATGGCGAAATCAGCGGCTTCTTTGACGGTTTGATCGACGCGCGATTCGATAGCCTGGAGTTGGTCTTCCGTGGCCCATCCGGATTCCAGAATGCGATTTCGGAAATTGGCGACAGGGCAACGCTTTTTCCAGGAATCCACTTCCTCCTGCGTTCGATAGGAGCCGATGACCGGATCACCTTCATGGTGCCCGACGACACGATAGGTCTTGGACTCGATCAGGGTCGGTCCGCCGCCGGATCGGGCACGCTCGACGGCGCGTTTGGCTGCCTGCCAGACGGCCAGGATATCGTTTCCATCGACGGCTTCCCCGTGGATGCCATACCCGGCGGCCCGTTTCCAGATATCGCAGTTTTTAGTGGCGATTTTGAGGGGCGTGGCGGTCGCGTACAGGTTGTTTTCGCAGACGAACACGACGGGGGCGTCCTGGGCGCCGGCGAAATTGAGAGATTCATGGAAGGAGCCATGATTCGACGCGCCGTCGCCGAAGAAGGCCACTCCGACTTGCCCGCTTTTGCGGTTTCGCGAACTGATACCGACACCGACGGCCAGGGGAATTCCCCCGGCGACGATACCGTTGGTGCCGAAGAGTCCCTTCTCCGGGTCGTACAGGTGCATGGTGCCGCCGCGTCCGAGCGATACGCCGGTTGCCTTTCCGAAGAGTTCAGCCATTACGAGCTTGGGGGCAACGCCCTTGGCGAGGGCATGCCCGTGACCACGGTGGGTGGAGGTGATCCAGTCGCTGTCCCGCAGATGGGCACACACGCCAACACCCGTCGCCTCCTCACCGATGTATAAATGCAGAAAGCCCGGCATCATGCCCTTACGGTTCATTTCCTGGGCTCTAAGTTCGAACCGGCGGAGAAGAAACATCCGCTCGTACAGTTCCAATATGCCCTTTGCGTCCAATCCGTCCGGCAAGGCCGTTTGCTTTCCCGTATCCACCGCAGGTTTTGTTCCGGTCATGGTCTGATCGTTCCTCCAAATTTGTTAACTGTTAACAATTTTAACCGAAGGGCATCCCGTCGCCAACAGAATTTTGGGGCGGGAACAAAAAAGTATGCCCGACGGACGGAATTCACATAAAATACTCAAAACGGGATCCAACCAACATCCAGGATGCGGCGGGTTTGGCGGAAGCGATTTTGCAGGGTTTGATTGACTTTTCGGTCCGCATCGATACTAATATTACGTGGAAGGAGTCTTCTTCGATGTCCGAGTTCATAGTAAGCGCTGTATACAATCGAATATTATTCGTTCTGGCCGAATTCGGAAACTTTTCCCTGTTCTGCTTTCGCACCTTTGCGTGGATTCCTTCGCTTTTTGTCCGCCCTAGAGACATGAGGCTTCTGGTACCCCAGTTCCACGAGATCGGGGCCCGTTCCGTTTCGATTGTTTCGATTACCGGATTGTTTGTGGGCATGGTTCTGGCGGTGCAGGCGGCGGACCAGTTTTTGAACCTGGGGTTGGGGAACTATCTGGGATCGGTGATTAATTTATCTGTCATTCGGGAATTGGGGCCTGTACTGGCGGGCGTGATGCTTGCCGGTCGCGTAGGCGGCGCGTTGACGGCGGAATTGGGGACGATGCACGTCACGGAGCAGATCGACGCCCTGACGACCATGGGGGTTGACCCAATTCGCTACCTGGTCGTTCCCCGTTTTCTGGCCTGCCTTCTTCTGACCCCCCTGCTGACTTGTTATGCGGATTTTCTGGGCGTTATCGGCGGATACCTGATTTCGGTGGATGTCTACGGTGTGTCAGCGGCGGCCTACTGGCGATTCTCCGCCCAGGCGCTGGAAACCTGGGATATTTTCTCGGGGCTGATCAAGAGCGTCCTCTTTGGAGGCGTGATCGCATTGATCGCCTGCTACAAAGGATTCCACTGCAAACCCGGCGCCGAAGGCGTCGGCCAGGCGTGCACGGAGGCCTTCGTATCCAGCTTTGTAAGTATTCTCGCGATTGATTTCTTCATGGCCATGTTCCTGTCAAGCATCTACAAGGCAATCTGGGGATTCAAGAGCATACTGTAAGATGAATGATATTGAGCGTCCGATTATCGAGCTGCGAAACATCCACAAGTCTTTCGGAAGCCTAGTGGTTCTGAAAGGCATTGACCTGAAGATCGAACGAGGTAAGACGACGGTCGTCCTCGGGGAATCGGGAACGGGAAAGTCCGTACTGCTCAAGATTATTGTCGCCCTGCTCCGGCCGGACCGGGGCAGAGTCTTTTTTGAGAACCAGGATTTGACTCGGTTGCCGGAGCGAAAGCTGGCAGAGATTCGGACGAAGTTCGGATTTCTGTTTCAGGCGGGAGCGTTGTTCGACTCCATGACGGCAGCGGAGAACGTGGCGTTCCCGTTGCGGGAACACACCAACTATGACAACGCGAAGATCCAGGAGATTACCCAGGACCGGTTGAGAATGGTGGGGCTGGAACAATTCGGCGGCCGGCTGCCCGGACAGTTGTCCGGCGGCCAGAAGAAGCGGATCGCGTTGGCCCGCGCGATTGCCCTGGAACCGCAGGTGATCCTCTATGACGAACCAACGACCGGGCTGGACCCAGTCCGAGCGGATGTCATCGATGAGTTGATCTTGAAGCTGAAGGAGGATCTGCACGTTACGAGTATCGTGGTGACCCACGACATGAAGAGCGCGTTCAAGGTGGCGGATCGAATGTTGATGCTGTATCATGGGAATTTCATTTTTGACGGTACGCCGGACGAGATACGTCAGTCGAAGGATGAGCGGATCCAGCGATTTATCGCCGGGGAAGCGGATCCGAAGGAACTGGAGATCCTGGACAAGACGTAGAGGTTTTCGGCTTTTATATCGACAGGTAAAACGATGAACGAATTTCGCAGAAATCTGATGGTCGGCATTTTTGTGCTGGTGGGCTTGGGCCTCCTGGGATTCATGATCATCCTTTTCGGCCAGGCGCCGCAGTACCTATCCAAGGGGTACGAGATCAGCATCTATTTTCCGTCCGCTGGTCCCATTCAGAATGACGATCCGATTTATGTGAACGGACTTCAGGTCGGACGGGTCAAATGGATCGAGCCGCTTCCGGACATGCGAAGAGGCGTGAAGATTGTGTGCTTTATCAGCGAAGGGATCAAGATTCCGATCGACGCCCAGCCTGTGATCAAGGAGCAGAGCATGGGGTTCGGAAAGCCCGCGATTCGGATCGAGATCGGTCCGGAAAACTCTTCAGAGACGCTCCCCACCAACGGCAAGGGGGAGTTGAAGGGCACGGTGGTTGGCGGCGTGGCGGAGGTTATCCCCAAGTCGATTATGACGAAACTGGAAGACGCCAGTGTGGCGATCACGAATCTGGCGAGGGCGCTGAAACCGGTGGCGGACGATCTGCATGTGCTCTTCCGGCCGCTATCCACTCAGGCGGTGGATACGACGACCGGTCCCGCGGCGCATCCGATGGCGAACATTTCGACGGCCGTTCAACGGTTCGATGAAGCCCTCAAAAGCTTCAACAAGATCATGGCGGACCCGGAGAATCAGCGGAATATCGCGGTCATGGTCAAAAACTTCCGCGTCATGTCGGAACGCCTGGTCAACGTGTCGGACCAATTGAAGAAAACCATCGGATCGACCGACGAACGGATCAACAAAGTCGCGTCCGGATTGATCGAGAATACGGATAAGCTCAGCCAGCTCTTCGACAAGCTCAATGTGGTAGCGGACAAGATCAACGCCGGGGAAGGGACACTCGGAAAATTCCTGAACGATCCGGAGTTTTACGATGCGCTGACCATCACGGCCAAGCGGCTGCAGATTGCGGTCGACGACCTGCGACAGCTTCTTCAACAATGGGATGAGAAGGGTCTGAAGATCCAGGGCGGTCTTCTCGGCAAGTAACACTCTAGCATGCGGACAGTGTATGGGTTGGACAATCTGGAAAGGCCGGGGCGTCCCGTGGTTCTCTCCATCGGTAATTTCGACGGTGTGCACCTCGGGCACCAGGCAATTCTTCGCCGTGTCGTCGAACTGGCTCGGGCTCATGGTTTCCTTCCCACCGTAATGACGTTTGAGTGTCATCCGCTGAAGATCCTGTCGCCCACCTCGGCCCCCCCTACTTTGATGCCTCTGCCGCAGCGACTGGAGATCATGGAGTCACTCGGGATCGAGCTGGTGGCGGTCACTCGCTGTCTTCACTCGCTGCTCGATATGGAACGAGACCAATTCGTCCAGGACGTTCTCATGACGCTTTTCGATCTGCGATATGTGGTGGAGGGTCCAAACTTTCGATTCGGGCACGACCGATCGGGCGATATTGACCACTTGATTCGAATCGGTCCCCGCTTTGGTTTTCAGGCGATCAAGATTGACCCGGTTCAATTGGAGCTGGGCGACCTGGGAACGCGAACGCTTTCGAGCAGCCTGGTCCGAAAACTGGTCGCGGCGGGACGAGTGGACCTGGCAAGACATTGTCTGGGTCGGCCATACCGGATCGCGGGCAAGGTGATTACGGGGGCCCGACGGGGACGGACAATCGGCTTTCCGACCGCCAACCTGGAGATTCCCGATCAACTGCTTCCCGAGAAGGGTATCTACGCGGCAAGGGCGTGCGTGGCGGGCCATTCTCATCCGGCTGCGGTCGTCATCGGACCGGCCCCAACATTCGAGCAGTATCAGACTGCAATCGAGGCGTTTCTGCTCGACTACTCGGGAGATCTGTACGGCCAGAACATTGATCTTCACTTTTACCGACGATTAAGGGACATCATCAAGTTTGATGATCCGTCTGAACTGGTTGAGCAGATCAATTCCGACGTACTTGCCGTCCGGGACATCATTCATCGGGAGGAATGCACCTAGTCATGCCGATTTGCGAGACAGATCTTCAATCCGTTATCACGCTGCTGGAGACTCACCAGAAATTTCTGCTTATCCCGCATGACCGTCCCGACGGCGATGCCCTTGGGAGCATGCTGGCTTTGTCCCGCGCGTTGACGCTGCATGGTAAGTCGCCCATGCCGGTCATTCTCGGCGGGATATCGGAGCGTTACCAATTTTTGTTTCCGCATACTTGTCCGCCGGTCGTGGAAAAGGATCTGGCCGTCGATTCGATTCCCGTTCCGGACGTGATTGTCGTCATTGACACGGGCAGCCGGCAGCAGCTTGGGCCGGTACTTTCGTTTCTCGACCGCCATCCGGCACCGATCGTGGTCATCGATCATCATGCCCATGGAAACATATGTCCGGACCTCGCCCTGACCGATGAAGGTTCGCCGGCGACAGGACTGCTGATGGCCCGGCTGCTTACGGAGATGAACTGGCTCGACGACGCGGAGATCGCGTCGGCGCTGCTTATCGCGATTGCCACGGATACCGGCTGGTTCAGTTACAGCAATACGAATGCGGATTGTTTCGACTGGGCGACGAGGCTTGTGAATCGCGGGGCTGACGCGCGTATGATTTACGAAAAGCTGTTTTTGTCGGATTCCCCGGCGCGGTTTCGATTACTGGCAAGGACATTAGCGTCGGCGGAATTGAGGTCCGATGACCGGCTGGTGGTCCTGTCATTAACGCGTGACGACTTTCGCATGTGTGGGGCCGACGAGGCCCATACGGAGAACCTGGTCGATCAGGCGTGCCGCGTGAAATCGATGCAGGTGGCGGCCCTTTTCGTGGAACAGCCGGGCGGAATGGTTCGAATCAGCCTCCGCAGCCGGGAGCCGTTTGACGTTCATCGGTTCGCGGTCCAATTCGGGGGCGGCGGTCACCATCGCGCGGCGGGCATGAAGGTTCAGGGCGAATTTCAGGAAGTCAAACGGCGAGTGACGCTGGCCCTGGAGGCCGAACTGGCCAGATAGAGAATTTCATTACGCAAGCCAAGGAGTAGTCCAGCGTGCAATTTCTAATTATCTTAGCCATAGGCATGGTGATGGCGAGCGATCGAATGGAATCACCCTTCATCTTCGCTTCACGACTGCCCGGCGCCGTCGCGATCATTACCTCCGTTCTGGCCCTTGTTTTGATTTGGATTCGAACCATTCGCCAGAAGATCTTCCGGGAACTCGAGACGGGACGATTGCCGATCGACCTGATCCAGAAGACGTATGTTCGGGCCCAGCACGGCTTGCGGGTCCTTGCCCTGCTCGGCCAGGCGCTGCTCATCTTTGGAACCGATTGGCCTGCCCTGGTTCGGTCGGTGGTCGGCACGCACGTCGCGGGACTCGACGAGTTTGTCATGTTGATCCCCTTCCTGCTGTGGATCATGGCGGGATATTTGTTCCTGTACCCGGCTGACCGGGCGATTCGCGAATCGATGATCGGACACATGCTGTATCTGTCGGAACCTGTGCACCCGATTTGGACGCGAGGACAGTATCTCGCCTTTCAGCTTCAGTTCCAGCTTCTTTTGATGGGATTGCCGCTGCTGTTTATCATCGCCGCCAAAGATTTGATCGATATTCCCCGCGCCGCAATCGTGGCCTGGAGTCGGTCGGTCCTTGCCCCGTGGCATCTGCAGGTCTTCGGTGATCTGGTTCCGGAGATGATCCTCGCGATCGTCGCGGGACTGGTCTTCCTCATGGCCCCGTTTCTGGTCAAGTGGGTTTGGCGGGCAAAGTCGCTTCCGCAAGGTGAACTGCGGGACAGTCTCGTGCGGCTGGGCAAGACGGCCAATCTGAAATACCGCGATATTCTGCTTTGGCCGACGTACGGAGTGATCGTCAACGCCGCCGTGGTAGGTTTTCTCGGTCCGATGCGATACATCATGCTGTCGGACGGCTTGATCGAGTCGCTGACGGACAGTCAGATCGACGCGGTCTTCGGCCATGAGATCGGTCACGTTCGTCTACACCATCTTCCCTTCTTTCTGGTCTTCGCGTTCGCCTCGATGGGCCTGATCGGGCTTACGGGGTGGGAACTGCAGTTGCAGTTTCATCTTTCGCAGCAGACAACAGAAATGATCATTCTCTCGGCCGTTATCGCGATGTGGTTCGGCGCGTTTGGCTATATCAGCCGGCGATTCGAGGCCCAGTCCGACCTGTTCGGGGCGCAGTTGCTCTCGTCGGAACTGGATCGCGGCGGATGCGCTTACCCGAACTGTCTTCGACATGCGATCAAGACCGGACCGCTGATGTCCGTCGATCCGATCTGCATGGCCGGGGCGGAGCTTTTCAGCACGGCCCTCGACCGAACGGCGGCGCTCAACGCCGTGCCCCGCACGGCTCGAAGCTGGCGGCACGGGAGCATTCAGCAGCGATGTGCCTTCGTCATCAAAGCGGCGGAACACGCGCCCACGCTGGTGGGTTTCCAGATGCAGGTATGGTGGATCAAACTCGTGCTCCTCGTCGCCGCCGCGGTCACAGTCGCGTGGGGAATCTACGAAGTACTGCGTCTGCCGGAATTGACGCGCTAACCCGCCAAAGGCGGGCCTCTCGCGCGTCGTATCAAAAATGACCTTGCTTCTATCGAAAGTGAAGCCCTTTTTGCTCGAAGTGAAGCTGCCTTTACCAGGAGTCGAGGCGGCGGATCATAAGATCTTCGTCATGATAATCCACGGTCAGCAGGATATCCTTGTTCGTGAGCACGGCGGTCTCCTTTCCGGCGTTTGGGCGCCAACATCGAATGCCCCACCGAGGCCTTCTTGTGGACGATTATAATGGATCCACCTCGGAGACCTCCTCCGCTCATGTCATCTACAGGGTCTCGCGATGACTTGCCGGTCCGGTAATTCGCGACTCAGACAGAGCCGAATGTCTGAAAAACCTGCAAATATCCGAATCTCAGGCTAAGATCTGACTTCGTCGTCGAGACAACCACCCGATCCCAGCCAGGAGGATCGCCAGGCTCAGCGGCTCGGGCACGACCTGCGTGATCGTTCCGTTGATGATCGCGCTGGGGTCCACATTGATCGATCCTTCCAGGTAGTATAGATTCAGGCCGTTGAGGTCCAGGTGGGAACCCGGCGCGATAAACAAGTATCGCACATAGAGGGCTTCATCGCCGGACCAGTTGGTGTGATTGATGTACTGATCGACCAGCGTCACCCAGGTGGGCGAAGACTCGCCGATGACCAGGGCCCCCAGGGCGAAATTGTTCTCGAAACCGTACAGCATCTCACCCACATCCCGTCCCGCCACCTCAAGCAGACAGTCGCGGTTCGGATCGTCGACAGCCAGGGTCAGCTTGTCCAGGTCGGCCAGCGTGGCAGGATCCATATTGAGAATTTGGAACTGTACATCGCCCCACCGCTCTTTCTGGCTGCCCAGGTGAATGGTCGCGCCCTCAACGGCCGTCAGCTTACCATTTCGGCCGAAGCACAGATTGTCGCTTACCTGGATGGTCGCTTCGGGATTGGTGATTTCCAGCACGCCTTCGCCGGAACCTCCTCCACCCATGTACATCGTGTTGGCAGTCAGTTCTCCACCGGCCGAGACATATCGTCCGCTCGCATTGCCGCCTATACAGAGTTGATCGACGGTATGTTCGCCCGCTGTTTGCGTGAATGCTCCGAGCTCGTCGGCTCCAATCTGCTCAAGCAGCGTGTGCAGTTGGCCGCCTTCCATGCCGCTGGTCTGGTCGGTTACGGTCAGGTCACCATTTCCAAGATCGACCAGCGCCCCATCGAGCACGGTGAGTCCTGTTTTCAGAGATACATACGCATTAGTGGCTTTGAGGATTCCCATGCATGTGACGTGATCGCTGATCGTTCCTGTGCCTTGTACGGTCTTACCGGCGGGGATGATGAGCGGGGTACCAACCTCGTGAACCAGTCCATCGGAATGGAAGTTTTTGAAAATGGCGGCTGGATCGTGGCCGGGGGCGTAGAGCGTCAGAGAGTCCGCCCCGACGGTCATCGACATCTGTTCAGCGTTGACAATCTGTCCCTGGCTCAGGTCGATGATTCCGCCGGCCGTGATGTCGGTAGCAGCGTCTGCGCAATCGAGAATACCGTTTTTCTGAATGAGCATTCCGTCCCGAATCCGAAGCACGCCGCCGCTGAATTGATATCGGCCGGAGAACTCCAGATATCCGACATCGTTAACGCCTCCGCTTTGGCGGAATGCAGCCGCATTCGGATCTGTCATCCACGTCCGGATGTATTCATTTCCCGCAATGAGTTCGCCAGTTCCGGAAAGGGAATACGTTGCGTGGCCAGAGATGAGGAGATAGCCCGTTGTATTGGTTCCGCCCGTGTGGTTGAAGACGCCCGCTTGCGTGCCATATGTCTCAAGCCATTCTCGTTGAGCGGAAAGCGTTCCGCCGGATTGATTGAATATTCCGCTATAGATGGTCACGGAATTGGCGTCCAGTTCGCCGGTTCCTTCCAGATTGTATGTCCCGGGATTCTCACTATTATAGTTGCCGATTACCAGTCCCGTGTCGTAGTCATTGCCAGTAATTGTGACTTTTCCGCCCAATTGGGTGAAGACGCCGTTTCCATCGGGGCTGAACCGCAGACCATCAGCCACCAGGGTCCCGCCGGTCATTCCGCTCTGGGCATCGCTCACGGTAAGACTTCCTGTTCCGAGTTCAACGTTTCCACCGGACACGGTGAGTCCGTTGTTCAGGTTGATCCCCATTCCCACCTTGGCAGCCAGCGTGCCCGAACACACGACACGGTCGCGAATCTCACCCGCGCCGAAGATCTCGCGTCCCGACTCGATCGCCAGGTCCGTACCTGCCACGTGAGTCAGTCCCTCATTCGCATATTGTTTGAACGTCGCGGCAGGATCGAATCCGGAAGCCACGATCAGCAGCGAATGAGCGTCCATCGATAGCGACGCGTTCGATGCGTTGGCGACCGTGCCGGCCGACACATCAACGATTCCGCCCGCGAATGTCAGACTCGCGGCAGCATTGGTCAAATCCAGCGTACCATCCACCCTCAGCCCGCCCTGTATCTGCAAGTCGCCGCCGGAATACTCATACTGTCCGTTCGGCCCGATCGCCAGCAGTCCAGCCTGATGAACGCCGCCGGTCTGAATGAACGTACCCGTTCCCTGCACACCCACCTTGACCTCCGGCGACGACAGAAATCCGCCGCTGAGTTCATAGGTACCTTCCGAGCCGGCTTGATCCCCCAGCCGCAGACTCTCACCAACGATATTTTCCCCGCCACTTTGCCGGAAGACGCCCCGGCCGGCTAATCCAATCATTTCCTCGCTCGCCGTCAGCTTTCCCGTGCCCTGCAGGTTGTAGACACCGGTCGAATTCGGATCACAGCCGACACGCAAGGCCCATTTTATGGTGTTTTGTCCGCCGGTGTGATTGAACGTTCCCTGGCCGCGATAGCCGATTTCCTCGCCTTGGTCGGCACTGAACGTTCCGCCGCTTAGAGTATACGTTCCGTTTCCATTTTCCGTATTTCCCAACACCAAGCTGCAGTCCTTCGCAGTTCCCCCCGTCTGCGTCATCGATCCCGATCCCTCTTTCCCCACGATGATCGTGCAACGATCCAGCGTTCCTCCTTCGATCCGGCTGACGTCGTCATTAACCACGATTCCCCCACCATGGTCTCCGAGATGAACATATGCTCCATCCCGCAGAATGAGCCCCCCGTTCAGTTGCACCCCAGAGTACACGTCACTGCCCGGAACATCAATCGTCCCGGCGCAGTCCACCAAATCATTGATCTTTCCTTGAGTGATGGCAAGACGCTCGCCCGCCGGAATAATCCAGGTCGTGCCGGCGGTGTGTGTTATTCCCTGATTGGAGAAATGGCTGAAGGCTGTGTTGGGATCGTATCCGGGAGCAGCAACGAGAATGGCGTTTTTGCCGAGGGAAAGTGACGCGTTCTGGGAATTCGCAATCGTTCCGGTGGTCAGATCGACCAGGCCCTGACTCACCTTGACTTGCCCGTTTCCACCCATCAGATCCAGTGTGCCTTGAATATCGAGCCCATTTTGGATACACAGCGATCCGCCGCTCATCTCGTATCGCCCCGTGTCGACGACGGCGAGACTCCCCGTGCAATTCGATCCGCCGTTTTGATGAAATACAGTCGTCCCACCGGACCCAACGAATTCCTGCCGCGATATAAGCGATCCTCCATTCAATATATATGAAACCATCGGGGGCGGATCGCTCGGATAGGGATTGTAGTTGCTGATCATTACGGCGGAAGCGATATGCGTTCCGCCTTCCTGAATGAAGGTCCCCCCACTGCTTTCCCACCCCCCGATCTGCGTCCCCGCGGAAATGAGTTCTCCACTTAGTAACCGATATGTACCAACTCCACCCGTGTCACCAACGACCAGACAACCTGCCAGCCAATGCTGTCCCCCGGCCTGAAGAAAGTATCCTCCTCGTTCAATGTATTCCCACCCTGCGCTCAATATCCCGGTTGACGTAAGATTATAAGTGCCTCCATCGATATACATACTGTTCTGTACGATATGGGTTCCGCCGGACTGATTGAAGACCCCGCTTGAACGTGTCCACTCCGACCCGACATTCAGCCACCCGGTCCCGCTCAGATTGTATGTTCCGCTGTAGACATCCAGAGAACTTGTTTGGCTCCTCCCGCCGGAATGGTTGAATGTCCCGTACCCAGAACTGTAGCTTCCCAAACCGATGCCACCAGCCCCAAGACTGCCGGACAGTAAGTTAACCGTTCCAGCGGCCAAGTTCATTCCGGAGCAGACCGTGTTAGGTTCGGTAATAACGGCGGTTCCACCGTTTTGGATATACACATCGTCCCCAGCCGCAGGAACACCAATCGACCAATTGGCAGGATCGTTCCAGGAACCCGGTACGCCCGGAGCGCCCTGCCAGTTATTCGTCTGGGCCAGCGATACGTTTGCCGTAACCAAACAAGCAGTTAATACAACGATGCGGACGGTAACGGACTTCATTGAACACGCCCCTTTCTGCATAAGAGCTTGGTACTTTGTCTCGCGTGAAAAAACATTCCCTGTCATGCTGAACGAAGTGAAGCATCTGGCCGCCCTGTCGCGAGGACACCATACTGCGCGGTTGACTCCGGATCCTTCGCTCCGCTCAGGATGACATTTTGGAAATATCACCACATCCGAGACGAAACCTTGCTGGTATTATCGGACCTGAGGGTGTGTTCAGTTCAGTTTTTGTTAACCGATTGCCCGGAATCCGTACAGATCCGCATTGTTCATTTCGAACAGTATGGTAATCGGCTTGCCGCGCATGGCGTCGAGTGTCTTGCCTTGTCTGAATCGTACGCTCTGCTCGATGCCGTTCGCCAAAATCGGTTCGCAATCGTCAAAGGAGAACCCCGGCAGAAAGTTCTTTTCCAGAAGGTGCGGAGCCATTGCGGGCGTGGTCCCGTTATATAGCAGGATCGGTTCGCCAGTGGCGATTCCCACGCGGATCTGCCCCCGGCTGGCGTCGGCGTTGACCTGAAGCGTCCCGCCGGTACACAGAAATGGCTTGGTAACGAGCACCTCGCGGTAATTCCTGGCTGTCAGGCTCACATACCGGTTGTGTTTTTGGATATACAGCCCGATCTGATGCTTTGGCAGACGGTCGCGGTTGTAGGCAGTGCCGGCCGGATCGTTTTGGATACTCAGATGGTCGCCATCGATCACCGTGACATAGAACCAGTCCTCATCCCCCACTCGAACAGGCGGGGTCGACCCAATGACCATGCGATCATAACTGTCCTCTTCCGTGCCGTGCGGAATCCATGCTTCGCGGGAACTCGTGCGATCCCATGTTTTTCCGCCGTCGCGGCTGACGGTGATGCGCATTTCATCGGTCCCTTTCCGACACCACGGCCAGTGGTTCACATGCCCGCACGGCTGCGTCGGGTCCGTCAGATTCGGCCCGCCGTACGGATGGGTGCGGTCGGAATGGAACCAGCTCAGAAGTCCGAACACAACGCCGTCCTGGCAGAACGGAGTGAGCGACATCGGCTCGTCGTATCGGTCCTGAGCGTGCGAGTCCTGCGCATCCGGGTACAGCACGGACTGGGCCGTCCAGTGCACCAGGTCTTTCGATCCGAATCGGCCAATCTCCCGACTTGGAAGCCAGTGGCCGACGACACCTTGTTCTATCGTCACCCACTCTTCGTTAACGGAGTCCCAGAAATGCACCATGTGCCGCCGCGGGTTAAAATCGCCGCCCGAGTCGATCAACTTCTCACGCCACTTCGGATCATGAAGAACATCCGGAATCGCACGGGCAAAAAATCCTCGCGTGGGCGACAGGTTCGTCGTCAAAATGTCCTGCCCCGCCGGAGCTAACCGAATGGCAAATCGCTTGTCGGGGTCCGACACATTTCCGTATTGCCCCAGATCGTGCAGAAAGGCAAACGGCAAGCCGAGATTGTTCTCACGCGTTGTTCCTTTCGGAGCCGGGAAGGGCGCATTGGACCAGTCGATGCCGGCAGGCGCGTCTATAAGTCCCAGATTCGGTTTGGTCCAGTGGATTCCGTCCTCGCTGTAAGCCAGGCCTCGTTCGACGGAAATCTGATGCGCCTTGTCGTTCGAACCGGGGACATCGATAGCGGGATTCCACCACATCGCCTGGTAATAAGCAGTGAAGCGCCCGTCGACCGCTCGATCCACCAGTTGCAGACCCACGCCCGTCGTCTCCCACGGTCTGTCGGCGGGAATCACCACGCCCATTGCGCGAGGATGATGCACCACGCGGCTAAGCCCCGTGCTCCGTGCCACCGCATAATCGTCCAGAAACAACTGCCAATTCGAATCCAATTCCGCCGGTATGCTCATGTCCTGTCCCTATGCTCCTTCTTCTCTTATCATCAACACCCTCAAAGACCGACTCGCCATGAATTGTCTCCTCTTGCTATCAGTCTTTTCTTGTTCGTGTCTCTTGATCACTTCTTCGGCACGACGCCGTTGTGAATCCACGCGTTATCCTTTACGGTGATCAGGTCCAGCGGATGCACGTTATGCTTTCCGCCGTACTTGACCTCGCCGCCCACCAGCGTGTTATTCGCAATGTTGATTTCGTCGCTCTCGGATCCGATCCAGATCGCCCGTCGCTCGCCTTCGGCGCAGTGGATCGTGTTGCCCACGATAGTCACCTCGCGGTGCCCGTTGTCGTTCTTGAACGTACTCTTGTTCGGATACGTCAGCCAGATCCCCGACCGTACAAAGAACTTCGACCGTGGATCGGACGCCGGAAATTCCGACGGCTTGATCGGCCGATCGTTGATCACGGTGTTCCCGGAAATGGTGATGCGCCGGCACGAATAGAACAGTGAAATCCCACCGTTCTCGCAGTTCCGCACCGTGTTTCCCATGATCACCGAGTCATCGCACCACTCCAGGTCCAACCCGACGTCTTCCGCTCCGTCAATAATGTTATTGGCCATGATGACGCGCACGGCGCCGGTTCCCCAGATCGCACCTCCCCCACCGTTCTTGACATAGTTGTTGGAGAAAATCAGATCCTCGCAGTTTTTGCTTTCGAATTTCCAGTTTCCCCAGAATTGGATGCCGTGGACCGCCGCATCGATCACGCGATTCCCCGAAACCAGACCGCGCTTTGAGTTCTGAATCTGGATCGCGCTGTTGATCTTCTCGAAATGGCAATCCGTTATGCGAAAGTCCGCCGCATGGTCCGTCACCACGCCCGTGTTGCTGTAGTCCACAATGCGGATATGGTCCACCTCTGCGCCCGTACTGGCTCCCAAACTCACAATCGCTTTGTTCAAAGCATCCTCATGACGGGCCTTGAACTTTTCCTCGCCGGTGAAACTCAGATTGGAGACCCGACAATAATTCCCCACGTGGATCGTGCCATCGCCCTTGGCCAGGATGATCACGCTCGCCGATCCCTCGCCATGCAGATACGTCTTATCAGGCAGCTTCATGCCCTTGATGATAAACTCGCCCTACGGAACATGCCCGTCCTTCCCCGCCGCCACCGCCTTCTCAAACGCGGCCGTGCAATGGGCCTTGCCGTCGCCCACCGCGCCAAAATCCGCCACACTGACGCCCGTCTTCTGGGCAAACACCGTCGCTCCAATGCTCGCTACAATTACCGCCATCAACAGCATTCGTG
>CAZLZE010000015.1:0-54992 GCA_964563935.1 uncultured Phycisphaerae bacterium | reverse complement strand
TACAGCTCCCAAAAATCAAATTGCTCCGCCTTATAAAGCCGGAACGTACTGGCTCCCCCTCTGCCGCCTCCCTCCTCCTCCTTCCCCCCCGCCTTGCCTTCTTCGCTCTTCCCGCCGGCCATGCGATACGCGGCATCGTCCCCAAAATTCTCCTGAAGTTCGCCCGGACGAAGCCCTTCCTCCCGCCACCGCTTCAGCCGTCCGTTCAACTCGACAATTTCCTTCTTCATCTTCTCCATTTCCTTCTCATGGATCTTCTTCTGATCCTCATTAAGGATCGCGTGAAATTGCATGGCACTGGACATCCTCTGATCCATCGATCGATGCAGCAGCGGACTCAGCTTATCGATCATCTGCCGGACATCAGCCACGGACGGCTCTCTCTTTTCAACCAACGCCTTGTGCATCTTCTGGCCAAAGGCTTCCATCTGCTCGCCCGCCTTGTACTGCAGTCTCCAATCCGCCGCGGAGTATATCTGTTTCGCCTTCTCTGTCTGCTCCGGGGAAAGACGATACTGACGGGCAAGCATCCGAACGTACATCTCCGCGAATGTATCAAGAAACTTCTGGTTCTGCGCCAGGTGTCCGGTCGTAGGTTCTTTCTTCTTCTCCGCCTCAGCGCACAAGCTGACTTCCGAAAATACCGCCACAACCAAAAACATCCCTGCCAATATCCTACACATCAGACCTTCCTTCCTCATTCCTATTGCACTCACTACTGTAGTCACCAAATCGTGAAAACTCACTTGTTGCCGGTTACAACGGTCGGCTGGGCAATACCCAGAACCGTCGACCGTCTCCCGTACCAACTGCCGTCCACTTTCATGTCCGGCACGATCCGCAAATGGAATTCCCGTACAAATCCGTCCTTGCTCTTCCTCTCAAAATCCTGGCGAGACATATCATTTGTCCAGTGCGCCGGATACCATTGCCCATTCGGCAGTTTCGCGAATTCCAGATATCGTGTGTGGAACAACGTCTTGCTCATCAGCTCCTTCGCCCCCGATCGCTCCCCCACAAAAATGATCTCTGCTGGAATGTCGTCGCGCTTGGGGTCAAGCCAGAAGACCCGCTCCTGCCGCCGTCCACCTCGCGGTTCATCTGTGGAATAATCCCCTTCCCGAAGCCGCAAACCTATCAACCCCGCACGCTTGGCGTCCGTGATCGTATCCGCCTTCGGCCCGTAACCATACAAGTACAACGATTCCCGGTTCCGCCATATGTGATTCGACAACTTGAACTCATGCGTGAATGGATTCTCCTTTATCAGTTGCTCGCGATCACGAAGTCGGATCTTGATATCTGTCGCAGCTTCCTGAAACGTCCCCGACCATGCCTTCGTTCCATCTGTCGCGTAGTAGAACACGGGAATCGTCTTCTTCGCCAACTCCAACACGTCCTTGACATCCGGATTGGGCCAACCCTTGATCTTCAGCATCGGCGAATCGGGGTATACCTTCTCGTTGAACCCAAACTGGCAGTACAACCCCTTCTCTCCTTCCCTCGCATACAAGTGAAGGAACATCTTTTTGCTTCCCCATGCCTTGCGGCGGTCCGTCTCCGCCAGTACCGCCACGTAATCCCCGAAATCCTTCTTCGCCCGCCCGTCCACGCGATCCAATACTTTGACCGCCTCTTTCGTCGGGCGACTGTCGAGAATCAGAACATTCCGGGGAACGCCGATATCGAAAACATCCTTAATCGCGCGTTTCTCATATGTGTAGGTGAATTCCTTCGGCTCGTCCAGATGCGTCTGAACCTTTTGAATCAACCGCGTCTTGGCGTCGATCCACAGCGTCTGCGATCCCACGCTTTCTTCACTGTCCTTGCTGGTCTTGCAGGCTTTTCCCCCGATGAAGCTCACGTCATACCGTATAAGGCTCCCCTCACGTGTCTCCTGGCATTTCACGATCGTGGCGCCTTCCTTCTTCAAATCACTCATCACCGCCTCGACCGTCAACGGATACGCCGCCACCTCCATCGCCGTCTTCCGAAGCGTCACAGGATCCATCTCTCCCATCGCCACTCCGTTCTGCTTGCTGTCGTACAACGACATCAACTTCTCGTTGCATATCCACAACCGAGTCAGCGTCCTGCCCGGCATCATCAAAACGATGGCCTTTCCGCCGATCGCCTTGTTAATGTAGACCTCTGTCGCCTCTTCTTCGCCTTCCTCACCATCCGCAGCCTCCGCCAATATCGCCGGCTGAGACACGCCAAGACTCTTGCCCTGAATATGAACCCATCCCTTGTAATCCCCGCTGTCCACCGCCGGCGTTGCCGCCTGACCGCAATTGAGAATCAGTCCACTTGCCAACAACACCCATCCTGTTAGTGCCGAAAAACTGTGACGTACCGACATAATTCACCTCTCCAATATGTTATGTCTCGGTTCAGAATACCCAACATGGAACTGGACTCTCACCCGCTTCCCAACCTGCATAGTACCATGTCGCCTATCTCCGATCAAGCAGGGCCTCGTCCGCAAGATACGCAAACGTTCGCCCTGCTGCCGTACCAGACTCACACCATGCAACACTCATAAAAAGAAACGAAGGAAACTTTAATCAAGCTTCCTTCGTTTTCTCACAAATTTGGCGATGCCTTGGCTTCTTCCCCTGTTCTTGTTCCCGATCAACAGATCTGTCGCCTCCGTGCCCACTTGTCGCAAGACACGTTGCTGAAATCGGGACTTCCACAATCTACTATCGATTCATATACCACCAGAAAGTCCACCACGAATTCTTCAATGCCGCTCGACGGCAGTCGTCGTCGATCCAGTCGGTCATGCAAGTGCAGAAGTACTTGCAGGGCCAGTAGCTGCTGTTGTGATTCTTGAACTGGATCGTCAGACTGTACATCTCGTTGTAGAAACCGTTGATGTTGTCGTTGTAACCGTTGATGGAGTAGTAGGCCGGACTGGGCCAACCGGGCGTGCCGTACGTCTCGCCCTGGGCCTCAAACTGGACTTCCATACAACTCCTGCAGTACCAGAAACAGGCCGGGCAGTGACAGGCAGGAACGGCCGTGTCGGCAATGTTATGCAGCAGCCAGCCGCCATATTGATTGTTCAACGGACGGGCCAACCACGTCGCGCTGAAGTTGGCAAAAGAGCTGATGTCCGACCACTGGGCATTGTGCAACTCGCTGGGCATCGTCGCGTCGGCCACGCCCGCTTCGCTCGCCATGGACGATGCGCTCAATCCCCAGTATGCGATATACCAGGAAATATCGCCGTCTTCCATGATCCGATTCGCGATCGCACTGTGAGCGCCAGGACCCCATCCGTATACCATCACATTACAACAGAGAAACACCATCAAACACAACACAAGTTTTTTCATAAAATACCTCCCGGCAAAAGATAGGATTGAAAAGATGTGAACACTGCACTAAACCGCATCGCCAAATGCCTCAGCGAAAAACAGACTTACTGCGCTATTGCCCCAGCTCGGAAATCAGACTCATCCCACAATACCTAAGCTGCATTTTCGCGATGCTTCCCACCCAATCCGTATAATCAACTATACACCATCGAATATAATGCGCCAAGAAAAAACTGAGATAACAAAACTTTTGCTAATCTTATCGATCTGTAAAGCTATATCTGACGCAAAACGGCTACTTGCCGCCCTTCTTGCGCTCATCCCCACCGCCTATCAGATCCAGCGCACGCTTCCGCTGCTGGTCCGTCGGGATCTTCATCAAACGCTGCTTGAGTTCCTCGAACATATCCATCAAAGGCTTATCAATATCCTCAAGCCGTTTCTTCCGCTCCGCAAGTACTTCCATCACGTTTCGCCCCCCCACCTTATCCGAAATCTTGTAGCGACGAAGCTCGGCGATGTTCTTCTGAGCTTCAGCATACTCGCCCGCATGATCCTTCCGATAAGTATCAGCCCGCTGTTTCATATCTCCCAGCACCGAGTACGCCATCGTCCGTTGCCCCTTGTCCAACTCGAATGCCTCAATGAACGTCTTGACGTACAATTCCCAGTAATCGTACGAGGTCGCATTATACATCTTGAGTTCCGGGTCCTTTTCCGCCTCATCTTTGCCCGGTTCGTCTTCCTTGGGAGGACCAAACTGCTCCTTCAATTCCTCAATTTTGATATCCCCCGCCCGCCATCGCTCCAAACGGTTCGTCAGCTCGGCTGCATTCAGCTCCAGTTCATCGACCTCCTTCTTGAACGCCTTCTTCTGCTCCTCCGTCAAAATCGACTGAATCTTCAGCGTTTGCATCATCATGCTCTTGAAGATCTTTTTGGACAGCGGATACAGCTTTTCCGCCCCGTCTTGTACGTCGCGAAGGTCCTGAACCGTCAATTCCTCCCCGCTTTCCATCTTCTTTCGCATCGATCGATCGAACTTCTCCATCTCTCCCGCAGCCTTGTACCGAGACCGGATATCTTCTTTCCGGATGAATTGACGCACCTGCTTCACCTGCTCGGGCGTCAGGTTGTATTGATCCTTCATATTCTGAACCTGAATATTGACGCACGAGTCCAGGAAGTCTTTATTCTTGAGAAGTGATTCGACCGATCGCTCTTCGCCCTGCCCTTCCTCGGCCCGCAAGATCGCCACGCTCCCCAGAACCATCAGAACAAACAGGTAGGTGATACGACTCTTCATGCCATTCTCCAGATTGGACAACATCCCCGGTACATTTCCGCTCAGACCAACCCTCCTGACCGAGTTTCTATTGTGGACAAATTGCCCCGGAATGTCAAGCGATTCACCGCTCACTACCCGACCAGGTCGAGGGCAAACCCTGCGAAGCAAGGACTCGCGGGACAGTCTCTTGACTTCTCATTCACACACCCCAAGAAGCTCGCCGCCAAATCGGAAAAATTAATGCGAAGGGTGGGATTTCACGCCCATTCCTTCGCATTTACGGAAAGAAGAAACTGGTTATGGTTATTTCAGAGGCAAAACCCTGAACTCTCAGTTTTCTTGCACGCCTCCTCTGCTCGATACACTAGAAACCTATCATCATCCTTCGTATCACACAGTAATTAACCAGATAGTTAAACTATACCTCATTTGCACTAAAAAATAAACAAAAAAGTTGAAAACAGACACCTACCGGCCATCCGACATAAGACTTTTCACCACAACAACTTAAATACCGCACAAGCAAGGTCGGAGCAGAGCCAATTGAAGACACTACTTCTTGGCTGGCGTATCCGCCACTTTGATCGAGCGAACATACCAATCCGCATCCAGTTTCATGTTCGGGACGACCTGCAGATGGAATTCCCGGCCAAATCCGCCTTTGGTCTTTGCTGAGAGGTCTTCCCGGCTGGCATCGTACTTCCAGTATGTGGGGTACCAGCGTCCATTCGGGAGCCTTGCGTACTCCAAATAACGGGTATCGAACCTCGTCAGGCTGACAGTCTGCTCCCCATTGAACCGCTCGCCCCGAATAATCGTCTGAACCGGGACATCGTTCCGTTTCGGATCGACCCAGCAGATCCGCTCTTGCCGGTTCCTGTCCTTTGGGTTCGTCGAGTAATCCCCCTCCCTCAAACGCAACCCAATCAGGCCGGGATGGTCTTTGTCCGTAATTGTGTCAGCCTTTGGACCGTATCCGTAGAGGAAGAAGGCATCCCGGTTTCGCCAGAAGTGATGGACGAGGAAATACTCATGGGAAGGCGGGTGCTTTTCCAGTAAATAAGCCTGCTCCACCATCCGGTTCTTGGCATCTTTCCCATTGTCAAACCGTCCGCTCCACGCCGTCGTTCCATCGGTGGCATAGTACATCAAGGGAATCGTCTTGCGAGCCAGTTTGAGCACGTCACGAACATCCACTTTAGGCCAATTGGCGATCTCTCGCATCGGCGAATCAGGATAATCCGCCTCATTAAGCCCATATATCGAATAGAGCAATTTCTGACCTTCCTGGGCATACAGGTAGAGGAACATCTTCTTGGTTCCCCATTCCTTTCGGTGATCGGTTTCGGTCAGAACGCCAACGAAATCCCCAAAACCATCCATGTTGTATCGATCGAACCGATCGAGGATCTCCGATGCTTCAGGCGTCGGCCGGCAGTCCATGACCTTGGCCGTTCGCGGCGCGCCGAAGTCATAGATGTCATTCCGTATCTTATGATCGTAACTCAGAGTAATTTCCTGGGGATGATCAATCTGCGTCTGCATCTTCCGAATCAAATTGGTCTTCGGGTCGACCCAGAGGATATCCAGCCCGCCGCCCTCAGGGCAGGTACTGCAGGTCTGTCCGCCGATGAAACTGATCTCCATCCGCTTGAACGTTTTGTCCATCTTTTCATCGATTCTCACGAAGATCGCCCCCGCGTCCTTGAGTATCGCCATATGGGCCTCCGGAGTCAGCGGATATTTGGCAATCTCCTCCTGCGTCTTCTTGATCAGACCCGGATTCATGACGCCATAGGCGATACTGCCATACTTGCTGTCATATTCGATCATATCCTTACTCTTCAGACGCTGGCAGCGGATAAGCTTTCGGTCACCGAAATCGAGAATCGTGCACAGCACGCTCTGGGCTTGGTTGATGTACACCTCGGGCGATTTATCAGCGGAATCATCAGAATCCTCCTTACCATCCGATTTGCCGGGTTCAAGCTTCCTGGCTTGTACGTGAACCCAGCCGTCATAGACGACCTGAGACTTCACCGAAGGACCAGTAGTAGGTTTTTCCGCCGCCGGGACTCTGTCCACACACACGCCTCCCATAGCGAGTGACAGCCACATCAGAACGGCAAACCGAATATCCTTCCGCATTACACGCTCCTCCATCAAAGATTGTTTCCCGCACCGACCCTTTTAGAAAATACAAGGGCGAAGAACCGGAATGAAAACCGGCTCTTCGCCCATCGTTTATTACCTTTTTGGGTAATCCAAAACCATCATCCAATTCGATTAGCTATGATAGTTCAGATACCACCACATGACTTCCCATCCGAGCTTCAAAGACGCCCGACGGCAGTCCGGATCGATCCAGTCGGTCATGCAAGAGCAGAGATACTTGCACGCCCAATAAGAGTTGTGATGGCTCTTGAACCGCGGCACAATACTGCCAATCATCTCATTGTAGAACGCGGTGCAATACGTGTCATAGCCGGGGCTGAAGCGATCAGAATAGTACGGAGCAGGCCAACTGGGTGTACCATAGGCTTCGCCCTGGACTTCAAAGTAGGTTTCCGCACAACTGCTGCACCAGATCACATTGGCCGGGCTGTGGCAGGTGGGAACCGAGCTGTCGGCAATGGTGTGAGCCAAACGACCCGCCCACGTGTTGTCCAACGGATTGGCCATCCAATAGCCATTCAAGGCCGTCGTGGTATTCAGCGACCAGTAGCTCTGGTTCGGCGGTTCCGACTGGGAGGCACTCACGATGCTTGACGAGCTCAAGCCGCGATACCCGACCAGATAGGAAATGTCGGCATTTTCCAGCAACCGGCTGGTGATGTTTCCGTGAGCGATCGGGCCCCATCCATAGGACACGCCCACAGACAGACAGAGAATCAGTGCACACAACAGTACCTTTTTCATACAAGTACCTCCGTCATGAAAAGAGTTGCCTCGGTACCTGGCTACACTACCAGACACCGTTTAAGCCATGAGCATACTATATGAATTGTCCTTTACCCTTCCGCCTAAAGTTGGTGTGCACAAATAGATATGACAGCAAGCACAGAAGACTCGTCCAACTTACTCAGCTCTTCACCCACCGACCCTATCTTGTATATATAACCGAACATTTAAGAATCCACAAGCTTTTTTACGGCTATTTTTCGCAAAATTTGAGTATTTGGTGCAAAAAAACTGCGAAGGAGGGGACCACTCATCCCGAATCCTTCGCATTTACGGAAAGAAGAAACTGGTTATGGTCTATCTCTATCGCACCATTTCGGCATTCCAGCTCCGACGCCTATCAGTTACGCACCAACAGGACCAGTCTGGATTATTGACAATAGTTTCTTGAATTGTTACCACGGATATCATCACTCGGCGTTAATTAACCGTATAGTTAAAAGATACCTGCTCCAATTACAAATTGCAACATAAAAGTTCAAAATTATTTGACATAACCAGTTCACCTTAACGCATTAAGTCATAATATCTTATGCTCGTCAATACTCAACTCATACTGGTAAATGACTGGACAAACCTCACCTGCTTCTATAGTATGGATGGTTGGGTATCCGTATGGGACTGGATTGGGCCAAATCATGACAACAATCGATGAATCCACGCCCAAGCTTAGACCTGGCCAGTATTTGAAGGACTTTTGGACGTTCATCAAGCCCTACAAAAAGCCGTTGCGCACGGTCTATATCCTCTATCTCTTCAATTCGGTGCTGAATCTGATCCCTGCCCTGAGCGTGAGGTATTACATCGATCTAGTGCTCCTCAATCGCGATGTCAGCGTCATGGGCATGAGTCTGAAGTACCTTGGCGGAAGAACCGTCCCGGAGAAGCTGTTCATCTCCGCCGTTTATGTCGTCGCCATGACGCTCCTGATCATCGGGGCCAATGCGATCGGCGTGGTAATGTGGCGAAAGAACACACGGAGCGTGGAAAAGGTGGTGTTCGATATCAAAACCCGGATGCACAACCACATCAATAAACTCTCGCTTTCCTACTTCAATGCCGAACGCGTGGGAAATGTCATGACCAAGGCGGTCGGCGATGTCGGCAACGTCAGTTCCATGCTCCGCGAGAGCTTCAGTCTGCTGTATTCGGTGATCCAATTCGTTCTCGCCCCGTTCCTGATGATCATGATCTCCCCGCTGCTGTTTCTGGTCGTCCTGATCCCCACGCCAATCATCTTTTATGCATTCTATAATATTCGGACGCGGCTCAAGCCCATGTATCGTCGGCAGCGGGAAAACGAGTCGATGATCACATCCCAGATGCAGGAAATTATCAGCGGGATCCGCGAAATCAAGGCGTTCAACATGGAAGACAAATCCATCGCTTCTTATCAGGAGATCAACCGCCAGTACTACGACATACAGAATCAGATCATGCGGGTATTCAGCTTTAACCACCAGCTTCAGTACGGCTCGCGGGATTTCGGCAATGTCCTGATCTGCGTTCTCGGAGGCGTGTTCGCCCTGATGGGGGCAGCAAACATCACGGTGGGAACCATCACGTCATTCCTTCTTCTCACCGGATACTTCTACGCCCCCATCAGTGCCTTCATCGCCTTCTATAACGGTATTCAGCGGGGCATGGTTTCCCTGGAACGGATTATCGACTTTCTCCACCTGGTGCCGGACATTGAAGACCGGCCCGGCGCCTGCATTCTCGACAAGAGGAACGTTCGCGGGGAAGTGTGCTATCGGGGTGTATGTTTCTCTTACACCCCCGGGAATCCTGTTCTCGAAGGAATCGATTTTCGGGTGGCCCCTGGGGAAAAGATCGCCGTGGTCGGTCCGACCGGATGTGGAAAGAGCACACTCCTGTCGCTCCTGCTGCGGTTTTATGACGTGGACTCCGGACACATTCTGTTGGATGACCGGGACATCCGCGACATTTCGCAGAATTCTCTCCGGCAGGTAGTGGGTATCGTCTTTCAGGAGACGTTTCTCTTCTACGGCACCATCCGCGACAACCTGATGTTCACCAACCCTGACCGAACCGACGAGGACATGATCGAGGCCTGCAAGATGGCCAACATCTACGATACGATCATGGAACTCCCCGATCAGTTCAATACGACGGTGGGCGAGCGAGGCGTGAGGCTTTCCGGCGGACAGAAGCAACGGCTCAGTATCGCCCGCGTCATCCTAAAGGACCCGGCCGTCGTCATCCTGGATGAGGCCACCAGTTCCGTTGATACGCTCACGGAAAAGCTCATTCAAGAGAGCATCGATTCGCTGCTGACGAACCGCACGTCGTTCATCATCGCCCATCGTCTGAGCACGATCAAGAAATGCGACCGTATCATCGTGCTCTCGGATCGCCAAATCGCGGAGATGGGCTCCCACGATGAGCTTCTGCAGCGACAGGGAATCTACCACGCACTTGTGGAGAACAACAAGTTCTGAAGTTGTTTTCCGCCGTCGGCTGCGACGGCTACTTCACCTGCTCGAAGTTGTTCTCATCCGGAAACCAGGCGGGGTTGGTTATGTCCTTGATGCCGGGATCATCATTTCGACGAAGCCCGACGTGCCCGTCGAAATAGCCGAAAGTGGCTTTGTCGTGGTGATACCAGCGTGGTGCATCGACCATGTAGTTGTTCTCCGGCGTATAGATGGGCCTGAAGTTCCCATCGTTCAGACCGTTCGGTCCGCCGCCCTCATCGACAAAGACAATGAGCACATCCGATCGCTGACTGAATCTTCCGGGCCGGGGATACCGAATCGTTGGTTCGCGGCTGGGCGAACAGACCGTAGAGGCATAGATATTCGCGTTAATGGAATAGCTGAGTTGTCCATTCGGCTGATCATCCGTCGGGCACAGGAAGAGTTTTTCGTTCTTGACCAGGGGATAGAGGGCGCCCTTTTTGACGTCGAACCGCGAATCGGTCGCTGTCCCACAGGGGACCCAGGAGCGAAGCGTGTTGTCATAGTCGTTCTGAACGCTGTCGTCGGCGCGTCCGGGCCAGGTTTCGTTGTTCTCGTTGCCGTACTGCATGTTGGCGAGCATGATCTGGCGGACGTTGTTGGAGCAGTAGATCCCCCTCGCCTGTTCGCGGGCGCCGCTCAGTCCCGGCAACAGAATCGACATCAGAATGGTCATGATCGCCACGACCACCATCAGTTCGATCAACGTAAACCCGCTTTGGTTTCGGCTCATGGATACCGCCTCTCCGCTTGTTGGTCATGTAGTATAAACAAAGCGGATGCGGAAAACCATTCACAATTTGAGTGTGTCGAAGATGCGTCAGAAAACCGGATTGCTACGATTGCGGATCCTGGAGGTTGAAATCCCGCATTTTGCGGAACAAGCTGGTGCGTGAGATTCCCAGGGCGCTGGCAGTGAGCTGCCGGTTCCACTGCTGACGTTCGAGGGCGCGGCGGATGATCTGCCGCTCCGCCTTCAGGAGGAGTTCATCGAGCGTCCCCGTCTGGTCGGCAAGATTGACGCCATCATCACCGCTCTGCGGATCAGCCAGTTCCATGGGCAGGTCCGAGGGAAGAATGGTTTCGCCTCGCGTGAGAACGACCGCCCGCTCGATGGCGTTCTCCAACTCACGAACATTTCCCGGCCAACGATACCGGGCTAGAGCGGTCATCGCCTCGGCACTGATCGTTTGCACGGGCTTCTGGTGCAGCGTACGGAATTTGTCCAGAAAGTGATCCGCCAGAAGCGGAATATCGTTCACCCGCTCCCGCAGTGGCGAGAGGCGGATATCGACCACGTTGATGCGGTAATACAAGTCCTGGCGGAATTTTTCCTCTTCCACGAGGCGTTTGAGGTTTTTGTTGGTGGCCACGATGACGCGAACATTGACGTTCATGGTCCGGTTGGACCCCACCGGCTCAAATTGGCGTTCCTGAAGGACACGCAGCAATTTCACCTGGAGCGCAGGCGAGGCGCTGTCGATTTCGTCGAGGAAGATGGTCCCGCCATCGGCGGCCAGGAAACGGCCCTGCTTGTCAGCCACGGCCCCGGTGAACGAACCTTTCATATGACCAAAGAGTTCGCTTTCCAGGAGATTCTCCGGAAGCGCACCGCAACTGACTTCGATGAAGGGCCCTTCACGGCGGGGACTGCGTTCATGGATCGCGTGGGCGACCAGTGTTTTACCCGTACCCGATTCGCCGGTGACCAATACTGTTGTCGAGGTCGCCGCGACGGCTTCGATGAGTTCGAAGACTTTCTGCATCTGGCGATCGCGCCCGATCATTTCGCAGAACTGGCTCTGCTGCTTCAACTGCCGCTTGAGGGCAAGATTCTCCGCCTGCAGGGCCTGCTGTTTCATCGCCCGCTGGATGCTCATGCGAAGCTCATCATCGATGATGGGCTTGGTCAGATAGTCGTACGCCCCGAGCTTGATGGCCTCGACGGCGGACTCGATCGATCCATAGGCCGTGATGACGATGGTCACCATCTGCGGGTAGTGTTCGCGCACATAGCGCAGGAACTCCAGGCCGTTGACGCTCGGCATGTTCAGGTCGGTAATGACCAGTTGGACCGGATAGTCCTCCAGCATTTTCCGGGCCTGATCGAATTCGCCGGCCGTGTAGACTTTATAGCCTTCCATCGTCAGAAACTCGCCCAGCGAGTCGAGGATGAACCTGTCGTCGTCGAGAATAAGAACTTCCGCGAGCACATTGCCTGTTACCGGTGGTTCCGCAAGTTTCATGTCGACTTACCTCCTTGCGCAGGGACATCGAGCGGTGGAAGTTCGACGAGGAATCTCGCTCCACCTTTGGGATTGTCCTCCGCCCAGATTCGCCCCCCGTAGCTGTGAACAATTTCCCGGGAGATCGCCAGTCCCAGTCCCGTACCCTCGCCCGCCGGTTTGGTGGTGAAGAACGGGTCAAAGAGGTAGTTGCGATCCTCGGGCAATCCCACGCCCGTGTCCTCGAAAGTGACGCGGATCTTGCCGTCGTCGATTCGTGTACTGACCTTAACGATGGCGGAGGCGTTGGGTTCCCGGCGCCGACGTTCCTCGACGGCGTCGATGGCGTTCTTGAGCAGGTTGCAGAACACCTGATACATCCGCGTCCCGCCGGCCGGGGGAAGATCCTGCGTGTGCATGGCGACAATGCTCACCCCCGCGGTGTTGGCCCGGACCGTCAGGGTCCGTATCGCCTGATCAATCATATCACTGAGGGAAATCCGTTCGATGGTCGATTGTCCGCTCCGCGCAAAACGGACGAGGTCCGATAAGATATCGTTGATCTTGCCCAGTGCCTCTCGCGCGGACGACAGGTATTCCGTCACTTTTCCCGGAGTCTCCAGCACCTCCCCGCCGTGCTGGAGACGCCTCAACGCAAGGTTGATGTATCGCATCGATCCATCGAGTGGATTGTTCAATTCGTGAGCGATCCTGGCGGCCAGTCCGGTCAGACTCTGCAGCTTTTCCGTTTGGATATTCTGAATGGCCAGTTCGGCAGGATGCGCGTAGCACAGGAGGTTGACCCAGAACAGCTTATCCCATCCCGCCGGCAGGTCGAGGCGGACCACCCGCAGCATGATCAGACGGCGATCCCCGCCGCCAATGGCGTCTAATTCCAGCCCCGGGATCTCCAGGGCCTTTCCTTCCCGGTTCACCGTATGTACCATTTCCGCCAGATCGATTTCGACCTGCGGACCGGTCAGGACCGGGAGCGACTGATCCGAAGATGAAACGTTCCGGGCCAGTTGGTTGCAGACTCGCACCCGAGCCTGGTCATCCACGATCCAACTCCAGCCGGCGCCGGCTTCAAGAACGGCCAGGACCAGGTCCATCGCCCGGACTTCGGTCCCACTATGTTGGCTTTGATTATCCATTTCCGTTACATGCCGTTTCACATTGGTAACACGTTCCATTCCTGAACATCGGCAGGATATGCCCCCTGCTGAAGGTTCGGGTTCTCCAAGCTGGATTGGCAGAGACGGGAAGGAATGTCAATGAGACAAGAAGTAGTCATCTCTGGAGGAAGACTGCTGTCGCCACTCTTAAGCCTGATACTATGTGGCGATCACTTCTTTCGAGTTTCATCCGAGCGGCGAATGAGGGTGATCTTTCCGGTTTCGGTGTTTCCCTTGATGGCGCGGCCGGTGCGGGGACCGGTAGATGCAACGTAAGTGACATTGCCGGTGTCGGAGGCGGCGTCGATCGTGCCGGCGAAGGATGTCACGTCGATATTCCCGGTGTCGGTCCTGGCAGTCAGGCTACCGTGGACATTATCGATCGTGATTGAACCCGTATCGGCCTGCAGGCGGAGAAGGCCGGACGACTGACGGATGGAAATGGCGCCCGTTTCAGAAATCGCATTCACCTGGGCGTCGACACCCTGAATCGTAATGGCCCCGGATTGCGTTCGAACGTTGACGACCCGAGAACCTGCCGTCCGCTGGCATGCCGGTCGTCCCGCCGCGAGGGTACACCAGGGCACACGAATAGTCAGGTCAATCTTGAAGCACTCCGGATCGAAGAGCCCGGGAAGCACGGGTGAAATCTTCACGCCATCCTTGTCCCGCTCCACCGACAGCCGCACCATTTCCGCCAATTCCTGGGCACGTTTCTGAAACGATGCGGTCGTGCACACCTTACCCCTGACTTCAATGTCCAGACCGTCGTGGCCGCTGATTGTGATGGACGTCATTTTGCCCGTCGCATCCACTCGCAACACCCCCTCAGCCGGGACAGACTTTCGGAGCCGGTGTTCACCCTTATAGATGGGAAAACCGCTCGGACTAAGGCAACCGAAACAAGCGAAGCCTACCAGTGTGCCGACCAGCCCGAGTCGGATTTGCGTGCTACTCATCTTTCTTATCCTCCCAATCCCAGTCGGCCAGATCGCTCAGGCCCTTGCGATTCGCGTTCTGTTCCTCCGGCTCTTGCCGGCGATGCGATTCTTCCTCGCTTTCCTGCAATATTGGTGGTTTCCATTCCTTTTCCTCTCTCCGCTTCGGTCGAGCGTCTTCCTCATCGGGCGATCCGAGCCCGTCGTAGTACTTTCGGACCCGCGAGTAAACGGCGGCGGGTACGGCGGTCTGAATGACCGCAAGAAGGCGGAACGGACCGAAAAACGTGCGATCGCCCATCGCGATGAGCACAATTGTACCGATCAGAAGCCCGATACACCCCGTGACGATCAGCGTCATCATAACGTTGAGCACCAGGCTGCGAGATTCACCTTTTTGAACCGACACGAACAGCATCATGCCGATAACTCCCAGAACCGCGGCATACAAGATGAAGATCGGAACGACCGCCCCGTGCATCACAGGGGACGTCCCGGTCTGAGCACCGCATTTCCCGCCGCTCCGGAACTGGTGCAATTGCAGCGGCTGAAGATAGATCGTGCCCTTCCCGGGAAAAATGAGATTCACGTCAATTTTCACCGGCCTCATCTTGGCCTGACCGCCGATGAACAGGGGCAGATAGAACTCGCGCCAGTCGGAATCCCCCGTGATGCCTTTGAGTTTGCCGGTTCCGAGCGTTCGCACCGTCATTTTCTTTCCGGCGGCAAGATAACCATACATTTCCAGATAGGCGGTTCCCTCCACGCCTTCATAGCGAACCCGTCCGGCAACAGCATAGGCGGTCTGTGTAATCGCGGGGTTTTGAATCGTCGCGAGGGGCACGGTCGCGGACTGACTCGTCCGGTTCTCCAGCTTCAGACATTCAGCGGGCGTCTTCGTATCGGGCGGAATGATCTGCCCAACCGTCAGTGCTCCCTGCTCTCGAAGCTTGGACCACGGCGAGCTCCAGACCTTCTCCGCGTGCAACGGCGCGTTGATGATCACTATGAAGAACACAACCGCCCATTTTTTCATAATCGGCCTCCACGTCTTCCCATTTAGGATACCGAGGCCCAGAAAAATGTCATGCAAAATCCCTTGTTCATCGGCTCGGACAGTAATTGATTACGACCAGAGACATATCGTCGCTCTGAGTCGCCAATCCGACGAATCGGCGAACATCCCACACAATGTGATCGGCCATCTTCTGCGCGGGAAAATGGGCATATTTCTGAATGGAACTCATGAGACGTTCCAGGCCGAAGCACTGCTGGTCGAAGTTCATGGCATCGATGAACCCATCGGTATACAGAATGATTTTGTCCGCCGGCCTGAGGGGAAGCGAGTAGGCGGTGAACTCCGGCTGATCGAAGATCGCCAGAACAGGCCCGGAAACCTTGAGCTGCTCGATCTGATTATCACGAACGAGAATGGCGGGGTAATGACCCGCATTGACGTAGCTGAACGTGGCCTCGTCCGGGTCAACCACTCCGATAAGCAGGGTGGCGAATTCGCCCGCCAGACTGTCTCGCTTGAAGACCTGATTCGTCATCTTGACCAGGGTCGTCAGGTCGGAGAACTGATCGGCAAAGACGCGCAGCACGGACTTCAGCGACGCCATCTGGAGCGACGCCGGAATACCCTTTCCCGCCACATCAGCGATAACGATGGCCGACCGACCGTCAGGCAGTTCGACGAAGTCGTAATAGTCGCCACCGACCAGGTATGAAGGCTCGTAGATTGAACCAATCTCCACGTTGGGAATATTGGGAGCTTTTCGGGGAAGCATGCGGCGTTGGACTTCGGCGGCGAGTTTGAGCTGCCGCTGCATGCGCTCGGCCTCGAGGGCCTCCTGGAACAGCTGGGCATTGATGATGGCCGACGCGGCCTGCGAAGCAATCGCCTTGAGGCATTCCACCTCAAATTTGTCGTACTGCCGCTGTTCGCTTCGGTAAATATGAATCACCCCAACCGCCTTGCCGCGATAGATCATACCGACGGCCAGGCCGCTGTTGATGCCTTCGCGTTCGGCTTCCTTCTTGTAGATCACCCGCGGGTCCGTGAGCATATTCTGAATAAATACCGGCTCCCCTGCCAAAGCCCGCTGGTCGATGGGCGAATCCTCGAGTTTCAAAACCCCCTTTCGAAGATACTCGGCCGACAAATTCGCCACCGCCCGGATCTGAAGCTCCTTGGTGTCGGAGTTGTAGATGCGAATGGAGCAGCCCTTGCCCTCGACGACACGAACGACCTGTTCGGCGGTGATCTTCAGAATCTCATCCAGATTGGCCCGGCCGGCCAGGAGTGAGGTGAGGTTATGGAGAATCGTCAATTCGTTCAGTCGCTGGCGAAGCTGATACTCCCGAAGCGATAACTTGGCCAGCGTCGTGGCCAGCGAGTGCAGAAGCATGAGCGAGGCTTCAAGCTGCTCGGGCTGAAGCGCAGGGGTCTCCGCCAGGAACCGCTCCACTTCAGGAACGGTCAATCCCGTCCGAGCCGCAATCTTGTCGACCGGTTGGCCCTTGAAGCACAGGCACGGATTGTTGCACATGACGACGGTGGCCAGACGATGCCCTTCCACCACGATCGGAGCAGCGAAGATCGTCATGCCGGCGAAACACTCGATGGTCTGGATGTGGTCGCGCTGGGCGATCGTTTCGGCGGCCTGGGTGATACGCTCCAGGCATTTGGCCTTTTCCGCAGGACTCTCGTGATACCGCCGACAGAGCGTATTTCCCACGCTCAGGCGGGTCAATATCCGCCCGTCGGTCCGGCAGAACACGACGCTCAGACCCGTAATCGAAGCAAAACCATCCTGAAGGCTTTGCAGGTCCTCTACATCGAGCAATTCATCTACATGTATCTGGTTCAGATAGTTCGACATATGCTATGGGATTATACAAAGGCAGGTTGCGATTAGATAGCAGATCAGGTCAAAACTGGTGAAGTTTTGATGAAGAACCTGCTATATTCTGCCATCTGCACGACAATTTGAAATGATTATGAGCAACTTACGATTGGATAGTTTGAACATCCAGCCGGGAGCAGGTAACATCAAGTACTGTCCGCATCGCGAGGCAAGACGCGGGCACGCGGACAAGGGAGGTCTGATATGGCCAAGTTTGTGGTTCATGAGCATCATGCGAGTCATCTGCACTGGGACTTTCGCCTGGAGAAGAATGGGGTATTGGTGAGTTGGGCGGTCCCGAAGGGCGTACCGACGGAGCCGGGAGTGAAACGGCTGGCGATCCAGGTGGAGGATCATCCCCTGGAGTATGGGTCGTTCGAGGGCGAGATTCCGGAAGGTCAATACGGGGCGGGAAAGGTCATCATCTGGGACCAGGGGGAATATTTTGAGGAGAAATGGACAGAGAGCAAGATCACGTTCCGTATGGCCGGCGAAAAGTGCGTCGGGATGTACACCATGCACAACATGAAGGCCAATCAATGGCTGATCTGGAAGATGAAGGAGTAGACGCGAATTCTGCCGCCGGAGAGAAAGACCTCAATGGTACGGCATTGCAAAGGCGACGAGGGTGGTTTAAGCTGAAGCCAGCACGTTTTGCGAGGGAAAAGAATCGCTACAGATACACCTGGGACTTTTATATGGGGAGCGTGTCATGGATGAGCATGCGAAAACGACAAACGGGGGGCAAACGAAGACAAGCAGTCGTCGGCGCCGGCGGTGGCCTTATGTTCTGACAGCCGTGATCGTGCTGCTCGCGATCCCGGTGCTTCTTCTGCCGTCATTGGTATCCACGAACCGCGGGACGAATGTCCTGTTACGTTATCTGAACTCGCGGCTGAGGGGAAACGTGCAGGTGCGAAATGTTTCACTGACGTGGAAAGGTCCGACGGATATTCAGGGGGTGGAGGTGAAGGATCCCGAAGGGCGAAAGGTCCTGGCGGCCAAGCGAATCACCTGGGCCAGGGGCGTGTGGGGCGCAGTGACATCAGCCATGCACTTCGACAACATCAAGATCGACTCCCCCCAGGCCGTGCTGTACTTCGACGATAACGGGGAACCGTCCATCGCCCGCGCGGTCGAAACGCAGGGACTGCCCTCTCCATCAACACAGCCTGCCGCACTGCCGAAGCCCGTGGGCCGATTGACGATCCGGGGGGCGAACGTGGTGATGGTTCAGCCAAGCGGCCGACGATACGAAATCAGTTCCTTGGACGGACAATTTGACCTGAACACACTGAGCAACGTTAAAGGAACCATAAACGTGAAACTGCCTGAGGGCAGCCAGGTCAACAGCACATTTGATGTCCGCAAGCTGGCGACCGAGCAGGATCTTTCGCTGCAGCGGGCGGAAGGCACCGTCCATCTGACCACGTCGGGCGCGGTCGATCTTCAGCCGCTGGCAGTCTTTGCATTGGACAATCCCAACGTGGCTGGGAAGCTGACTCTTCAGCTTGACGCGGATTTCCAGTCGGGCCGGACGAAGGCGGATTTCGCCGCCAAAGTGGCGGGTCTGAAGGCTGGCCGAACGGCAAAGGACACGATCCGGCCGATTGACCTGGATGCCGTGGGCGAACTGCGGGCATCGGCGGAAAAACTGACGGCGCAGGCCACGATCGGTGGTCAACCGGGAAAGGTCGCCGTCAACCTGGCGTACAAACCGTCAAAACAAGGCGTCTCGCTTTCGCAGGAAGACCTACTTGGCTTGATCCTGCGGGGCGAGCGGCATCCGCTGCCCGAGTTCACACTAACGTCGGACGGAAGCGTGGATATTCCGACCCTGGCCAGAGCCGTGCCCGCGTTGCTCACACTAAGGCCGGGGGTGGAGATCACGAGCGGACAATTTCTTGTCGATCACGTTCGCATCGAAGGCGGCGATCAGCCGAGCGTGGCGGGAACGGTTCAACTGACGCAGGTGACGGCCACGCGGGGCAACCAGAGCATCGCACTCCCGCCGGTAATCAGCGGCTTTGACCTTTTGATCAAGGAAGGACGCGGATTGGTAATCCGAAAAGCCAACCTGGACTCAGTTTTTCTCGAAATCCGGACCAGCGGTATTCTCTCGAACCTGGACGCGACGTTCAGCGGAGACCTGGCGAAAATCAATCGGTTCGGAGAGGTCTTTCATCTGTTCTCAGTGGACGCTGCCGGCACGGTGTCCGGCAGGCTGAACCTGCGTCAACCGCAGTCGGACCGGCTTGACATCGCCCTGGACATGACGACACAGGGATTTCGTTACGCGAACGATCAAGGACGATTGGACATTGGCCAGGCAAGCGTGAACTATTCAGGGTACATGCAGATAGAGAATCGGAAGCTTCGGCGACTGGCAGCGAACGAAATTCGGGCGCGTATTGATGATCGCGTTCAGACCACGGGCAGCGGATGGTACGATCTCGACCGGGACTGCCTGCACGCCGAGGTGGCGGTGAACCAGTCGGACCTGGGATATATTGCGGACCGGATGGCAGGCCTTGGAGGCAACCCGTCAGGCGGTATCGACGGAACACTCTGGACCATGGCGAACGTGGACCGCAATTCGGGAGACGACCCGTTGCGGATTTCCGGAAACGGCCGAATTGAACGGTTTCGCAGCGGCTCCGGACCCGATGCCTACGCGGACAATCTGATCCGCTTCTCCGCGGATCGGGTCCTGGTAAGTCCGCAGCGAGGAACGGTCTCAGTGGGAGACTTGGCCCTTTCGTCAAGCCCGCTCACGCTGCGGGCAAATGGAAACGTGGATCAATATGACACAAGGCGCATTGTAGACTTCCAGGGAACGTATAACGCCTCGTGGGACCAAATAACGACAATTCTGCATCAGATGGTCCCAGCCACAGTGCCGATCGTGTCGATCATGGGACGAGGATCGAGCCACTTCCGCATGGCGGGCCCAACGACAGGGACAATCACGAAAGGACTCAACGCCAGTTGGGGAATGAACTGGCCGTCGGGCGTTCTATGCGGACTGACCTTGGGCCAAACCTCGCTTTCACCGGCGTTCCGCAACGGGCGTCTGTTCTTGCCGACCGAGCCGATCCCCGCGTCCAACGGACTTCTCTTCCTGGGCGGATTCATCGACTTTATGCCTCGCCAACCGATTTTTCGGCTGCCGGGGCAGTTGACGGTTCTGAACGAGATCCGGATCGACCCAACAATCGGCCGGGAACTCCTGAGCCGGATCAATCCGATCTTCTCTCACACAGCCCAGCTGGACGGACGGGCGTCACTGACCCTCAGCAACCTCACTTTGCCGCTGTCTGACGCAATCAAAACCTCAAGCACCGGAGGTGGGCATCTGGACCTGCGCAATGTGCACATTCAGCCGACGGGAGTATTGGGCGAACTGATGAAACTGGGCATGACGGTCGGACCGAAGCTGTACCCGATCCAATTCAAAGGTGTGGATTTCACCATCGGCAACGGACGAATCAACTACGACAATTTCCGGGTCGACTTTCTTCTCGGTTACGACATGATCTTCTTCGGATCGGTCGGATTCGACGACACCGTGAGCATGTTCGTATCATTACCTCTTAAACCTGCGATCCTCGAACAATTCGATTTTCGCCCGGAGTTCCTGCGACCTGGCGACTTGCTGGTAAGGAATATCCGGATCGTGCTGCCGTTGGCGGGAACACGTCAGAATCTGATGGTCGATCTTTCACGCGAGAACGTCCACCGGGCTATCCGCGAGTCACTGAAGGGAATCATCGATGCGCCCAGGAAGGATCTGCAGGGTCTGTTCCGACCATTCACGCACGGGCAGAAGCAAAACTCCACCACTCAACCCTCGCCGCTCCTGGACGTGGGAAAAGGCATTTTGGACCTCTTGAAAGGAAATCAATAGAGATGACAGATTGGATGGAGCGACTAAGACGGCATTATCAAAAGAAGACATATTTGCCGCGAACGACGCAGACGCGATGGGACACGTTCATAGGCTTTCAGGTTCGCTTGTGGCCGATGGTGAACCGGCGGCTCTGGCAGCACAACGCCTTCGCGATGAGCGCGGCATTGGCGTTTCAGACGATCTTTGCTCTGATCCCCGTCCTCGTTCTGACGGCGCTGGTATTGACCTCCATCGGAGCCATTGGGGACTCCAAAGCCGCTCTGCGAGACTTCATGAAGCAGGTGGGGGTCTCGCAAATCCAGGTTACGGAGACCGCCCCTGCGACCCAACCGGGAGCCGCCACACAAACAATCATGCTGAGCGACAAGATCGAGGAAATGTTCGACGCCCTGCAAAGCAAGATCACGGTAGGCAGACTCGGGCCGGTGGGCGTGGTTCTGTTGATCTGGAGTGCTATTGCGCTGCTGACCACGATGGAGCAGTCCCTGAATCGCATCTTCGGCGTGGAACAGAACCGTTCCATTCCGCGACGATTGTTCCTCTATTGGGCGGCGATGACACTGGTCCCGCTGATTCTCCTGGCGGTGGGTTACGCCAGCCGGACCGCGTTGGAGCACGCCCGACACATCTGGGGCGTCTCCTGGCTGCTGGCCCATGTCGCGCTGTGGTTGGGAACGCCAATGGTGGGTATCTTGCTCCTGGCGGCATTGTACAAATTCCTGCCAAACACAAACGTGCCCTATCGAACGGCGTTCATCGGGGCAGTTTTGGCGGCTCCGTTGTGGATGGTCGCCAGATGGGGGTTCGGCTTGTACGTGGAACACGCGGCGAAGGGAAACTTCTACGGAGCATTGGGTTTGATCCCAATCTTCCTGATCTGGATGAACGTGTCGTGGCTGATCTTTCTCATGGGTGCGGAACTGGCGTACACGGTAGCGAATCTGCAGCGGCTGGAGTCGGCGGAACAGGATGAGACGATCATCGTGGGTCCGACAGAGCTTCTGGCGGGCGCGATCGCGGTAGCCAAACCGTTTCTCGCCGGTGAATCGCCGGTGGGCATCACCGAAATATGCCGCCATCTGCAGCTTCCCGACATAACCCTCCGTCGAATCCTGCAACGACTGCAGTCGGCGAGGATCATCGCCCCCATCGAGGAGGATCAGGAGACGCGATATGTTCTGGCCCGGCCGGCGAATCGGATCCCGCTGTTTGAGGTCATGGAGATCGAAAATCCGCAGGTCAAGCCGGAACTGGCGAGGCACTTCGACGAGGACATCCGCCGGGATATCCAGAGCGTATACGATCGTGTGCAGGGATCGGTCGGAAATCTCACCCTCGCCGACGTGGCGGAAAGGCGGCAGGAGAAACTTGCTTGAAGATGGTTGACACAATGGGGCCAGGCACACTATATAATGCTCCAAATCCAAATCATTTAACCGTTTTCCAGGAGCCGTTGGGATGATCTACAAACCGAACGTCGGTCGCTTCAAGGACACTTCCATCTTCTGGCATGAGGGAAAATACCACCTGTTCAGCATGTACATGCCCACGCGCGGTCCGGACGATTTGTTCCGCAACGTCTGGTCGGCCGTATCCGACGACGGCGTGCATTGGAAGCATCTGGGACCCGTCATCGCCAATACTCCGTTCAATATCTGGGCAATGTCGGTCCACAAAGTGGGCAACAAGTTCATCATGAACCACGGCAGTTTCACCCGTCCCGGAATCCAGAACGTCATCCGCTTCTGGGAATCCGACGACTTGGTGCATTGGACGTATCGCGGACCACAAACCGACCTTACCCCCGACACGCGATGGTATCATCCCGACAGCCGGCTCGATTGCATGGATGTGGTCCGCGTCGTCGATCGCGGCCAAACCACATGGTACGGCTACGCCACCGGTCCCGGCGGATTCCTGAAATCCAACGACGGCCTGACGTGGGAAGGCATGCCTCAACCCGCCATCGACTGGAATGGACAAACTCCTCCGCCCACGCCGGGCGATGAAGGATTCTTCGAAGTCGGCGGATGCGAACAGATCGATGGAAAAATGTACCTTCTCGGCGGATGGTTCAACTACTTCGGTTTTCCGGGCTACGGCGTTTATACATTGATCGGCGACACGCCCACGGGCCCCTTCCGCGCGGACTCCGTCGCGTACCGGTTCTGCGGAAATTCCACCCGTTGGGTCGCCCTGTGGGCCAGATTCATTCGCGCCCAGCCGGACCTCCTCATCAACGGATACATGTACGACGGTTTCACCTACGAAACCGGCGACACCTATCTGCCCCCGATCAAGAAAGCCATCATCGATCAGGGACATCTGCGCCTGGGATACTGGAAAGGCAACGACGCACTGAAGGGTACACCTTGGCCGATCGACGCCAGACGTGTCAGCCTGGCCTTCCCGAAGACAGCATCGGAATGTTCGTGTCGGCTGATCAATCAAGGTATCGAAGTGGAAGCGGCGCCCCACGTCTGCAGCCACAGCCCAGCCATTCGTCGTCTGACCGTGCCTACTGCCGTCGCGATGCTTGATCAGCCTCTCGATGCAAGCAAGGGACTGGTCCTCGAAGGCACGATCCGCGTGACCACGCGCGACCCGCGACTCGTCTCGCCCTCCATCGGATTCTACCTGGAAGAAACGGATACTGTCGGCACGGCCATCCTTCTCCATGCCTGCGGCTGGACTCAGATCGGGAAAATGACCCTCGGTCAATCGGCGGAATTCGACTGCGAGGATGTCATCACCCCCGGCTGCGCCGCGCCAACGGGGATCTTCCCCCACGTCCCCCACTCTTTCCGACTCCTGGTACGGAAAAATATGTTCGAGTTCTACCTCGACGACCGTTTCGTCCAGACGTTCAATACCACGCACTCCCCCAACACGCCGGGCCTGGCACCTAAGCGTCTCGGCCTCCTCGTCCAGAACGGCCAAGGGTATTTCAGCGACCTCAAGGCGTGGCAGATGACCTTGGAAAATGACTGAAAAGGGTTCGTGGGTAGACTTTTCTAGTCTGAGTAGATCCACTACGCGACATCGAGACACCATGCTCGCTATAAGCTAATGTTTTCAGATAGTTTACAATCTCGTTCGTATCTTTCTTGATCACAATCAGGTAATTTTTGCATAACTTTGCACAGAGTCTTGCAAATTGAGCAAAAATGAACTATCATACCGCCCTATGACCGTTATTCTGAAAGACATAGCGGAAAGGCTGAACGTTTCCATCACGACAGTGTCGCGGAGTCTCAAGCAGGATCCAAGAATCCCCCAAGAGACTCGGGCCAGAGTGTTATCCCTGGCCGCCCAAATCGGGTATCGGCCCAGAACCGGGGGCAGGGACTACGTCATGAATTTCGCCGACACCACCAACCAGAACAGAAAGCAAACAAGAGAATCGGTGATGATAGCCGTCTTTGTTCAGGCGGATGATGTCCATGCCGAACAAAATGCCTTCAAGGAACTTGCAGGAATAGGAAATGCAGCCCAGGACCATAATCTCACGGTTGTCCTGCATGCCGTTCCCTTTTCCAGGCGGGAAGTCGTTCATCTTCCCGAGAATCAGCCGGAGGTCATGCGGGACGGCAAGGTTAAAGGGATCATCTTCGTAAATATGTTCGATCACTCCGCCGTCGCCAGGTTATCCCGCCAAGTCGCCTGTGTCAGCATCGACATCCTTTATTCCGGCCTCCATATGGATTGCGTGGGGGAAGAGAACATCGAGAGCATCGGCAAGGCCGTCGAGCATTTGCACTCGCTGGGCCACCGCAAAATTGGGTATATCGATCCAGCGTATGAGAATTCGGTTACCCGCGAGCGATTTGGAGGTTACATGGCCGGCATGCTTAGACTGGGGCTCGGCGTCAATCCCGAATGGACGCTCCATTCCCGCCGACGACGGTCCTCGCCGGACGCAGACGGGCTCGGCATCCTGCACCAATGGATTCAGCAAGGCGTCACGGGCCTGGTGTGCATGAACGACGCGGTGGCCATTGACGTATATCGCTGGCTTAAGAGTAACGGATATCGCTGTCCGGAGGATATTTCGATTACCGGTTTTGACCATCAATCACTTCCCGCGGACGTTCCGGAGCTGACGACGTTTTCCGTCCATTTTCAAGACTTGGGTCGTTTGGCCGTCGAACGATTGGTGGCCCGTCTCAATCAGCCGGTGATCCCGCCGACGCGATTGACCGTAGAGTGCGAACTGGTGGCGGGAAAGACGACAGGAAGAAGAGTTTCTGACTGCTGATTTCCGATTCAAGATGGAGAAAAATATGACGGCTTCAAAACGACCCATTCAACTGAGCAGACGAGAGTATCGAAACAAGGTTCGCGGATGCTGGCTTGGCAAGAATATCGGCGGAACGCTGGGCGGACCCTTCGAAGGGCACAAATACGTCAACGGCTTGACGTTTTACAGCCCCGTGCCCAAGGAGCCCCAGCCGAACGACGACCTTGATCTTCAACTGGTGTGGCTCAAGATGCTCGAGGACACGGGAACGCTGAATCCGACCCTGTCCGATTTTGTACGATACTGGCTCAACTATCTAAGTGCATATCCGGATTCCGAATACGGGGTATGTTTGATGAACCTGGAGCGCGGGCTCAGACCCCCCATTTCCGGGTGTTTTGAGAATGGCTTCGTGGACAACATGGGCGCCCCGATCCGCAGCGAGATCTGGGCGTGCATCGCCCCGGGCGACCCCCAACTCGCCGCCAGTCTGGCCTATCGCGATGCCGTGCTCGATCATGCGGGCGGCGACGGCGTCTACGGAGAGATGTTCTGGGCCGCCGTGCAAAGCGCCGCCTTTGTCGAATCCGATCCGCGGACCCTGATCCGCATTGGTCTGTCGATGATTCCGCTCTCCAGCTATATCACACGAGCGATCCAGGAAACCCTGTGGTGTTACGATCAGGGCTGGAACTGGGCCCAGACCCAGCATCATATCGCCAATCTATTCTCCAACCCAGCCCAGGGTTGGCGAGGATTCGGCGCCGCAGCCCTGGCTGCTCCCAACCATGCCTTTACCGTTCTCGGGTGGCTCTTCGGAAAAGACTTTGAAGACAAAATGCTCAAAGCCGTCAATTGCGGATGGGATACCGATTGCACCGGAGCCACCTTGGGTGCACTACTGGGAATTCTCGAGGGCGCAGACGCCCTGCCCGCCAGATGGGTCAAGCCCGTCGGCGACCGCATCCTTCTTTATGAACGCACCCGGCGATTCAACCATCCCAAAACGGTGGACGAGCTGACCCGACGCACCGAAGCCGTCATGGAGAAGTTTGTCGCGGGCCGATCCGATACCGTCTGCATGGGCGACAAAACCATACTTCCACAGAACCTCGCGGACCTGCTCTGGCGAAATGAGAAGGCCCGGGACGCACTGGCCTCCTATGATCTGCATTCCGCCGCCGAAATCGACAAGGACTTGGAAATCATCTTCCATTACGACCGCGAGCCGGTGCTCTATCCGAACGCAGAAATGATCGTGCGAGTTTCTCTGCGGCAGAACGCGAAAGCCGCAGACGCCGGTGAAATCGCGCTCACCGGTCCCAAGGAATGGACGATCACCGGAAAAGGCGACGGAACTTTTGGCATCCGCGCAAAAACCGTGAAGACCAACGGCTACGCGACAGTGAAAGTAAAGATTGGGGCCCGCAAGTACTCCGCCCGCTTCGTCCTGCTGAGTCCCGACCAGGTCAGCGGATTCCAGTGGGGCGTCGAGCGGTGCCCCGTGTGCCACGCCCGAAAAGGCCACTGCCTCTGCCGTAAACGATGACAGATTACCACGACACCCATACTGAATTATCTCCGTTTTCAAAATGGCTTCACTTACCGAATCCTTCGCATTTTGCGAGGAAACACGCCAATTTCATAAAGAAATTTCGAACTTGGTGTGCTAACATACCTCGTTCATGACATGGATGTTTTTGAGAAGCAATTGAGGAGTGTATGAACGAGAAATACATTGCGAAAATAGCCTCGGAACTGAAATTGAATCCCAAACAGGTGCTGGCGACGGCCATGCTGCTTGAGGAAGACGCCACCGTGCCCTTCATCGCCCGGTACCGCAAGGAAGCCACCGGATCACTCGACGAGGTTCAGATCACGGCCATTCGCGATCGACTGGTTCAACTCATGGAACTCGACGCCCGCCGCGAGGCGATTATCAAGTCTTTAGAAGAACGGAATCTGCTGACGGACGAATTGAAGGAGAAGATCGCAGCCGCCGAAACGATGGCTGTACTAGAAGATATCTACCTGCCCTACCGCCCGAAGCGGCGAACGCGGGCGACAATCGCCAAGGAAAAGGGTCTGGAACCGCTGGCCGAGTTGCTGTGGGCACAGGGAGACATTGATCCGGTCGCGGAGGCTAAGGCGTTTGTGAACGCGGAGAAAGGAGTCGAATCCGTCGACGATGCCCTCGCCGGCGCCCGGGATATTCTCGCGGAACGAATCAACGAAGACCCTGCCGCCCGGGCCAAAATGCGAGAATTCTTCAACGAAAAGGGTATGTTCATTACCAAGGTCATCGAAGAAAAGAAGGAAGAAGGAATCAAGTTCAAGGATTACTTCGACTGGAGCGAATCGGTGGCGGACGCTCCGTCCCACCGGGTGCTGGCGATGATGCGAGGGGAAAACGAAGGCGTCCTCACGCTCCGCGTAGCCCCGCCGGAAGACGAAGCCATCTCCATCCTCAATCTGATCTTCATCAAGGGAACCGGTCCCGCGTCGGCACAAGTAAAGGAGGCGATTCAGGACAGTTATAAACGCCTTCTGCTCTCGTCGATGGAAACGGAAATCCGCGTGGAGGCCAAGAAGCGGGCGGACGCCGAGGCCATCCGCGTCTTTGCGGAAAATCTGCGTGAATTGCTTCTCGCGCCGCCGCTCGGACAGAAAAACGTGCTCGCCATCGATCCGGGATTTCGAACGGGATGCAAAGTCGTCTGCCTCGATCGTCAGGGAAAATTGCTGTATCACGATGTGATCTTCCCGCATAATCCGGATGCGAAACTGACGATCATGACGTTGTGCGAACGCTTCAAAATCGAAGCCATCGCGATCGGTAACGGAACCGCCAGCCGGGAGACCCAGGCATTTGTCAAGTCCATCGGATTGCCCGATTCCATTCTCGTGGTCATGGTCAACGAAAGCGGCGCCTCGATTTATTCGGCGTCGGAAGTCGCCCGCGAAGAATTCCCGGATCAGGACGTCACCGTTCGCGGTTCGGTGTCGATCGGACGGCGATTGATGGACCCGCTGGCGGAACTCGTGAAGATCGATCCCAAATCGATCGGCGTGGGCCAGTATCAACATGACGTGGATCAGACCGCCCTGAAACGCAGCCTGGACGACGTGGTCTCCAGTTGCGTCAACAACGTCGGCGTGGAGGTCAATACCGCCAGCCGGCAGCTGCTGACGTATGTTTCCGGGCTCGGGCCTCAGCTCGCGGGGAATATCATCGGTTACCGCAACGAGAACGGACCATTCAAGTCGCGTCAGGAGCTCAAGAAGGTACCCCGCCTGGGACCCAAAGCCTTTGAGCAGGCAGCCGGTTTCTTGCGAATCCGTGACGCGGAACACCCACTTGACGCCAGCGCCGTCCACCCGGAAAGTTATCCGATCGTGGACGCAATGGCAAAAGACCTCGGCTGCAGCGTATCTGACCTGATGCGAGACGGCGAACTGCGGAAGAAAATTGAACTGAAGAAGTACATGACGGAAAAGGTCGGTCTGCCGACGCTGAACGACATCATGTCGGAACTTGCTAAACCGGGCCGCGACCCGCGTGACAAATTCGAGGCGTTCCAATTCGCCGATGGCGTCGAAAAAATGGAGGACGTCAAACCGGGGATGAAATTGCCCGGCGTGGTGACCAACGTGACCGCCTTCGGCGCCTTCGTGGACATCGGTGTTCACCAGGATGGGCTCGTCCACATCAGCCAGCTCTCCGACCAGTTCATCAAGGATCCGTCCGAGGTGGTCAAGGTTCACCAGAAAGTCATGGTAACCGTGCTGGAAGTGGATCTGCTCCGAAAACGCATCTCGTTGTCCATGAAAACAAACCCGGACAAGGCAGCCCAACCCGCGCAACGCCCCCAGTCCGGCCGACCGACCGAAAAATCAGGCAGACCTCAACCCCGGTCGCAACCTGCGTCGGCCAAGACTGGCGGTTGGTTCTCCTCCGCCCTGGAACAGGCGAAGAAGAAAGGCAAGTAGCCTTTCCTTCGCTCACTTTCCGCTTGCGGACTCGGAAAAGACCCGCATCAATCCGTTTCGGCGACGAATATCAGGAACTCATCCGAGGTCACGGACTCGGTCTCTACCTTCTTATAGCCGTCCCACAACTTCACATATCCATCCCGAATAAAATCGAAAAACACCGCTATTTCGTAGCGAAGATGGTGGGACACCGTCCCCTTATCGGGATCGGTCAGATTGAAGCTGTAACTGCCCGTAATTTCGCTTTCAGACTTCGTCATGCCATCGATAATCTCACGCTGGACGAACCGCGTCTTGGTGAGGGTGTAGCGGTAGAAGTCTCCCAAAAAGCCAATTCCGCACTCCAAAATCGGACAGTCAAAAGGATTCGAAGCAAGGGTGGCGGATAGAGTTCCGGATATTATAATCGGACGTGTACGATCGACATGACGGATTTTGTTGTAACAAAAATAAAAATCCTCCAGTATGACTTCGGGCTCAACGGCGCCGGCAATGGGAACAAGAATGCTCCCATTGACGGAAGCGGAGAAGTAAAAACTCCCCAGGGCTTCCCCTGGATAACAGTCACCAACCCCCTCCCATCCGGTTTGCGTTTCGCTCTTAGCCTGATCGAACTGTTTGTATCCCGTGACGTGAACGATCGCGGTAGCCGACTTCGTCGGATCGGCTTTGGAGGTCGCCACGATATGATAATCGCCCGGCAGGGCCGACGACGGGTTGTAGACGCCCTGATCGCTGATCGTTCCGCCGCTGGATTCCTGAATGCTCCAGGTGACGCCGGGATCGAACCCGGAAACGGTGGCTGTGAAGGTAACGGGACTTCCGGTACCCTGCGATACCCACACTTCGGTCGGACTGATGGAAATCTCGACTTCCGCCATGACCTTCGGCCAGCGGTTTCCATATTTGTCCTTTACGACGACATGGACCGTTCCCGATGGAGCGTCAGCCAGAACATAGTTCTGCTCCGTGGCCCCCGCCGCGGGCAAACCGATAGCTTGCGTGTTAAGCTTCGCCCAATTCGGATCGTAGATTTCGTAGGCATCGTCGGCGTTGAAGTACTCGCGTGGAATCTTCGCCACACTCGCGGTGGACCAGGTCACGGTGTTTCCGCTGACCTGGGGCGACGGCGCAACCAATAGATAATACGCCACGTCGATCGAGGCCGTGGATGAGGTATTGATATTCGCGATGAGCTGTTCCATTTCTTTCGTCTTGGACGTACCGGCGGACCCGAAGTTCTCGATCGTCACGGGTTTCGAATAGGGGAACGTCAAACCGTCGTCGACAGGCTTCTTTCCGCTGTAGCCTGCATCGGTCCTTGCGACAAAATCATACGTGCATGATTTCAACGTCCCGCCCGAAGTCCCCGTCGAATCAATAACGAGCAGCGCGTCGGTCTTATTATTGCCCGTCAGGCTCGCCGCTGTCATCGCCGTGGCATACAAACTCCGCTTGAGCCGGGCAAAAGTGTAGGTGTCGTTGAAGGTGACGCGATCCAGAAACGCCCGGTTCGGATCGATATTATATTCCGTTAACTGATCCACCACCGCCCGATTGAACTTGCCGTACCCCTCCGGATGCGTGATCAGATACCGGGCGAACTCATCCAACGCGCCGGAGATACCGTCCGCTTTTCCCGCCCAGACGATGGCTTGGGACAGGTTGGAGAAATCTGACGTGCCGCTGGATATTGCGTCGGCGATGAGTGAATCCTTCTTGAAACTGGACTTGGTGGCCATCCAGTCGAAGAAATGGGCCAGAGCGTAGTAGCTCTGGTCGGAATTCGTGTTAATCGGACAGTTCAGATAGTCGCGTGGTTTCCCGTCCTGACCTCCGAACAATTCTCCCTTCTTTTCATCCGATATTCCGCTCAGACACGCCGAGTAATACGTGGCCACCGCCTCGATGAACCACCGATTCCATGTCCCCGTAACCAAACCAGACAACATGTAATACTGCCCCTGGAACACATGGACCAACTCATGCCCCGCGGTCAAAAGCATATCGTCGTATTCAGTAAGCAGTTGCCCCGCTTTCTTCGTGTTGCCGATTCGGGAATTGGAAATTCGCAGGGGTCCGTTCAATTTACTGCAGCCTGCATCATCGCCCGTATTTTCCACATATACTTTTTGGGGCTCCGTCAGCTTCGTGAACAGGGCATTTCCCGTGTTCTTCTTCACGGCGAGCAGCTTGGGGTAAATATCGTTCAGCGCCTTGTCCAAATCCTCCAGGTAGTTGGAAACGGTGTCGGTCTTGTCGTACGTTCCTGATCCCGTCCAATCGGCGTCAGATTTGGGGGCTTCGCCTGGGAAGGTCGCGGCGTCATAGTAGTGAATACAGAACTTCGAATTGGGCATGTTCAGTACATTCTGATAGCGGGCTTCCGCATCTTCCCGGTCGCCGACGGTTCGAAGGGATATCTTCCGGACGGACGGCGCATCCTTGGCGACCCTCTTGGCCGTCGTCTGGCTCACCGTGCTCAGATCCGTCGGCGAAAAGATAAAACACACCTTTCCCGTGGTCGAATCATAGTATCCCATCGTCGAAACGGGCTTCCATTGCCCGCTTGACGAGTCATAGGCCTGAAGGACAAATTCGTCCCCCAAATTCGCCATCAGACCCTGAACTACGGGCAGGGTAATCCGCAAGTCACTCTGAACCAGTTCCGGATTGCTGATATCCAACTGGTACTGTCCGGTCACGACCTTCCAGGTACCCACGCACTCTCCCGATGCGGCATATAACTTGGTGAAGGTAACCGGCGTATCAGCCAGCGCAAAGCTCTCGGGAAATTCCACTTCCGCTCCGTCCTTCAGCGTGAGTTTTCCACCGGCAACGGGAATCGTCTCCTTTGCGACGTCCGGAACGATCACGGTCGAGTGGGAATTGCTTCGCAAACGGTACTTGAATCGAGGCCAGTTGGAGTTGGCCAGCGAGCCGGACCCGTACAACGCATAGACCTTCCCGTCGTTCGACCCAAAGTAGACCGTCCCGTCGGAAACGATCGTCGGGGACGAATATATCCTGCCGTCCGTGACGAATTCCCATTTGATCGTTCCGTCCGGGTTCACAGCGTGGAGCTTCCTATCGTTTGACCCAACGTAGATAACGCCCGTCGTTGCGACGGCAGGCGTGGACCAGATCTTTCCCGCAGCCGCAAATTCCCACTTGCTCGTTCCATCGGAATTGATGGCGTAGAGCTTCCCATCATCGCATCCGACATACACGGACCCGTCGGCGGCCAACACGCAGGAAGAGTATATCTTCCCCCCCGTCGTGAATTCCCATTTCTTCGTTCCGTCGGGACCTATCACATATACCTTTTGATCCGCACACCCCACATAAACGGTTCCGGTCCTGCCGACACAAGGTGAAGAGAATATACGCGCGCCGGCAGCGAACTCCCACTTCTTCGAGCCGTCGGGGTTGATCGCATAGAGTTTTCCGTCATCCGACCCGACGAAGATTGTATCGTCCGATCCGATGCTCGGAGAAGACTGGACCTCGCCGCCCGTGGCAAATTCCCATTTCTTGGACCCGTCCGGATTGACGGCATAAAGCTTCATGTCTCCTTCGCCGGTACCGAAATAGACGGTGCCGTCCGACGCGACGGCGGGCGAAGAGTAGATCGAACCTCCGGCGGTAAATGCCCACTTCTGGGACCCGTCGGGATTGAGAGCATAGAGATTTTTGTCATAGGACCCGACAAAAATCGTCCCATCCGGACCGACGGCGGGTGAAGAGCAGACATAGTCGCCCGTGGCAAACCGCCATTTGAAAGTACCGTCAGGATTCAGAGCATAGAGGTACTTGTCGTCCGATCCGATGTAGATGGTCCCATCGGAAGCCACAGCCGGCGAAGAGCGTATCCAACTGCCGATCGTAAATTCCCATTTCTTGAGATTCGCCGTGTCCTCGCCGCTCTTGGTGTACGTGGCAGTCACAACCGCACTGTCGGCCATACCGGTCTTGATAGCCAGCACCTTGATGGTCGTATTCGAGGTGATGGCGATGGCCTGGGAGTAAACCGTTCCAACCGTAGCCGACGGTACGCTGCCGTCCGTTGTGTAGCGAATGGTGGCCCCCACTGTTGCGCAGGTGATTGTTATGCTCAATCCCTCACTCGGAATAGTCGTCCCGCTCGGTGGATCCAAGACCGGAACGGCCACGCTATTGGCCGACGGCGTCGGTGTGGGCGTGAACGTGGGCGAAGTCTCGGAGTCCGAATGACTGTCCATCGGATCCGCCAGAAGATCATTGAGTATGTCTGTAATGTCCCCTCCCCCACCATTCGGATCGCCTCCTCCAGGTTGGGCACAACTCAAAACGAGAAGCAGCATACACAGGATCACAGAACCGGACCCAATGGTCATCAATCTGGACATCAGTTATCTCCGAGGCGGAACACAGGCCTGACACATCACATCCGCTTCACCATTATAACAAATACAAATAAACGCTACAAGGGGGGATGTGCAGTCTTCCGATACGCAGAGCCGCTCCGATGGGCCAAACCGGGGTACCTCGACGGTCGACTCGGTTGCCCCGTATTCCCGGATGATCGCAACTACTTCTTACCGCGTTTTTCAAGCAGGATGTACTTGGCGATCCCTTTAAGTTGGGCTCGCATCGCCTGTTCCGCCTGGTCGGGATCGCCCATGGCAATGGAATCGACCACGCGGGCATGCGTACCGATATCCGGGGCGTGATCGATCAGCTTCGGATCCGTTCCGACGAGGGTGAGCATGGCCAGTTCCTCGATCTTTTCCGCCAGGAATTTGCATCGGCTGGCCCGTGCAAGAGTAGTATGAAAATCGAAGTCAAGATTGGGCAGGGCCTCCAATTCATTCCGCTCGATGGCTTCATCGATCTTCTTCGCCTTGGATCTCAAATCGTCGAGCGTCTGCCGATCGGCAAAGCGGGTGAGCAAATTGACGGCCTGGCACTCAAGCCCTTCACGAACAACCATCACGTCGACAAGATCGCGATTGGAGAGCATTTTGACCCTGAGCTTCTTCCGGGGCTGACAGATCACAAGCCCTTGCTGCTGTAGACGACGAATGGCTTCACTGATGGGTACGACACTCATATTCAGAATCTTGGCCAGCTCGCGAACGCTGAAGCGGTTATCTTTCTGGAAATGCCTCAGAAAAAGCAGTTTCAATATTCTCTTGTACGCTTCTTCACTTTTGGTGGCCATTGTCGTCTCCATCACGTGGTCGAAATCACGTTTTCATTCCAATCGGCGAACTGCCCGGCCACAAATTTGTGGTACGCCAGCCCCGCGACCATGGCGGCATTGTCGGTACACAACTTGGGTCTGGCCAGGATGAGTTCGATCTTCTCCTGTCCCGTCCGTTCAGCAAGCTGGCCTCGGAAGTAGCTGTTGGCAGCCACCCCCCCGCCCACGAGCAGTCTGTGCATACCGTATTTTCGACAGGCGGCAATCGCCTTTTCCACAAGCACCTCCACAACGGCGGCCTGGAAAGAGGCGGCGACGTCGGCCTTGGCTTGGTGGCTCAGATGCGAACTGTCAGGCTTGGCCAGATCGCTTCCGCGGACGTGATAAAGAACCGCCGTCTTAAGCCCGCTGAACGAAAAATCCAGCGACTCTTTCCCAAGCCACGTACGGGGAAAACGTGCAGCCTTGGCGTTTCCTTCCTTCGCCAGTTTGTCGATCATCGGTCCGCCGGGAAACGGCAGATCAAGAATGCTCGCCACCTTGTCAAATGCTTCTCCCGCGGCGTCGTCCTGCGTCGACCCGATCGGCTCCATGTGCAGCGCGTTCTCACACACATATAGCGACGTGTGACCGCCGGACACAAGAAAGGCGATGGCGGGAAACGCCGGTCCCTGATGGTCCAGTACGGCGCCATACGCATGGGCTTGGACATGGTGAACGGCGATCAGTGGCTTTCCGACGGCCCACGCCAGCGTCTTGCCGGCCGTGAACCCGATCAGAAGCGAACCGACAAGACCGGGAGTATTGACGGCCGCGATCGCGTCCAGATCCCGCAACGCCATATTCGCCTGCGCCAACGCCTGCTCCACAATGATGTTGATCCGCTCCAGATGGGCGCGGGAGGCAATTTCCGGGACAATACCGCGAAACTTGCCGTGAAGTTCATCCTGTGACGCGACCACGCAGGACAGAACCTCCCTGCCGTCGACCACCACCGCCGCCGATGTCTCATCGCAGCTGCTTTCAATCCCCAGAATGACTGTTCGTCGCTTATTTTCCATGTTCGGCTGCACGCGTCCCCGTAACCGCGGGTCTCGTTTGCGTTCCTTTCGTTTCCGTCAGTTGGGCTCGCAATATCTCCAGCGACCGCTCCAACTGACGGTCGATGATCAGCGGTTTGGACCGGCGAGCCTTCCCTTCGACACCACCGCTCGGAGCGCTGGTCAACTTGCCCCAAACCACATCCGCCTGCCGTCGGGACTCCTCGATCTGAACCTGCTCCGAAACCGTTAGCGGAACATTCACGTCCGGATCCACACCCCAGGTCTTCGCCTCGGGACGCCGATGGATGCACTGCCCACTAGGCAGGTAGTAATACGCGGTGGTTATCTTGATCTCACCCAGATCCTTCCCCAACGGGATCAACGTCTGCACGCTTCCCTTGCCGTAGGTCCGCACACCGACGATCTTCGCCCGCCCATGATCCTTCAATGCCCCCGCGACGATCTCCGAGGCACTGGCCGAGTATTCGTTCACCAGCACGACCATGGGAACCGGTTTGTATGCGCTGTCCGGCTGGGCCTCCCAGATCGACTCCTGCTGATATCGCCCTTTCGTCGTCACGATCACCCCTTTGCTGAGGAACCGATTGGCCACCTCCACACCCGTTTCCAGCAATCCCCCCGGGTCCGTGCGAAGATCCAGAATAAGCGCCCGTACCCCCTGGCCCTGAAGCTGGCGGTAGGCCTGATCAAGTTCCTCGGTGGTGCGGGCGAGAAATCCCGTGATCCGGATGTACCCGATGCGATTCTTCGCGTCGAGCATGTAGTCCCACGAGGAGTCTTGCTTGCGAACGAACCCTTTCACACTGTACACGTGAACGTTGTCGCGAATCAACGTGATCACTTCCACCTTGCCTGTAATCTCGTGGCGAACCTCCAGCGTCACCTTGGACCCGGCAGGCCCGGACAGCTTCTTCGCCGCCTCTTCCAGGCTCATCCGTTTCGTCGATTCCCCGTCGATCCGCAGAATCTGGTCGCCGGCGACAATCCCTGCCTTGAAGGCGGGCGAGTCTTCCAACGGGCTCAGCACGGTGACGAACCCCGGGCGATCATCGAGAAAAATCCCGATCCCCTGGATCGTTCCCGTCGTCTGCTGATCGAAACTCATCACCTGGTCGGGCGGAATGTACTTGCTGTACGGATCGAGCTTCTGAACCATGCCCTGAATGGCGCCCCGCATGAGGGTTTCGTCGGTCACCTCCTCCACATAACTGCGGAGAATCTGAGCGCGGATATCCGCCAGCGGCGCAAACGTTTTGTAGAAGTCCTGCTGCTGCTGAACCGTGTCAGGCCACTTCCAAAACAGAAGCAAAACCAGGATCACCGCTAATATCCATACTAAATTGCGCTTGGGCATATGATATTTTACTCGCCAATATTTTTGAGTCTTAAATTGACTTTGGGATGCCGCATTTGTGTAATTTTAGGCATATTGTCCCGGCTGGGACGCGATTGCTCTGTCCCGGCACGCGTAACGTATTGTAATCGTAAGCGGGATGCCTTAAAAGCATATTCCGGTGACGGATATCGAAGATAGAACCATGATAAAAACTGATTTTCACATCCATACGAATATCTCCGTGGACTCCTCCGCCACGCTGGAAGAGATGATCGACAGCGCGATCGAGCGAGGGTTCACGGAAATCGCCATTACCGACCACGTCGACCACAACCCCGCCGATGACGGGGCGGGAATGTACGACCCCGTCAAAGCCTACAACGCCACGATCGATGCCCAACGGAAATACGGCGACCGCATCATCGTACGCCCCGGAGCCGAACTCGGCGAACCCCACCTCTATACCGCCGAGAACCGCGCCCTGTATCAACTGCCCCTCGACGTGATTATCGGGTCCGTCCACTGCATGGGCCCCTACGGTGTTCATTCAGACCTGTTCGACAACAAACAACCCGCCGAGGCAATCCGGGAGTATTTCGAGCTGGTCCTCGACATGGCGCGTCAGGCAGACATGGATATCCTTGGCCACTTGGACTATTTCGAACGCTACACGACCAAGCGCGGAATACCGGGGTACGAACCTCAGGATTATCGCCCCCTGATCGAAGAAATCCTGTCCACGATTATCCGCCGAAATATCGCCCTGGAAATCAATACTTCCTCCTTCCGATCCAACCTGCCCCGCTCCTTTCCCGGAAGTGACGTGCTGACCTGGTATCACCGCATGGGCGGACGGCTGATCAGTATCGGAAGCGACGCCCACCTTCCCGATCACTACGGCACGAAGTTCGCCGAATTACCCCCGATACTCCGCGGCATCGGGTTCCGCGAATATCATGTTTATCGGGCCCGCAAACCGGTCCCACTGCCCCTGGAATAACGCAAAACCGACACATTCGCCCCACAGCAACGGACACATCGGCCGTCCCATAATAATCGCTTTTTCTATCTATCACCGCTGCTGCTCAACTCTCACTTTGCTTTGGTCGATAAAGAATATGGCTCCCGACGGACCTGAGACCCGCGGGAGGATACTCCGGAGGAGAATCGGCATGCCGATATTGGAAGAAGTCAGCGACATCGAAATCAGCCCGCAGGAATACGAACTGGTTCGGGCACTCGTCTACGAACGGTCCGGAATCAATCTGGGATCAAACCGTCAGCACCTGGTCCAAGCCCGTTTGGCCAAGCGGATCCGTGTGGGTGGATTCACCGGATTCAGAAACTACTTCAAACACCTGGAGTCCGATACCACCGGCGACGAAATAAACCACTTGATCGACGCGATATCCACCAATACCACGTTCTTCTTCCGGGAGTCGGACCACTTCGACTTCCTGTCCGACTCTCTGCGTGACCGAGCCGTAGCCGAAAGATGGAATGACACCCGATATACGCTTCGCATCTGGTCCGCCGCCTGCTCCAGCGGCGAGGAACCGTACACCATCGCCATGGTCGTCCACAAGTTCCTCCAGGAACATCCGGCTGTGGACGTCAAAATCCTGGCTACGGATATCTCCCAGAAAATCCTGGCCCAGGCCAAGGCCGGCCAATACGACTATCAGAAAACGCAATCCATCCCCGACGAATATCGACGGGCGTACCTCCGACCGATGGGAAAGGGCAAAACTTCAATCATGGAGATCGCCCCGGAAATTAGGAGGCTGATCACCTTCTCCCACTTCAACCTTATCGCTCCCTCGTACCCGTTCAAATACGGGTTCGATTACGTCTTTTGCCGAAATGTCATGATCTATTTCGACCGTCAGACTCAGGAGGGCGTGATCAACCGCATCGCCACGCACCTTCGTCCCGGCGGGCTCCTGATTGTGGGCCATTCGGAAAGCCTCAACGGTCTGAAGCACGGTCTTCAATATGTCAAACCAACGATTTACAGGCAGAAATAGAAAGCAGCAATGGCGAAAAAAATCCGAGTGATGATTATTGACGACTCCATGCTGATCCGCCAGGTCCTGCAAAAGGAACTGGCGAAAGACCCAGCCATTGAAATCGTCGCCGTCGCTACAAACCCGATCGACGCCCAACCGCTGATCTTGGAACACAAACCCGATGTGCTGACCCTCGACGTGGAAATGCCAAAAATGGACGGTTTGACGTTTCTGTCCATCCTCGAAAAATTTTATCCGGTCCCCGTGGTCATGCTTTCCACGCTGACGTCCGATGGAAGCCAAGCCGCGATGGAGGCCCTCCGACGAGGCGCCGTCGAAATCATGCAGAAACCCGGCGGCGGATCATTCCTGGCTCTGAACCGCGTCATCGAGGACCTGATCTTCAAAATCAAGGCGGCCGCCGTCTCCAAACGCCGACGGTTCACCTTTCCCGGACAAATCACCGCCGTCAAGCCGCTCAGCATGCCCACCAGTCCCAAAGATCTCGTCATCGCCATCGGCGCCTCCACCGGAGGCACCGAAGCCCTGCGATACGTGCTGTCCCAGTTGCCCGGCGATATGCCCCCCATTGTTATCGTTCAGCACATGCCCGAAGCATTCACCGCCTCCTTCGCCGCATCGATGAATAACACTTCACAACTGACGGTGCAGGAATGCGACGGAACCTATGACCTTCGCCCGGGACTCGCCCTTGTCGCCCGCGGAGGTAAGCATATGAGCGTCGTCAAGAAGCTCTCCGGATATGTCGCCACGTCCCAGCCGGGAGAACCGGTGTGCCACCAGTGCCCCAGCGTGGAGATACTATTCCATTCCGTCGCCAAGGTCGTCGGTCAGCGGAGTATCGGCGTGATCCTAACCGGTATGGGAAGCGATGGGGCACGGGGAATGCTCGCCATGCGCCAGGCGGGAGCGTTCACCATTGCCCAAAACGAGGAGACTTGCGTTGTCTTTGGCATGCCCAAAGAAGCCATCGCACTCGGTGGCGTCCAAACGATTCTTCCGCTCGACCGCATTCCCCAGGCGATCATTGACGCAGTCCGCACAAAAAGCACAGCCGCTCAATACGCGTCAGTATAGTCCAAACACCGGCATCCCCCTTGTACTAACCGCCAAACACGAATTTCATCAAAGCCAGATCCGCCAAGGCCGCCAGGATGAAAATCGCCCCAAACAGACAAACCTTGTCCCGCCAGTTCTCACGGACCGGTTCCTGGGACTTCATCACGGGCGACTCAGTACTCTCGTATGGGTCCGATAGCGTGTCCATGATGTTTCCGCCCTGCTGCTGGGCCTGAGCGATCAGCAAATTGGCCTGAAAACGGTTGATGTGCAGTTCTTTGGCCAAGTCCATGAGTTCCAACCGCTTGGAATAGCGAATGAATGGACCTTCCATCGCTTGCCCAACCGCCTGCATGAATCGCTGTTCCGGGTTTAGGGCGGACGCATTCTCCGGTCCTATAACCAGCTTCATCTTCTTTCCCTTTGTATGCCTCCAAACCTCTCGTAGGTTCCCTCGTTCCCCATCTAGCGGCATTCTACCACGTTTTTCGTTTCATTACAACGGGTGATGATCTGCCGAACGAAAAAAGCCGGACCATTTACCACTTCTTGAATACAAAGAACGCCGCCCCGACGATAAACGCGAACCCCACAAGGTAATTCCACCGGAACTCTTCCCGCAGGTAGAAAATGGAAAACACACAGAACACAACCAGGGTGATGATCTCCTGCATCGTCTTAAGCTGGGCAGCCGAGAACTGATAGTGTCCGATGCGATTCGCAGGAACCTGAAAACAGTATTCCACGAACGCGATCATCCAGCTGATCAGAACCACCTTCCACAAAGCCGAATTCTTGTACTTCAGATGACCATACCAGGCGAACGTCATGAAAACATTCGAAACCAACAGCAAGACAATCGTTCTCATTTCTTCCAACCTTCCACGTCTTTCAGCAAAGCCCGATAGTATACATGGCTTTACAGCATTTGTTAAGTCGATATGCCACGGAGACATCTGTCATCTGTCCCGCAGCGTACCCTTTGCGCTTGCACGCGCACCTCCCAAATAGTAGCATCAACCAGCAAAGGTTCTACTCAACGCAAACCGTATTCGTGTTGGAGAGGTAACCCAAATGAAGACTCCGCTTGCCGTTCTACTTCTACTTCTCACTGTCCCCTTTGCCAAGGGCCAACCACCCCAGAACCTGGTCTTCATCGCCTGGTCGGATACACATTTTGAGGCGGTCAACCGCAATGACAACACATCCCTCGACATCCTGGCAAAAATCAACAAGCTCCAGGATCGCAAACTGCCCAAATCGCTCGGAGGAAAGAAACTCGGTCCGCCTGCCTTTCTCATTACCGTCGGAGATATCACCGGCGACGGACTGGCGACTCAGTGGGATAGCCCCAATCTCCCCAAGTCCCAGAGCTTTGCCCAAGCCATCAAGCACCTTAGCCCGTCAATCCGTCATTACGAGGTCCTCGGAAATCACGACTGCCCGCCCAGGGGCGGCGTGCGGGATAAATTCGTCGCCAGGTACGGATCAACGTACTACTCCTTCAACGAAAAAGGGGTCCATTTTGTGGTCCTCGATCCGTACATGAAAGGCGATGTGAACAATACTGGGCTGACCGGCGATCAACTCAAATGGCTCGAAAAAGACCTTGCCGGCTTGGCGTCTGGTACACCGATCATCCTAGCCATGCACAACCGTCCCGACTCCACCGGGAATGGAAGCATGGACTGCATTGATTCCGAAAGTTCCAAAGCCCTGGCAGAAATCCTTCGCGGAAAAAACGTCATCCTCTTTCTTCGCGGACACACACATAGGGGATCCCATGAAATCTGGAACGGAATTGACTCTGTCTCTTCCGGGTTCGCCTTCTCCCGAAATGCCAGCCCCCCCTGGTCGTCCAACCCCGAGTGGACGTCGACCCTGTTGGTGGTCCGCCTTGTCGAAAATCATCTGACCGTACTGGAATATGACTGGGAGAAAGACACCTGGGGACGCGTCTTCGTCAACCGAAGCATCAAGCACACAACCGCCAACTCGCAACCAACAACACAGTCCTGCAGGATGGATTTCTGAACCCATCATTTCTTGTCATGCGAGTGAACGATTCCCCAAATCTCGGGTAGCCATGTCTTCACCGGCACCTTGCATTGCTTGGCAAAACCGATCAGTTCCGGCTCGCATCAGACATGACTACACGGTCCATCGCCTCGAGTAAGGCATCCCGCTGAACAGGTTTGGTGACGTAGTCGTCCATACCGGCCTCAAGACACTTTTCCCTGTCGCCCTTCATGGCGTGAGCCGTCATGGCGACGATGGGAATATGTGTCCCGCTGAGCTTCTCCTTTTCCCGAATCGCTGCGGTGGCCTCGAAACCACCCATCTCCGGCATCTGCACGTCCATGAGTACCAGGTCAAATTTCTCCCGTGACAGGAAATCGACCGCCTCCCGCCCATTGTTCGCCACGACGATCGTGTGACCGAGCTTCTCCAGCATCCGAACCGCCAGCTTCTGATTGACCGGGTTGTCCTCAGCCAGAAGTATCCGCAAAGAACGACGTCCTTCACGAAGCGTATGGCGAGTCACCAGTCGGGATCCTTCCTTCGCCTTGTCAGCCATGCCCAGCGACAGCGCAATCGCCTGCAGAAGATCTGACGGCTTGAGCGGTTTGATCAGGTAACCGGATATGCCCAACTCCTCACAACGGGAAGCGTCACCCCGTCGGCCCGCGGACGAAAGCATGATCACGGTTCCGTCATTCAGCGAATTACGCTTCATCTGCTCGATGAATTCGAATCCGTCCATTTCAGGCATGTTCGCGTCCACAAGAATCAGCGGAATGGGACATCCCGCCTCCTTGGCCTCCTGCAGCACACGCAACCCGCGAGACCCGCTTTCCGCCAGTTTCGGTTTCATCCCCCATTTCTGAAGATTCTCTTCCAGCAGCAGTCGATTGGTCTGGTTGTCGTCCACCACGAGCACAGACAATCCACGAAGCTGATCCGGACTCGCCGCAACGGCCGTGGTGGCCTGCTGTTTCTGTAGCCCCAGACAGACGGTAAAGTGGAACGTGCTTCCCCGCCCCGGTTCGCTCTCCACCCATATCTTCCCGCCCATCATCTCGACCAATTGGGCGGAAATCGCCAATCCCAGACCCGTTCCATCGTATTTCCGTGTCGAAGATCCGTCGACTTGGGTAAAGGCGTCGAAAATGATGGATTGCTTTTCTTTGGCAATCCCAATACCCGTATCGCGAACGGAGAAATGCAAACGCACCTCGTCCCGTGTCTGCGATTCAAGGCCGACTTCGACGGCGATCTCGCCCTGCTCGGTGAATTTGATCGCATTTCCAACCAGGTTGACGATGATCTGACGCAGACGGCCGGGATCACCGATCACCCCGTCCGGAACGTCCGGAAGGACTCGACAGATCAGTTCGAGATTCTTCGCTTCGGCGCGAAGACCGAGCGAACTGACCGTGTCGCAGACGCTATCCCGAAGATTGAAGTCAATGGGAACCAGATCCAGTTTGCCCGCCTCTATTTTGGAAAAGTCCAGAATATCGTTCAGAATCCCCAGCAATGAATCGGCTGAAGCCTTGACCATTCCCAGGTACTCACGCTGATCGTCCGACAGTGCCGTATCCAAAGCCAGGTCCGTCATGCCGATGATCCCGTTCATGGGCGTGCGAATCTCGTGGCTCATATTGGCCAGGAAGATGCTCTTGGCTTTGCTGGCCGACTCCGCAGCCTCGCGAGCCTGGACCAATTCCGTCACGTCCACAAACGACTCGATCCCACCCGTCACATTCCCGTCGTCGTCCCGAACCAGATCCGCGCTCTTCAGAACCGTCAGACGCCGACCGTCCTTGGTCATCAGCGTGCATTGCTTCTTTACAATCTTGGCCGTCCGATTCGGATCCAATAATCCACACATACTCCGGCACGGGTCGCCCTCAAGGATCATGCAGTGCTTGCCTAGAACGTCTTCCTCCCGATATCCTGTAATGGCCGTAAAAGACTCGTTGATGCTGGTGATTCTCTGGTCCCGGTCCACCGTGAAAATCGCCGTGGCAGCGGTCGACAGCAGCTTCTGTTGCAGAGTATTGGCCTTTCGCAGCGACTCCTCCCGTTCGGCCAACTCGCGATTGTAGCGATTGAGCGCCTCTTCCGCCCGTTTGCGTTCGGTGATATTACGGACCACCGCAAGCAGACGATCCTTCCCCCCGATCACCGCACGCTTCAAGTTCACCTCGCACCAGAACGCCTCGCCGGACTTGTGACGCCCCCGCCACTCAAACACCTGAGGCTCGCCGCCCATGGCCTTCCGCATCTTCAGCTCCGTGTCGTCGTTCGATCCGGTACCGTCCCTGGCCGTTATCTCTTCCACCAACCGTCCGCAAAGCTCGCCCGGTTCGTATCCGAACATCTCACACGCTTTGCTGTTGGTGTCGATGATTTCTCCGGTTTTGAGGTCGTGAATGAGAATGGCCTCATTAACAGCGTCGAAAATCGCCCGATAATTGGCTTCAGAGGTCATGATCGCCTCTTCCGCCAGCTTGCTGTCCGTGGTGTCGCTGATGAACCCTTCGATGCTTTGAAGCTGACCGTCGGAATCAAACGATCCCCGTCCCTGCTCCCGAACCCACTTCTCATCACCGCTGATCGTTCGTATCCGGTAAACGATCTGGTAAGTTCGCTTGTCCTCGATGGCCGACTGAACTTCCTTACAGACGGAATCCCGGTCGTCGGGATGAACGAGTTGGGCGTAAGAAATCCGGTTGTTCTGCTGCAATTCCGTAGGCCAGCATCCGGTCAGCTCAAGGCATCCATCACTGACATACTCCATCGTCCAATACTGACCGCTTCGGCAGCGGAACGCCATACCCGGAAGATTACCCACCAGGGTCGACATCATTCGCTGGCTGTCCCGCAGCTTCGATTCCATGGCCTTGCGGTCGGTGATGTCCACATCCATGCAGAACACTTCCACCACCTTCCCGTTTTCCACCACGGGAACCAGCGTCGAGTAGACCCACCGCTTTTCTCCGCTACGGGTATCGATCTGCCACTCCTGGGGAGGCGTGGACTTTCCCGATTCCCAGATCTCCGCCACCATCTTCTCAAATTCCGCAACGGCATCGGCCGGCAGAATCAGGTCCTGGATTCTCCTGCCCAGCACCTCATCCGCCCCAAAACCGTACAAGTCCCTGCAGGCGCTGTTCCAGTGACGCAGCACGCCCTGGCGGTCGAATCCCTGGATGGCCACCATGGGTGTGTTCTCAATAATCGCCTCGAATCGGTTCATCGCCTCCCGCATCCCCAACTGCGACCACTCGAGTTTCTCGAGCATGCCGTTGATTTCACGGACCGCACGGGACAATTCGTCATCTCCCTGGACCGTCAGCCGGGCCGACAGATCGCTCATCGTCCGAATACCATTCACTTCCTCACCCAGTTGCGTCAGACGGGATAGCAACCCCTGCTCCAGCAGAACAATCATCGCCAGCCCGAACGTTATTCCGGAGCCAACAAGTGCGAGGATAAAATACAGCACGCTCGCCTTGCCTTGCCGGTAAATGTCCCTGGCCATGTCCACTTGAACCAACAGGCACGGATTCCCATAGAAGTCCTTCTCCAGACCATATGCGGAAATGGTCTTGGCATCCTTCAGTTCAACACGAATGGGCGAAGCGTCGCTCAGCGAGGCCGCGATCCGACGTATGTTCGCCGGCGTTTTCACATCAAGAGTATTCACCTTGATCGGCAGGCTGGTCAAGTGCTCCAACCGTTTGATTTCACGATCATCCAGAAGACGTGCAAAGACGATCGAACCACGAATAGGCCCCTTTCCTTCGCTCGTCACAATCGGACGAGATACCACCAGCATCGGACCCTCGGGAAGCATGAGAATTCCGCGGTTGGAACTCTCCACGTCCTTGTGTTTCAATAAAGGACTGTCTGGAGATAAATGCTTCACCAATCCCCCGGATACGGGTACCACTTTCGATTCGTACAGGTCAAATCCCCGACTGCACACCACCTTACCCGAGGTGTTAATGAACAACATGCTGTTGAGCCTGAAACTGGTAAAAGTGGCATCGGAAAGATTGGATTTGACATACTGCTCGTTCCCATCCTGAACGAACTGGTATGTATCATCCCAGATGGCCCAGTCGGCGGCCTTTGCGTTGAGTTCATCCAGCGTTTCCGCAAGCGACTTGAGGACCCGATCCATATTCGCACGAGTGCTCTGCGCCTCAATATCAGCGAACCCGCCAAGAATAAGGTGCTTCGAAATCATGACAAGCACGATCAGCAACCCGCACAAGGTCAGGACTATCGTGGAAAGTGTCTTCTTGCGTAATGTCATGCACTATCCTTCATAATTGCCCGCAATCAATCGTTTCGCGTGCGATCATATGCCAAAACACCGCACGCTATCCATTTATCGATAGAAGAAGATACCCCCTTTAGCATGAAAGAACTGCAGCTTAAGAATAATGATAGGAAAACATGAACGATAGGTGCCGCGGGATATCAACTATCCCGATCAGGAAGCTTTGGATTGATGGCAGGGATATTCTCGGACGTGCGATTCGATCAGGCGGGCATAATCCTGCATCACCCGATGGACCGTCTCAGGTGTGTCCCGATCCTTGTCCGGATCATTAAGCCAGGGGTGAAACACAAGCCGATAATGATAATTTGGCAGAGACAGTAAAAATCCGACAAGGATCGTGGCGCCAGACCGCAAGGCAATATGGGTCATCCCGGACATAAACTCCCGTTCCTGCCCGAACACGGTCACCTTCACCATTCGTCCATTCCCGCGGTTACGCCAAACGTCCATGGCGGCCGCCACGATGGCATTATTCTTGAACGCGTGAAAAAACGTCCGGGCGAAACTATCACTCGGCGTGATCTGAAGCGACGCAAACTCCGGAAAATTCTTCTCGAATTGCTCTTGAACATAGATCCGCAACGGACTCTCGTTGGGGTCTCTTAGTCCGATAAGCGGGTATCCCGAGAGAATACACAGAATTCCGCCCAGATGGTGGGAACCCTGATGGCTGAACATGAAGAAACTGCCCTTACCACGCGCCAACGACCGGTCCAGATACTCCTTCCCGACAATCTCAAACCGGTCTATAAGGGCTTTGCGATCAATCCGGTCCATGATCGTGTAGATCATCTTGTCGCACCGGATGCGACACATCTGCCGTCGAACAATCATCCGTTTGCGGCTGTTGGATAAGCGCTCGCCCAGCAGTTCCTCAAAACGCGGATACAGGCGACGCCGTTTGCGCCCTTGAAGCCAGAATTCACAGGTCCCAAACACTTGGCCAAACCAATATAACCCCTTCAGACCTGCCACCTTCACAATCAGCAACAACCAAACCCGGACAAACATGAATTTAGCCCGGATGTAAAATGGCAACTTGGACCTCCGAAACCCGCGGTTTGGCCCGCCGTTATCCTTACTGTCCTGCTCGCTTCTCCGTTCCTGTGTTTCTGTACCTGTCATGATTCCTTACCGGCAAAAACAAGTGCTATAATAATGTAACATCGGCCAGTCAGCGTCAAGCGGATTACTCAAGGTGCCGATAAAATCTATATGCCTCGAATCGTCACAACATGCGCGCAACTCATTATTCTGACCGTGCTCCTGAGTACCGGCTGGAACTCCGATACTCAGGCGGCCCGCGGAACGACCAACCCGCCCAAAGAGGATGCGTTCACCCGAAGGGTCGTCAAGACATTCACTTTCGATGAAAAATCCCTGGGCAACCTCGAAGACCTGCCCATGGACTGGGAGAAAGTCACCTTGAGCGGGTTTCCGCACTTCGTCAATGGAAACCTGGACGACGAAGTCGGATTTCCCAAGCCAAGCTTCAAACTGCAGCTCAACGGAGGCAATCTCGGATATGTCTTTTCCGAACGCGTCATTCCCGTCTTTCCCGGAAGCGATCACAAGATCGTGGCCTACGTCAAGACGCAGAATCTCGTCTACGCCCGCGGATACCTCCAGGCCTTCTACATGGATCGCGCCGGAAAACCCCTCACGGACACCATCGTCTACAGTCCCCTGATTGGACCACCCGCTCCCGAGGACCCCGAGTGGCGACCCGTTGTCGTGGAACTTCCCTACACCAACAATAACGGACGGTTCATCGGAATCGGGGTCTTTTTGGTCCAACAGGACCGCCTGCCCGTCGCCCTCGCGTCACCGGTCAAGTCCTATCGCAAAGATATCAACACCGCCCTCTGGCTGGACGAGGTAACGGTTCTGCGACTACCGAAGACCCGACTCGGAATGGTCAAGAACACATGTCTCTATCATACCAGTGATAACGTCACCGTGGGCGCCACCGTCGCCGACGCCGGAACGAACGACCTAAGCGCAAGGATCATCATCCAGGACCTCGCCACAGGACAGGCTCGAACAATCGCCCATCCCGTGGCCGTCCTGCCACCACTCGAAGCCATCCTCCGCGGTCACGCCACCGCCCCGGGTATCATCCAACATGAGATCGGCAGACTCAAACCCGGGTTGTACAGGATCTCCCTGCAGGCTCTGACCAATGGTGACGTCATCATTGATAAAATTCTTCACATCGCCGTACTCAATGACGATCGGACATCCGAATTGACCCGGCACTTCGGGATCGACCTCTCTGACGCAGAGATCGCACAACCTGTACTCACCGCTGACTTCGCGGGCACGCTCAAACCCGCCTGGGCCGCCCTTCCCATCTGGCGCAACGACACGCCCACCAATCGGGGCCATGCCGAGGAATCCCCGGTGGACCGAACGATCCTGGAACTCGATCATCGAGGTATCTCCATCCTGGGCAGTTTCCTCGATGTCCCGGAAGAACTCGCTTCCCGATGCAACATCGTCAATCCCAGCCTGTGGGACTTCCTGGCGGGCAAACCCGAATGGTGGCAGTCGGAGTTATCCATCCTCGTCTCACGTCACGCCGATCGAATCGACCATTGGACGTTCGGAAGGACCACCAATTTCTGGCAGACGCCCGATGCGCGAATTCAGCCCGTTCTCAACAGCGTGAGAAAAGAATTCAGCCAGTTTCAGGGACAGTTCTCGCTGCTTTCCGCCTGGCCCGCGATGGTTCAGCCCCCCGCCCAACTTCCCGCGGATGGTTGCTTCGTCACGATCCCCTCCGAACTGCTTCCCGGTAGCTTTGAGGAATACTTCAAACGCTGGATAACCGATCCTCGCCTCGCATGGATCGTCCTTCAGGAGCAGGATCTCGATCAGTACAGCCTCGAACCGGCCCTGGTCGATTTTGCCCGGCGATTCATAGAAGCCAAACGATGCCGAATGCAAAACCTGGCCGCCCGAAATCTCTGGACCGGCCGGCGACCCAACGCCCCGGGCGGAATCGAACCCAACGCCTACTACGTCGTCTACGCCAACCTCATCGATCGACTCGATGGATTGGACTACATCAACAGCGTCGAAATCGATCAGGGACGATTCGGACTGCTCTTCAGCTCTGCCGACCACACCGTACTGGTCCTCAGCAGCACCGATCCAAAACCCTATCGCGGAATGGCGTCACTGGGCGAACAAGTCAAGGCCTACGACCTGTGGGGAAGGACCCTCCCCCTCCAAAACAACGAGGGTGGCTGGCAGGTGCCCTACCGACCCATCGTCTTCCTCGACAACGTCGAAGCCGATCTCGCCCGCTTCCTCGCCTCCATCCGATTCGATCCGGAACTGGTCCCCAGCAAGTTTGGAACTCACCAGGTCCGCCTCGTCTTTCAGAATACGTTTTCCCAGGGCATCAATGGAATCGTCCGACTCCAGGGACCGACCGACTGGCAATTCGATCCCTCCGGCTCTCGATTCGCGCTTCCCGCGGGAAAAGATTTCACGCTGCCCATGAAGCTCCGATTCCCAAGCAATGAATCGATCGGACGCAAGTCCATCAATGTCCGATTCGAACTCGAAGCCAGAAAACTCATGCGACTGAATCTGTCCCTGCCCTTGCGCATCGGGGTGTCCGATCTGGACATGCGGGTGATCTGGTTCCTCCGCGGCCAGGAGATGATCCTTTGGCAGGAAGTCCAGAACAAGGGCGACAAATGGACCGATTTGCGAGCCTTCGTCGTCGCTCCTGAGCGCCCCCGAATGGAACGCCAGATCCGCCGCCTCGGACCCGGACAAACCGCCGTCAAGGAATACTCGCTCGGACCTTGGAAGGACATGTTCAGAAAAACCATCCGCGTCGGATTCCAGGAAGTCCGAGGCACCCGCCTGGCCAACGAAGTCATCACCCTGGAGTGACACGACCATCGATTTCCAGGACTCCGACCATCAGATCTTCATGCTAACAGCCGCTCGTTCTTCTCATCTTCGTTGATCAGGACTCACCTGGAACGGCAAATCCTGTTTCCTTTCCACCAGCCACCCACTATAATTCGATGAAATTTCACGACATGTTATCAGTGGAGATCGATTTGACATGATCGGATCCGTAAAAATCGTCGCCGATGAAAATATCCCCTACGTCCGCGAGGCCTTTGGGTCGCTGGGAAAGGTCGACCTCGTCAGCGGCCGGGCCATCACCTGCGCTCTGCTCAAAGACGCCGACATCCTTCTCGTGCGGTCCGTCACGCGCGTCGACGAATCCCTGCTGGCCGGAACCCGGGTGAAAATGGTCGCCACCGCGACCATCGGAACCGATCACATCGATGAACTCTGGCTCCAGCAATCGGGCATCGCCTTCGCCAGCGCCGCGGGAAGCAACTCCAACTCGGTGGCCGAGTACATCACCGCCGCCCTTCTGACCCTCGCCCGGCGAAAGGGCTTCACTCTGGCGGGAAAAACCCTCGGTGTCATCGGCGTCGGGAACGTCGGAAGCAAAGTCGCCCATAAAGGCCGCGAATTGGGCATGACCGTCCTGAAAAACGACCCGCCCCTGCGTGAACGCACCGGATCGACCGATTACTGTGACCTGCCGGACCTGCTCAAGGCCGCCGACTTCGTAACTCTGCACGTCCCGCTGAAAATCAACGACCGCTGGCCGACATTTCACATGGTAAACGACCTGTTCATCGGGCGGATGAAACCCACAGCCTACTTGCTCAACAGTTCCCGCGGGGCAGTCGCCGACGGTGAGATCATCAAGACCGCCCTCCGAAACAAACGCATCGCCGGATGCGTGCTCGACGTGTGGGAAAACGAGCCCGACATCGATGCCCAACTCCTCGAAATGGTCGATCTCGGCTCGCCGCATATCGCCGGCTACAGCTTTGACGGAAAAGTCAACGGAACGGAAATGATCTATCACGCCGCCTGCCGATTCCTCGGAATCGAACCCACATGGAACCCCAAACTCCTCATGCCTCCGCCCGTCGTACCATCCATCTCACTCGCGACAACAGACGACATTGAATCCGATCTCTGCGCAACGATCAGACACGTCTACGACATTGAGGCCGACGATAAACGACTCAGGGAAATCCTGACCATGCCGGCCGACAAACGACCCAGGCATTTCGACCTGCTCCGGAAGAATTACCCTGTTCGGCGGGAATTCTTCAATACGGTGGTGGAAGTGACGGCCCCGGCGGCGGAATCCTTGAAACGTACCCTCAGCGGGCTCGGGTTCAAATTGGCCCAGTAGACACGATCAGCAACAGAATTACACCGCGATTTGAAGAGCGGGTTCGGTCTCGCCCTGCTGTTCCGTGCATCCCTGTGGAACGCGAACACGGAATGGCTCGCAAACCCCAGATTCCTTCGCCACGTTACGCAACAGGAGAAGAACAGGATAGGTGATCTGGTGCTTCTTGGGAACCAGAAGCATGCCGTCCATGCCCATGATGTCCTGGTCGGCGATCATCCCGATCCGAACCTCGCTGACTCCGATATCGATAATCTGCTCCGCCTTCTGACTCGCCCCGGACACCAGAAGTTTCTTCAGGGCCGCGACGATCGCCGGATTGTATTCCCCCGTCCGCTGTTCGAACACGCGGATCACTTCGCTGTTCGATCGCCCCAGCATGATCAGCGAGTCATAATCCAATGCCGCACGGAGAATCTGCGAACCAAGGGCAATGTGCTCATTTCCTGATTCCCGCTCAACCTTGTCAAACGAGCGAAACGAGCGAAGTTGCCCCTCGATCATCTGGGAGATCATCCCCAAACGCGGAATCCGGTTCAAAAGCTTGCTCGCCACGGCGGGATGACTTCGATACAGCTCGTCCTCCTCTGCCGTCAGATGTTCCAACTTGGCGACCTTCTCCAGCAACCGATGGGGAAGCATCATGCACCCAATCTGCGAGAGCATCGCCGCCACTTCGTACTGCCATGCGTCCTGAAGCTTCATCGTCTTGACCAGATCGCTCACAAACCCGCGCATCCGCTCCGCCCGGCTGAACGCCGTCCGGTTCACCATGCTCAGAATCTCCGTCATGACCTTGATGCTGCCCGTCAACGTGCTCTTCAGCAGATTCTTCTCAGCCGTCACAAGCGCATACTGCTCGATCCCCGCCTGAATGGCCCCGATCAACACTTCCGGCTCACACGGCTTGGTCAGAAAGCGAAAAATGCTGCCTGTATTGACGGCGTCCATCGCCGTCTTCAAATCCGCGTTCCCCGTCAGGATCATCCGCACCGTCTCCGGAGAATGCGCCTTGACCGCGTTGAGGAACTGAATGCCGTTCATTCTCGGCATGTTCATGTCCGCCAGAATTACCGCGAACGGACCCTGTACGGACATCGTCCGCAATCCCGCTTCGGAACCAACCGCCACTTCCACGTCAAATTGCTTTCGCAACTGACGATGGTAGGACGCCAGGACATTCGGATCGTCATCCACACAAAGCACTTTTTCTGTCATCGCGAGCTCTCCTGTAACAGAGATGATTCGCAAACCTGCTTCCATTCCGCCAATCGACTGCTATCCACGCCGGATACATACCCCGGATCCAGAAGCGATGTCCAATCCGTACCCACCGGCAGATCCGCCGACCGAACGATCGCGTCGGCCGCATGAACCGCCGTCACCGGCGAAAATCCCGCTTCAGACGAAGCACCCGGATTGTGATGGCCTTCTACCGCCTCCAGAATCACGTCCGAAAAACCCCACAAGCCCAGCAGATAACCGCCAATCGCCGAGTGAGTGGTCCTCAGCGTCTGCTTCTCCGCATCGACCAGACGAATGTTCCGCTCGCGAGCCTGGCGAAGCACGTCACTGTACGGTCCCGGTAATTTGTCGACCAGTACCAGCTTGCCCACGTCATGGAGCATGCCCGCCAAAGCCGCACTGTCAATCAGTTTCTTGTCCGTCGTCTCACGAGCCGCGATCTTGCGGGCGTAATGACCCACCGTCGCGCTGTGCTCCCACAGGTCATGCAGCGAAAACTCTTCAAGCCGCGTCTGGTCGAACACGGAAAACACGTGAACCACCAGCACGAGCATCTTGATCGTTTCAAGCCCGAGGATAACCGCCGCCTCCGACGGATCCATAATGTGACGCTGGAGACCGAAGAACGCCGAATTCACCAGTTGAAGAATCTTGGCGCTCATGCCGATATCCCGGGAGATGATCTGCCCCACCTTCCGCACCGATCCTTCCGGATTCTCGATCTCCTGCAGCAATTCATAATAGTAGGCCGGAAGGCTCGGCAGCGATTCCATCTCCAATATCACGCCCCGCAATTCCTCCACTTCCAGAATCGCCTCCAATGCCTTCACCCGCGTCAGGGCCGCCTTGAGTTGCTCGCCGTGGCACGGCTTGCTCAAATAGTGATGGATCGGACCAACGGACCGAATGACGCTCTCCTTGGATGTCTGACCCGACAAGGCCACGCGGATCATGCGCGGATACCGCTGCTTCGCCTCGTTCAGCAGTTGGACCCCGTCGATCCCCGGCATGCGCATATCCGATACGATCACGTCCACGTGTTGCCGGGCCATCAGATCCAATGCCTCCTGCCCGCTGTTCGCGAAACAAAACGCCCATTCGTCCCGCATCGGCCGCAGCATCCTCCGAAGACCGTCCAGGACCATCGGTTCGTCATCCACAAACAGAATCACACGCTTTCTTGCCATGGTTCACCCTTGCCCCTTAAGTGGCAACCGAATGATAAATGTCGTTCCCTTACCGTCCTCAGTCTCGAAGCTGATCGTGCCTTGATGTTTCTCCACGATCACCGCGTGCGAGATCGTCAATCCCTGACCCGTTCCCTTGCCCACGTCCTTCGTCGTGAAGAAGGGATCGAAAATCCGCGTCTGGACATCCTTCGGAATTCCGTTCCCCGTATCCGAAATCCGAATCTCCGCCCAGTCCCCATCCCGGCGCGTCCGCACCGTAATCTTCCCTTTCCGTTCCTTCTCGCCCCCCAAAGCCTCCTCGATCGCCTGGGCGCCGTTGACCAGAATATTCAGAATGACCTGGTTGAACTCGCCCCGCAGGCACGGCACCAGCGGCAGATCCGGATCCAGGTCCGTTTCCATCTCCGCCACGTATTTCCACTCATTGCGCGCCACCGTGATCGTGTTCACAATGGCGTCGTTGATGTTGATCTCCGACTTGACCAGATCGTTGGGGTGTGAAAACTCCTTCATCGCCCGGACGATCTCCGATACCCGGCGAATCCCCTCCAGCGTCTGCTGAATCGCCACCGGGATCTCCTGCATCAGATAATCCATCTCGCTCTTCTCGATCGCCTCCTGCACTTCCGCGATCAGTGAAGGATCAACCTTGCCCTGCTTCACCGCGTATGTCAATCGTGTGAATTTCCGCAGCAGCTTGATCAGATCCTCAAAACTGTCCTTCAAAAATCGCGTATTGTCGCCCACGTACTGCATCGGCGTGTTGATCTCGTGGGCAATCCCTGCCGCCAGTTGGCCGATGGGTTTGAGCTTGTGGGCCTGC
>CAZLZE010000014.1:0-55337 GCA_964563935.1 uncultured Phycisphaerae bacterium | reverse complement strand
CCGCATGCGATGTGTCATATATATATCCGCTGCCACGCAGATTGTCAAAACAATACCTGAAGTCTTATCGACTTTTTTTTCGCCCTCCCTCCCCAACAGATCTGCCCCTAAAACAACCGGACGATCGACGCCAGACTTTCCGGTGTACCAAGCAGGATAAGAACATCGTTCGTCCTCAGGCACGTGTTGCCCGCAGGATTCGGCAGGAGATCCAGGTCACGCTGAATAACCAGGAGCGTTACCCCATATTGCTTGCGGAGGTCAAGCTCGGCCAGCGTCTTGCCCTTGGCGGGCGACTCCTCACGAATGCGGAACGTCTCAATCTCAAGATTAGGCAACTGCAACTTCAGGTCAAGAAGAGAAGCTGAGGCGGGCGAAAGGGTACGGAACATATCGTAGTTGTCCGATCGTACCTCTGCGACAAAACGCTCGATCTCGTCGTACGGAACGAGGTATTTGCGGAGGACCCGCGTGAAAATCTCAACCGACGTTTCAAATTCCTCGGGTATAACATCGTTGGCGCCGAGGTTGTGCAGCGGCTGGACCTCCTGCAGAAACCGAGTGCGCGTGATAATGTACGGTTCGGGGCTCAGGTCGCGGATGATTTTCGTGACGTTACGGGTGGCCACTGGATCGGAAATCGCGATGACGACAATTCTCGCCGCCGGTACCCCCGTACGCTCCAGAATGACCTTCTGCGCCGCATCGCCAAAGTAAATCGGCTCGCCGCGCTTTCGCTCCTCGCGAACAGTCTCCGGGTTCGTCTCGATGATAACGTATTGGATGCCCGCCGCCCGGGCGGCTCGGGCAAGGTTGCGACCGTTGACGCCAAAGCCGATTATGACAAGGTGATCGCGCAGTCCAAGTGGTTCTGGCGCCTGCTTGGCCGTGGGAAGCTCGACCAACCCCAGGCGAATGATCTGCTCAGCCAGGAACGGCCCAGACTTCATCAGAAAGGGAACCGCCGCCATCGTCAGGATTGTAACGGCCAGAAACGTCTGATACGTATCGGTAGTCATCAGATCTGCCTTCAGACCAGTCCCTGCCAGAATAAACGAAAACTCACCGATCGATGACAACGCGAAACCCGCCAGCAAGACCGTCCGAAGCGGGAACTCCAGCAAATAGGCGGCCACGGACGCGATAAGGAATTTGATCGCCAGGGCTCCAAACGCGAGCGTCAGGATGAGAATCGGATGCTGAAAAAAGAACCCGATATTCAAAAGCATCCCGACGGAAATGAAGAAAAATGACGTAAACACATCGCGAAATGGAGAAATATCCCCGATCGCCTGGTGCGCATATTCGGATTCCGAAATGATCAGGCCGGCCAGGAACGCACCCAACGCCAGCGAAAGACCCGCCGAATACGTGAGTCCAGCCACCCCCACACCGAACACTATCAGGCAAAGGAGAAATAACTCCCGGCTGCGAGTCTTCACCACCTGGTACAACACACGCGGCACCACCGACTTTCCCAATGCCACAGCCAGCATAACAATTGCCAAGCCCTTCACGATAAGAAACAACGACGATCCCCCATCTTGAGACTCAGTCCCGGCCAGCACGGGAATCAGAAGCATCATGGGAACGCTCATGATATCCTGAAAGATCGATATACCCAGGCTGATCCGGGCATGTGGACTATTCACCTCTGCCCGCTCCTGGAACGCACGGAGCATAATCGTCGTGCTGCTATGAGCGAGGAGAAAACCGCTGAACACAGACTGCCCGATCGATAACCCGGCCATCCGGGCGAAGAAGAATCCGGCAAGACAACTGAGCAATATCTGAATCGACCCGCCCACAAGAACCGTACGTCGCATCTGCAAAATAGTGTCGAAAGACAGACCCATCCCGATGGTAAACAACAACGCCACCACGCCGATCTCAGCCAGAGTCTCAACTTCCCGAACCGCTTGAATAAGTCCAAGCCCGTGAGGACCTGCCACTACGCCCGTAATCAGCAACCCGACGATCGAAGGGATATGCAGCAGGTGGCACAGGAAAATGACGGCAATACCGATACTGAAAAGGATCAGGATGTCATTGAGCAGCGGTATCTGCATAGCGACGGATATACTCCTCGACGTCGAATTTCGATTTCGCCCCGCCGTAACTCATGTAACGGATCTTCCCGAAAACGGGGCGCTCAGGCCAGGGGCGATCGTGAACGCCGCCCACGCACCAGGCGATGCCAACGTACCCGTTCGGATCGCGACCGTCAAGCTCGTATTTGTCGTTCAGCGTTATCGCGACCCGAAGGGCTTCCTCCGGCGATGGTGTCCATTCGAGAATCTTCTTGCCCCAATACATCCGCATGTAACCATGCATCTTGCCCGTTCGTACCATCTGCCGCTGAGACGCATTCCACAGTTCATCGTAGGTCTCGCCGTGCTCAAGCTGCTCAAGTGAAAACAAATTCGCCCGCTTATCCCTCCGATGGGCATTGAGTGTGGCCTTGGCCCAATCCGGAAACCCCTCAAATGAGTCATAACACTCGTTATAGAAGCAGAAATTATCCGCCAGCTCGCGCCGGACGATCAGTTCCTCGAGGAATGCCTCCTTCGATGCCGTACCGATGGCGTATCGCGTCACCTCCAACGCAACCCGCTGTGCGGAAATCTGGCCGAAGTGAAGATAAGGCGACAAGTTCGATTGACCGTCCTGGGTAGGGTCATTGCGAGTAGTCTCGTAGGCGGCCAGCTTCTGCCGGAGGAAACAATCAAGCATCTTGTGGGCCGCCGCCTCCCCGGGCGTCAACCAATCGACCTCGGTGACAGCCTTATCAACTCGAAGTGATCTCAGCGCCCTCTCCCAGTCGTGTTGCGGTACATCGGGCCACGCAAACGGATGCTTGCGAACAACGGGCAGATCGTCCAGAAACTCCGGGATCAGCCGGTGAATCTTCGGGCGAATCGTGTACGCGCCGAACTCCAGTTTCGGCGAGGCGGCCCAGCAGGGGATAATGTTGTGCGCATCCACTTCATGGATGGGAATTTCGACCCCGTCGGCGACGCTGGCCTTCCATTCGCGTTTGACCCGCAGGGGATCGAAATCGGTGATAAGCAGACCAGCCCTGCATTTGGCCAGGAATTGTGGGACGCAATCCTCCGGTTCGCCCATGAGAAGAAAGAACGGGATGTTCTTCTTAGCCAGGACTGTTTGGACCTCCCGAAGCCCCTTGAGCATGAATGCATACTGGCGGAGACCCGCGTTCAGGAATCCCGGCACGAGGCAAAAGACGACGGCCAGTGGAGACTTACGGCTCATCGCCTCGGCCTGTGCGTGACAAAGCGCCCAGTTGTCCCGCACACGCTGATCACGGCTCATCCAATAGACCACAGGTCCCCCAATGGATGGACCTTGCCGCAGAACGCGAACACGCTTCGGATTCATCGGCCACCCCTCATGGATTCATACGCCAGATACTGAAATTCAGTGCCAGGGCAAGAGTCACCCAGGCGATGTACGGGACCAGCAGAATCGCTGCCGCCCGCGAGAGACGGGCGAATGCCGCGATGGTCAGAACGATCAACACCCACAGCGCAGCCACGTCGATAAGTCCAAGCAAAGGGGACTTCAGGCCAAAGAAAAGCGGCGACCAGATGCCGTTGCTGATAAGTTGGGCCACAAATAGCAGTAGGGCGGCGCGAACGGCGGAATTGCGTAAGTCCATCCGCCAGATGAGGAACACCGCCACGCCCATTAGAAAATACAACGTCACCCACACCGGGCCGAACACCCAGCCGGGTGGGGTAAACGAAGGTTTGTTCAGCGAGGCATACCACGTGGGAATTGCGGGAGTCGTCACGAGCGACCCCAGAATCCCGACCATCTGACAAGCAAGCACGCTGATAACCAGTTTCAGAACGTCCCTTCTATTCATGTGTGCTGTCCCCTCAAAAAAAACAATGCTCAGCCCCGAATCTACGCGAGTCATTATAAGCGGAACACGCCTATTTCGACAGGTGTTTTTCCAGGTAGTACGACCAGATCGCGTCAAGCGTGACTGCCGCCCCCGCGCTGAACTTGTAGTCCACGCAGTGCGAGACGTGCGTTCCACCGGGGTTGATCTCCACCGTTGGAATCCCGTTCCGCCGGGCGTCGAGCACCGGCTGGGCAATGTATGGAAAAACGCTGGTCGTACCGACCGAAAAAACAATATCGAAACCCCGATGGAGTTGCTCCTGCAGCAGGCTGCACTGATCGGTTGGGAGCATCTCGCCAAACAGGACCACGCCCGGCCTGATGATCGCGCCGCACTCCGGACAGCGGGGCGGGATCTGAATATCCGCGTAGTTCTCCACATGGCGGGAATGATCGCACTCGGTACACAGCAGAACATGAATATCCCCGTGGATCTCAATAAGATTGCGGGCCCCGGCATCCCGGTGAAAACCATCGATGTTCTGCGTGAGCGTCCAGACGCGCGGAAAGTGCCGCTCCATCTCCGCGATCACCTCATGCCCGCGGTTGAATTTCGCCCCTCGACAGGCAGACTCAATCTGGTAAATGTACTTCCAGGAAACCTCAGGCCGCCGCGTCAGCATCTGCCCGGACAGCGCATCCTCAATCGCCAACCCTTCTTCCGTGCGTTTGTTATTATACAACCCGCCGATACCGCGGTAGGTGGGCAATCCGGAATCCGCCGATATCCCGGCCCCGGTGATGAAAAGAACGCTCTCGCACTTACGCAAAATCGAAACGACTTTCTCGATCTTCTCCATCTCCTCGTCGATCAAACTCATGCCTTCTTCTCCCAACGTTTACGGAACCTATCCTACAACACCTCCTCCAACCTGCCAAGAACCAGTTTTACATTTCTATGCGGGAGAGTATAGTAATCCTTGGTTGACGTCCCTCGGCTGTCATTGCGAGGAGTCTTCGGCGAAGCCATCCGGCACACCGAGGCTGCTGTAAACTCGAATACTCGAACAAGGTAATGAAAGGGTGCGGCATGAACGAGCAAAAAAACGAATCATCGGATCGGGCGACGAAAAAATGCCCCTTTTGCGGGGAAACGATCCTCGCCGAGGCAGTCAAATGCCGCTTCTGCGGTGAGTTCCTGGACCCCAATGCCCGCCCCGGCGCGTCAGTCGCTATTCCGGATCCATCGCTCAGGAACCCGATGTATGCTCCCGACCTGGATACGGAGGTCTTCTTCGAAGGCTCGCCCTCTCTGCTGGCCATGGCGGGGTCATTCATCACAGCCGCGATTGTGATCGCCGCAGGCGCGTTCATCGCCTACTACTACCCGCAGAACTACGGAACATGGATCGGTCTGGGTCTGACCGCCATCGCGCTGCTGTGGATCATTGTCCGAATCATCATCTTCAAAAGCACGTTCTACCGCGTGACCAATGACCGGATTGAGTTTGAAGAGGGCGTGCTCAGCAAACAGGCGGACAACCTCGACCTGTTCCGGATCAGCGACCTTCAACTGCGGCGTTCGCTGCTCGATCGGATCTTCGGAATCGGCACGATCGAACTGGTGACGACGGACGCGAATCAACCCAACTGTGTGCTGTACAAGATCCGAGGCGCACGCAGTGTGTTTGATGTGCTCAAGAAAGCCAGCATGACCGCCGACCGACGCCGAGGCGTTGTCCACATGGAGCAATGATCCCCGCAGGGCGAGTGATCAACCCGCCGTCTTGTCTTTCTTTGTGACGCACCCACTCTTGCGTGCGAGTCATCTGTTCGGTCTCGTCGATCGCGACGCCGAGTCAGGCCAACCGACTTTCGGCCTGCCGCTCTCGCGACCTCGCGGTCGCTGCGACCGTCCGTCACCGGCAACGCCGGGGTCGGATGGATTTCGCCGAGACACGGAGAGCCAAAGATATTTACGCAGTGGTTCAGAAACCCGTCCTACAGGACTCATCACAATATCCTGTAGAGGCCGGGATTCAGGGCAGCTACATGCACTCGATTACGGCATTTCCCTGGTGTTTCTTTGTGAGAGTAGCCTTGATTCCATGCTGCTTGAGGGCTTTTTCGAGGCGCAGGCCGAAAGAGGCGGGGGACGCGAGGATGATGGGCATGGTTCCGCAGGCCTGACGCGTCTGAGCGATTTTCTCCACGTTGATTTCGAGTCCTTCCTTGTCGTTGATCATTCCCACGCAGAGAGTGGCGTTTGCGCACTCTGGGCTGCTGAAGGCGATGGTGTGCGCTGAATGGACTGTTTCGCAGACCTCGTTCTTGCGGATATTGATGGCGCTTTGCCGCAGGGCCAGGGCGTCGCGGGAGATCAGGACAATTTCGTCGAGTCCTTTGGTGAGATGTCCGAGGATCACGGGAATATGTCCCTGGCCGGGATTCAGGACGATAAGCTTGCGGAAATTCAGCTTCGCCCTTATCTTCGCAACGGCGTTGAGCAGGAGATCGGTATCCCAGGAGATGCTGTCGAACTCGGGCAGGCCGAAGGCGGTTTCCATTTGGTACGTGTGATCTTGCCAGGACAGAGTGAGCGAGTTTCTCGTATATGGCGACGGAGCGGGGGGGACTGCCTCGCGAAACGTGTAAAGGTAGAGGACGTAGTCGGGGAAGCGAACCTTCTGCCTGAGTTCGATCTGCTCACGGGCAAGGATTCTATCGATGCGTTCCTCCAGCGTCGCGACAACGACAATGGCCACCTGCCCGCCTGGATTCAGATACTGTCCCGCATCGAGCAGCATGGCCTGGTGGACGGGTTCGCCGGCTTTTGCGGGGACGTTGGATAAGATGGCGTCGAATGTTTCGCCCGTGCCGAGCTGATTGTAGTCCAGGCCGCCGAGAAACTGACAGTTGGTGAGCGAGTTTTTGGCGGCATTGCGTTGAGCGAATGCGACGGCGAGGGCATCGCGGTCGATACCGACGACTTGCGTAGCGGCACCGGTTATCGCCAGGTTGATCGCGATGGTTCCATAGCCGCAGCCGAGATCAACCGCCCGTTTCCACGTCGGATGCTCTGCTTCGATGTGTTTGAGCAGCTTGAGCGTACCTTGGTCGAGTTGGAAGGAACTAAAGCCGGTGAGCGGGATGTCAAGTACGACCGTGTGACTGGTCCAGCGGACACTGACGGTCTTCTTGGTGTATAGGTCGAGTAGTTTCTGTTCGTTCAATACATCCGTCATGTTGGCGCATTCCAACTTCATCGGAATTGATGGGTTCAGAAACCTATCCTACAAGATTCCGAACGCGAAGTCTACTTTACTACTTCGGCCGAGACGACCTTGGTTTTTCCTTTTCCATCGGGTCCTGTGCCCCTGGGCTGACCTTTGCGGACCTTGAAAACGCCCTTTTCCGCGTCGACGACGATGGTATCACCCGGGACGAACGCGCCCTTGAGGATCTCGTTGGCGAGGATGTTCTCGATGTTCTTCTGGATCAGCCGTTTGAGCGGTCTGGCGCCGTAAGACGGATCGTAGCCCTGCTCGATGAGCAAGTCTTTGGCGGCAGGGGTGACGTCCAGCGTCAGATTCCGTTCGAGCAGCCGGTCCTCGAGATAGCGCATCTGGATCCCGACGATCTTGACCAGGTCTTCTCGCGACAGCGGATGAAAGACGATCACTTCATCCAGCCGGTTGAGGAACTCGGGCCGGAAGAACTGTCGCAAGGCGTCTTTGACGTGGGCCTCGATTTCCCAATCGGCGGCCTTTTCCTGGGCAAGCTTGTAGATGGCTTCGGAGGCGATGTTGCTGGTCATGATGATGACGGTATTGCGGAAATCGACCGTCCGGCCTTGGCCATCGGTAAGGCGACCGTCGTCGAGGACCTGCAGGAGCACGTTAAAGACGTCCCGATGCGCCTTTTCGACCTCGTCGAAGAGGATCACCGAGTAGGGGCGTCGATGGACGGCTTCAGTGAGTCGTCCGCCCTCCTCATAACCCACATAGCCGGGAGGGGCTCCGATGAGACGGGCCACCGAATGCTGCTCCATGAACTCGGACATGTCGATTCGAACCATGGCTTCTTCGGTATCGAAGAGGAATTCCGCGACGGCCTTGGCGAGTTCGGTTTTTCCGACGCCCGTGGGTCCGAGGAAGAGGAAGCTTCCCAATGGACGCTTGGGGTCGCTCAGGCCCGATCGAGCGCGGCGGATGGCGTTGGAGACGGCCTCGACGGCTTCCTCCTGTCCGACCACGCGATGCTGGAGGCGTTCTTCCATGTGCATGAGCTTCTGCTGCTCGCCTTCGACGAGTCGATTCACGGGAATTCCCGTCCACTTGCTGACGATTTCGGCGATTTCCTCGTCGGTCACTTCCTCACGGATCAGTCCGCCGCCGGCATTCTGGGTGGCAGCCAACTGCTCCTGGGCTTCGGCGAGCTGTTTTTCGGTCTGGACCATCTCGCCGTAGCGGAGCCGAGCCGCTTCCTCCAGCTTGCCCTGACGCTGAGCATTCTCGAACTGCGTCCGGATATTGTCGATCTTCTCTTTGAGTTCGCGGATTTTCTTGAGGATGCTGGATTCCTGCTCCCATCGAGCGGAAAGCTGGGCATCCGTTTCGCGAAGTTCGGCTAGCTGCTGTTCCATGCGTTCCAACCGTTCCCGGGTGGCAGGGTCGGTTTCCTTCTTGATCGCCTCGCGCTCGATTTCCAGCTGCATGATTTTGCGGCGGGTCTCATCGAGCTCGCTGGGCAGAGAGTCGTTCTCGATTCGGAGCCGGGCAGCGGCTTCGTCGATCAGGTCGATCGCCTTGTCCGGCAGGAACCGGTCGGTGATGTAGCGATTGGAAAGCGTGGCGGCCGCGATGATGGCGGGGTCGGTGATACGTACTCCGTGGTGCATTTCGTAACGGGGCTTTAGGCCCCGCAGAATGGCGATGGTGTATTCCACCGAGGGTTCGGAGACGTACACCGGCTGGAAGCGGCGCTCGAGGGCGGCGTCTTTCTCGATGTTCTTACGGTATTCGTCGAGGGTGGTGGCGCCGATGGTTCGCAGCTCGCCCCTCGCGAGGGCGGGTTTGAGCAGGTTGCCCGCGTCGACGGCGCCTTCGGCACGTCCGGCGCCGACAACGGTGTGAAGCTCATCGATGAAGAGGATGACCTGTCCCTCGGACTGAACGACTTCGCGGATGACGGCTTTGAGTCGGTCCTCGAATTCACCACGGTATTTTGCCCCGGCGATCAGGGCGCCCATATCCAGGGCGACGATGCGTTTGTCCTTCAGGTTCTCGGGCACATCGCCATTGATGATTCGCAAGGCGAGTCCTTCAACGATGGCAGTCTTGCCGACGCCGGCTTCGCCGATAAGGACGGGGTTGTTCTTTGTCCGGCGCGACAGGACCTGCATGCAGCGGCGGATTTCCTCGTCCCGCCCGATGACGGGGTCCAGCTTGCCCTGACGGGCCATTTCAACCAAATCCCTGCCGTAGCGCTCGAGTGCGTTGTATTTTTCTTCGGCGTGTTCGTCGGTAACGGGTTGCGAACCGCGAACCTCCTTCATGGCGTTCAGGATGCGGTTCTGATCGACACCGAACGTTGAGAGGACTTCCTTGGCAGGTCCTTTGGATACCGCCATGGCCAGAAGAAGGTGTTCGATGGTGACGTAACTGTCCTTCATGTTGGTGGCCTGGGTCTGTGCTTGGTTGAGCAATTCCATGAACTCCTGGTCCGGAGTCGGCGTGCCGCCGCTGACGGTCGGCATGCGTTTTAGCTCACTTTCCACCACCGACAATATCTGATTGTAGTTGACTCCGATTTTGCTCAGGATATTGGCTGCCAGACCGGACTGACCTTCCTCGAGCATGGCGGCCAGCAGGTGGAGCCCTGAAATTACGGAATGATTGTGGCGGCTTGCCAGGTTCTGCGCCCCGGCGATTGCCTCCTGCGCCTTTACTGTTAGCTTGTCTAATCGTGCCATGTCTACTTTCCTCCCATTCGCTCAAGTTGCAGCGTTCAAGAGATACTAGTGAAACGATTGTCCAGTCGTCGGCCGGCCGATGAGGGCCTTGACTCTCGCCTGGGTCGACGGATGCGTCTGGAACAGGCTGGTGAATCCTTCGCCCAAAAGCGGCTGAACAATGAACATGTTCGCCTGTGCCGGGTTTGCCAGGTTCATCGGCATCTGCTTGTTCATGTATTCGAGCTTTTCGAGTGCTGTCGCCAGAGGCATGGGGTTGCCCATGAGTTCGGCGCCGTAATTGTCGGCGTTGTACTCGCGTTTTCGAGAGATGGCGAGTTGGATGAGCGCGGCCGCGATGGGCGCGAGGATAATCATCAGCAGGGCCGCCAGCGGATTGCCCCGGTCGTCGTCGTTGCTGCCGCCGATGGGGATGAAGTAGAGCATGTATCCCAGGGCGCTGATGGCTCCGGCGATGGTGGCAGCGATCGTACTGATCAGAACGTCGTAGTGCTTTACGTGTGCCAACTCATGACTGAGGACGGCTGCGATTTCTTCACGATCGAGAATGCGCATGATGCCCGAAGTCAGGCAGACAACGGCGTGCTTCGGGTTGCGCCCCGTGGCGAACGCATTGGGGACGTCGGTAGGGGCGATATAGATGCGGGGCATGGGAAGCTGTGCGCGTCTGGCCAGGTTCTCCACGATATCGTAGATTTCCGGTGATTGATCTCGCGAAATTTCTTTAGCGCCCATGGTGGCCAGGGCAATTTTGTCGCTGAAGAAATAGGCGACAATGTTCATGCCCCCACCGAGTATGAGCGCAATGATGGCTCCGTTCGTTCCGCCTATGGCGCGTCCTGCCACCACGAAGATGACCATCAAGGCCGCCAGCAGCATCGCTGTCTTCACATTGTTTAGAAATCTGAACATACTTTTTTCTCCTTATGCAGAGGTGGTTCCCTCCACCCCTGTGTAATTGTATACGGCAAGGGACGTGCCAAAGCAAGGAAATGCCTAATGGCATGGAAACCGAAGAGTTATGAGGGATGGAAAAAACGCGGATGACAGAATGTCAGAGACCTGGCAATGTTCGGGTTGTCAAAATTACCAGACGCGCGTGAGCTTATCGAACTGTCCGGCATAGAAGTAAAGACAGTTCATGAGGGACATTTCAGTCATTCGTCGATTGGCTTGGAGGGTGTTGGACCCGACGTGCGGGGTGAGGACTACGTTGCTAAGGGTTCGCAGGTCCTTGGCGGGATGGACGGGTTGGTAAGGTTCGTGTTCGAAGACGTCAATCGCGGCGCCGGCGAGACGGCCTTGGCTGAGGGCGTCGAAGAGAGCAGATTCATCGATGATCGGGCCACGGGCGGTATTAATGATGGAACATGCTTTTTTGCACAGGGCCAGGCGGCGAGCGTCAAAGAAATGATGCGTTTTATCGTTGGAGGCCATGTGGATGGAGATGAAATCCGCGCCTGGCAGGGCGGAGTCGATATCGGTGGTGTAGTGGCTGAGGGAATACTTGGCGAGGAATTCCGTGCTGGTGATCTGCTGGGCGTCGGCATGATCGGCGAGGGGAGTTCGCCCGAACGCGATGACGTTCATTCCGAGTCCGAACCCGGCAATGGCGGCCATGCGTCGCCCGATTCGGCCGAAGCCAGCCACGAGGAGGGTCTTTCCGAAGAGTTCCGCGCCCGCAGAGGCTTGGAAACTTCCGGCTCGCATCGCGTGATCGGATTGAGGAATGGACCGGACTAGCGCACCCATGAGGAAGACCGCGTGTTCAGCCACGGAGACATCCAGCACGCCCGGGGTGTTGGTGAGGATGACGTTGTGTTTCCGGCACTGCTCGCGGCTGATGCTGTCGTAACCGACACCGAAGCGGGAGATGATGCCGTTGGCCAAGGCGGAATACAGCGCGCCGGTATACTTCTCGACGCCCACGATGACGGCCTTGGCCTGCTTTTCCTCGACCATTTTAGCCAAGGGGGCTTCATCGCCAGGGGCAGAGATGCAGTCCACTTCGGCGCAGGCTTCAAAGACGTCGCCACCTTTGGCGAACTGCTGTTCGGTGATGAGGATTGCAGGTTTCATGATGTCCTTTCCGCCTGGCGGCCGGGGTGCGCCTGGCTGATCTTCGCAGGAACACATCGAGGCTGTATTCTAGAAGATGGAATAGATGGATGCCAAGGACTTTTGGGTCTTGCATGACATTGTTCCTGTCTTCTGGACGCCAGCAGTATAATTGAGTAATAATATTGACTTTGTCATAGAAATTATGTATAATTTATCTCAAATGGGGTACTGGTTTCCCTGCGAAAGGATGACTCAATGGGCGTAAGAGGACCAGAATTCAAGCTATTCATGATGAGAGTTTTCTTCTTTTGTCTGGGGGCTACCGTCTTCGGGGAGAATACACAGTCCCGGTCATCAGCGAAGTGAGTCCGGCGACCGGGGGCGCGATCACGTCCCTGCCTTCCGCGTCGGTGAGTTTTTCCAAGGCGGTTACAGGGGTAACGGCGGGTAGTCTGGTTGTTAATGGTTCGGCGGCCACGAGCGTAACCGGTAGCGGGGCGGGTCCGTATGTTTTCAGCTTTTCGCTTGTGAACGGTGATATCAACGGCGACAACAAGATCAGCATGGCCGATTACCTGGAGTTCTCGATTGATTTCGGGTTGACCGGTACGGACCTGCCGAGTGATCTGAACGGAGACGGCCAAGTGGATTTCAGCGATTACCTTATCTTCAGCGGCAGCTTTGGAGTGAAGGGGGAATAGGTCCGATCGGACGAGTTGACTGCGGCACAAAGACTTGGCTGCGATGCGAACGCTGATGGCGCCAAGGGTGTTTCACCCACACCAGGTTTTGCCTGACCACCACAGAGCTTGGGTTTGACGATGTTCATCAGCGTTCTTCCTTGCGAATGTGACTCATGGTATACGCAAGTCCGGCGGGGCACAAGTGGGAGGTGAGGGGTGGGTATCGGCTTTGTTTCGTTGAGCATCGGCTTGCATGTTTGGGAATATGAGATAGAATCGATAGGAGTGGAGATATGTTCAGGGGTCCGGTTTGACGTCCTGTAAAGGGGAGGGGCGGCCATGTTTGGGAGGCGGATTACACTTTTTAAGTTGTTCGGTTTCGAGGTCCGGCTTGACGCAAGTTGGCTGATTCTGGCGGTATTCGTGACGTGGTCGCTGGCGATGGGACTATTCCCGTACTTTTACCCCGGGCTGCCGGGGTCGGTATACTGGTGGATGGGGGTAGCGGGTACGCTGGGTCTGTTCGGCTCGATTGTGTTCCATGAGCTGTTTCACTCGCTGGTGGCCCGTCGATTCGGCATGCCGATGAAGGGGATTACGTTATTCATTTTCGGGGGAATCGCGGAGATGGAGGATGAGCCGCCGAGCGCGAAGGCGGAATTCCTGATGGCGATCGTCGGCCCGATCTCAAGCGTCGTCCTTGGATTCCTGTTCTATTTGGTTTTGCTGGCGGGTCATACAGCGGGCTGGCCGAGGGCGGTGTCGGGAGTCCTGGGTTATCTGGCGTGGATCAATATTGTTCTGGCGATATTCAACATGCTGCCTGCCTTTCCGTTGGATGGAGGGCGGGTGCTGCGGTCGATACTGTGGGGTGCAAGAAAGAACCTTCGATGGGCGACGCGGGTGGCGTCGGCGGTGGGTACGGGGTTCGGGTGGTTCATCATCGTTGTTGGGATAGTGAGCATTCTGAGCGGGAACCTTCTGGGCGGGGTCTGGTGGGTGCTGATCGGGATATTCCTGCAGTCGGCGGCACGAACATCTTACCAGCAGGTGCTGCTGCGCCGGGCGCTAGAGGGTGAGACGGTGTCCAAGTTCATGAAGGAGGATGCGGTTGTGGTTCCGCCGACGCTTCCGGTGAGCGGGTTGGTGGAAGATTACATTTACAAGTACCACTACAAGATGTTTCCGGTTGCGGAAGACCATCATATTCTGGGATGCGTTTCCACGAAGGAAATCAAGGACGTGCCTCGCGAAGAATGGAGCCGTCATACGGTGAGCGAAGTGGCGAAAGAATGCTCGCTGGACAATACGATCGGTCCGAATGATGACGCGGTCAAGGCACTGGCGCAGATGAACCGGACGGGCAACAGCCGTCTGCTGGTGGTGGAGGGCGATCAGCTGGTGGGCGTGGTGGCGCTCAAGGACATGCTGCGTTTCCTGTCGGTAAAGCTGGATCTGGAACCGGTGGAGGAGGAATGAGTTCGGAGTTGGAAGAGAGTCGGCAACGTCAAGAAGATGGATAGCCAATACCGAATGTTCCGTGTCGAACATTCAACATCGAACGGAGGAGAAGAAGAGGACACAGCAAGCGGTACCCCTACGAAGATGCATTAGAGTTCGCCGAGTTCGAGGTTGAGTTTGGCGGCACCGGCGGCACCGACGAATCCCGCATCGCTTCCCAGCTCAGCGAGAACGATATCGGGCGAAGCGTCTCCAAAGACGGGTCCCTGGAGCTCCCAATAATACTTTCGCACGGGGTTCAGCAGATGCTCTCCGGCATTGACCATTCCGCCGGCGAGGACGATGATCTGCGTGTTTACACAATGGTTCAGGTTGACGCAAGCGATGGCGAGATATCGGCATGTCTGATGCCACATATCGTGGGCGTACTGGTCGCCCTTGAGCATATGCTCAAGCATGGTTTCGGTCGTGATGGCGCCTTCGCGGTCGAGGACCTCTTTCATGGAGCTTTTGGCACCGGCGAGCAGGCCCTCGGTGGCGACTTTGGCGGCGTTCATGGCGGAGGCATAGGCTTCAACACAGCCTCGCTGCCCACAGGCACAGAGCCGGCCATTGGGTTCCACGATGATGTGTCCGAGTTCGGCGGCAGTATCGTAAAACCCGCGAATGAACCGCCCGTGGTAGACGATTCCTCCGCCGATGCCCGTTCCGAGAGTGAACATGACCAGGGAGTGCTTTCTGCGCCCAGCGCCCGCCCAGTATTCGCCCCAGGCGGCGACGTTGGCGTCGTTTTCCAGCGTGGCGGGGCGGTTGAAATGAGCGGCGATGCGGTCTCTAACGGGGACGTTTCTCCATCCGGGCAGGTTCGGCGGAGCAACGATGATTCCCTTGGCATGACTCAGGTTGCCCGGGGCGCCGATTCCGATAGCGCTGATGTCGATGGTTTTCATTCCCGCTTCGTCAATGGCCTGTTGTCCGGCTTGGCACATTCGAGCGATGACTTCGTCGGGTCCGCCGACGGCCCCGGTGGGTACGCTCACCTTGCTGTAGACCCTGGCATTTTCATCTGCAACTCCGGTTTTGATATTGGTCCCGCCAAGGTCGATTCCGAGGTAGTATTTGAGTGCCATACATTGATCTCCAAGGTTTAGAAGAGTTACATTGGACCGGTTCCCGTGGAAGGGGTATTGGTGGCCGGCGAGGTTTGAGGTTTGTATTTTCTGCCCAGGGCATCGAGCTTGTCACGGAGATTGTCCGGGAGTCCGCTCATCAGATCCGGGGACAGGGAATGACAGACTCTGGACGCGGCTCTTGTATTGGGCGGATGACTTGTCCACTCGGCGAACTCGGTCATGACGCTCTCGACCTGATCCGGTTCGAGGATTCCGACAAGTGCGTTGAGGTACTGGGCGACGATGGGCTCAGAATTCGGAACCTTCAGGAGCCTGGTGAGGAGTTGCTCGGTGCGCTCGAGTGATTTTTCGGGCGAGAACTGCTTGGTGGTGGAAACGGCCTGGCGGAAATACTTGACGGCGTCCTCGGCATGGGTGGTTTTCAGGAGGAAAGTCCCGAAGTACATAAGGACATCGACTTTCTTATCCGGGGGCCATGCGGCGGTTTGTTCAGTGATCTCCGCTCCGATCGTGTCGGCAAGGGCCGCCATTTGTTCCTGTGTGACCGGGTCGCTCTGGAGCGTGAGTTGGTTGGCCCACTGAAGCTGACGGTCGAGGGGCCATCGCTTGACCATAACGAGGATGGCGTCCCAGGTCCGCCGGCGAACCTGATTGTCTTTTTCAAAATTGGGATTGGTCCTCGTGAGGAGATATTCGACGGCCTGTTGATCTGAAGTGAGCGAGGCGATTCCCGCAGCCACTTCGGCGCGAACGGCAGGTTCGGAATCCTTGAGCTGATCGAGCAGGAGAGGGACATATTTATCGTCGCCGAGATTCGCGAGTCCCCTGGCGGCATAGAGACGCACATCCGGGCTTGAATTCGTAAGTTCCCGACGATACAGGTCCATGAAGCGAAAATCCTTGGTCATTCCCATGGCCCGGAGCAATTCCTGCTTGAGGGGGACCTGATCCTCGGTGGCCCGTTGATAGCGGGCGAGGAGTGTCTGTATGACCTGGTCCTGGAGACCGCCCGCGATGGTCTTTTGGTTCTGGAAAATGGTGGCGATGGCCTGGGCGGCCCCGATGGCCACCTGTTCCACCTGGGAATTGAGTTCCTGGATGAGAAGGTTGATCTGCGACTTGTCGCCGAGCTGTCCGATGGCGCAGATCATCGCCCGTTTGGCGACCTGGTCCGTTTCCTTATTCAGTTGGTCTTGTATTTGTCGCAAGGCCTCGCGATCGGCCGAGTCGCCCAGCGCCTTGGCACAGGCCCGGCGCACCTGCGGATCGGGATCGTCGATCAGATCGCGGATGGCAGGGCGAAGGGCGGCGGGAACGGACTGCTTGGGGGAGATGAAGGTGGTCACGAGTTCCAGACCGGCGCGTCGCTGGGCGGGAATTGTACCCGCGAGATATTGGAGGATCACTTTGACGCGATCGGCTTCATTGGGAGAAGTCTGCTGGAACATCTGGGCGGCCATGGCGATGACCGCGTTCTCGGTTTGATCGAGACGGTGCTTGAGGTCGCGGTTTTCATTGATCACGAGATTCAATTGAGTTTCGAGCCATTGCACAGTTGATTTGGAACTGTTGGATGCCCACCATTTCTTCCACTCCGCCGGATCGGTTCCCAGATCGGCCCGGGTGAGACATTTGAGGCTCTTGGCACACGCTTGCTCAATATCGTTTCGTTCCGTTTTGGCGGCGGCCGCGGTCTCCAAAAGCTGGATGAGGGCGCCGACGGTGGTTTTGGATCGGATCTTTCCGAGGGTCTCGATGACGGCGAGCCGCTGGGACATTGGACGCTTGGTATCGTTGGCGATACTGATGAGTTGGTCGGTAAGCTTGACATTCTTGTCCCGGTACCTTGCCAACACGCCTGACGCCGCGGCCTGAATGTCGGGCTCAGCGGTAAGCAATACATTGATAAGAGGCTGGAGAAAATCGGGATAAGGATCCTCCATGTCCGCAAGAGCTTCGACGATAGCGAGGCGAGCCTGTTTGTCAGTCGGGTCGTTAAGTATTTTAAGGAGTTGCTCTCTAGCTTGGGGGTCCAGGGTTGGCTCCTTGCCGACGCCCGATGATCCCCTCAGACGAAGGACCATGGAAACCATTTCCTTGCGGGTTTCCAGGGGGTTGCTGGAGGATTTGATAATCTTCATCGCGCTTTGAATGATGGGACTGTTATCGGTCGTTGCAGCAGGAGACGAATTCTCAACGGCCAAGACCGTCGAAGGAGCAATTTGACTGAGGACAAACAGCATCACAAGAACGGAATGGACATGTAACGCGACTATCCCTCTTCGTACCAGAATCATACTCGTTAGGAACATGTTCCTCATCCGTAAAAATGCCACAATAACGCCCTATGTCCATGGAAGTTATACAATTTTTGGCGGCGAAGGTCCAACGAAAATATATTTTAGTTTTCCATGAGGGAAAACTCATCGGCAAGTCATTATAATTATTGTTAAGGAGAGGGTCCGAGAGAGCATGTAATGTCTGTGGAAGCAGAGCTTTAGTTCATTTTGATCCAGGCGGTATCCGGGAAGTTTATCAGGAAAGTAATCCGGAGTTAACCAAAATCTAACGATCCAGTGAGATCATATCCTGGGAAGTAAAGCTTATTGAAGAAGGATATGGTGATGAGCAGAGAAAACATTCTTGTGGTGGACGATGAAGAGGACATTCTCGAACTGGTCAGTTACAATCTGGCTCGAGAAGGGTTTCGCGTTGCCTGCGCATCGACAGGCGAGGACGGGCTTGAGAAAGCTCGGATGAAACTGCCGGATCTCGTTATTCTGGACTTGATGCTGCCGGGTGTTGACGGTTTGGATGTATGTAAACAACTGAAGGGCGACCCGAAAACCAGCCATATCCCGATTGTCATGTTGACGGCGAAGGGGGAAGAGGCGGATATGGTAACGGGGCTGGAACTTGGGGCGGATGACTACATCGCCAAACCGTTCAGTCCGAGAGTCTTAACGGCCCGGGTGAAGACAGTGCTCCGTCGGCGTAAAAAGGAGTCGGCGGACGACACGTCAGTGATACAGATTTATGATTTGGTGATCAACCCGGGACGGCATGAGGTACTGGTAAAGGGCAAGCCGGTGGAACTGACGTTCACGGAGTTCAAGATCCTATACGCTCTGGCGAAGCGGCCGGGGTGGGTGTTTTCCCGATACCAGATTGTGGACGCGGTGCGGGGTGAGGACTATCCGGTGACGGACCGGTCGGTGGACGTCCAGATTGTGTCGCTGAGGAAGAAACTGGGCGGTTGCGGGAAATATATCGAGACCGTTCGTGGGGTGGGGTATCGGTTCAAGGATCAGTAATGCGAAGAAAGAAATTACTCTGGCAGCTTTTTCCGTCTTACCTTGTGATCATTCTCCTTTCGCTTCTGGCGGCCACTCTTTACGCCGCGAATTCGATCCACGAGTTCTATGTTCGACAAGTTGCGTATGACCTTCATGTTCGGGGGGAGCTCCTGGAAGGAGAGGTGCAAGGCATGCTGGCCAAGGGGGACTATGAACAAGCCAATGCCTGGAGCAGGCGCGTGGCCAAGCGGTCTGGCATGCGAGTTACGCTTGTTCTACCCTCGGGTAAGGTAGTGGCGGATTCGGATCACGATCCGAAGACCATGGATGATCACAGCGATCGGCCAGAAATAATCGCGGTGATGCGTGGGGGCGTCGGAAAGACTCATCGGTACAGTTACACATTACATGCGGAGATGATGTATTTGGCCGTTCCGATCAGGCAGGACGAGGGGTTGGTGGGAATCCTTCGGATGTCCGTGTTGATCGCGGGAATGGGTGAGGCACTGAGATCCATCTATCTGCAGATCGCAATGGCAGGTTTGGCTATTGGGTTGGTAGCGGCTGCCTTTAGCTTGGGGGTGTCGCGGTATATTACGCGTCCGTTGGAGGAGATGAAACGGGGAACGGATCGATTTGCCTCCGGCGATCTCCACTGGCGGCTGAAGGTCCCGAACACAGAGGAACTGGCGGTTGTGGCGGAGGGGCTGAACGCCATGGCTGCGCAACTGGATGAACGTATCCGAAGTCTGTTGCAGCAGCGGAACGAGCAGGAGGCGGTGTTGTCCAGCATGGTGGAGGGGGTGCTGGCGGTCGACGTGGAGGAGCGGGTCATCAGTATTAACCAGGCGTGTGCCCGGTTGTTGGGAGTCAAGTCTGGGGACGTCAGCGGGCGAAGCATTCAGGAGGCTGTGCGGAATACGGATCTGCAGGAGTTCGTAGCCAGGGCACTGGCGAGTCGGGAGCCGGTAGAGGGGGATATCGTGCTTCGAGACAACGGCGGGCGTTATTTGCAGGCGCACGGAACGGTTCTGCATGACGGAAAGGGACAAGGAATCGGCGCGGTGATTGTCTTGAATGATGTGACGCGTCTGCATCGCCTGGAAACGGTGCGTCGCGATTTTGTGGCGAACGTATCGCATGAGTTGAAGACGCCGATCACGTCGATCAAAGGCTTTGTGGAGACGCTGCTGGAAGGGGCGGTCAACCGGCCGGAGGATGCTACGCGATTTTTGCAGATCATTGCGAGGCAAACGGATCGGCTGAATGCCATCATCGAGGACATTCTCAGCCTGTCGCGGATTGAGGATCAGTCGGAGAAGGATCGAATACAAATGGAGAAGGTGAGGGTTAAAGACGTGCTGCGGAGCGCGGTCCAGGTGTGCGAACTGCAGGCGAAGGCGAGGGATATCGATGTGGAACTGGTATGTGATGAAGGTCTGATGGCTCGGATCAATGGTCCGCTGCTCGAGCAGGCCGTGGTGAACCTTGTGGACAACGCGATCAAGTACAGCGATCCCGGAAAGAAGGTTCATCTGGAGGCGGGGGATACGGGGACAGAGTTGACGATCAGTGTTCGAGATATGGGAAGTGGGATCGAGCGAGAGCATTTGGGGCGGATTTTTGAGCGGTTCTATCGGGTAGACAAGGCCCGAAGCCGCAAGCTGGGCGGCACGGGACTTGGGTTGGCGATCGTCAAGCACATTGCGCTGGTGCATGGTGGAACCGTGACGGTCGACAGCGTGCCGGGGCAGGGCAGCACGTTTGTGATCCATCTGCCGGTGAGGTAGACAGTGAGAGGCAAGGGGTTGGGGGACCGCGGATGCCGCGAGAAATAATAGAATATCAAAACTTGTGGGGAATTTACGACGGCCTAACAGATTTCTAACAATCAAGCGGTATGGTGGTGCTTGATAAAAGGAGACAAATTATGAAGAAGGCACTGTGGACTGGACTGGCATGGACGATCTTGACGCTGACCGCGACCTCCGTTTTAGGTGAAACGGTGACGATCACCGGAGCGGGGGCATCCTTCCCGGACCCCATCTATCGAAAGTGGGCGGACAAGTACGAAAAACTGACGGGGATGAAGCTGAATTATCAGCCGATTGGATCGGGGGGCGGAATCGCCCAGATCAAGAACAAAACCGTTGATTTTGGGGCGAGCGACGCGCCGCTGAAGGCCAAAGAACTTACGGATGCGGGTTTGATCCAATTCCCGATGGTGATCGGAGGCGTTGTTCCGATTGTGAACATCAAAGGGATCAAGCCAGGCGAGCTGAAGCTGACGGGTGAAGTTCTGGCGGATATTTACTTGGGCAAGATAACCAAGTGGAACGACAAGGCGATCACGGACCTCAACCCCGGGTTGAACCTGCCCGACCAGCCGATTACGGTCGTCCATCGTGCTGACGGTTCGGGAACGACATGGCTGTACACGAACTATCTGGACAAGGTTTCCAAGGAATGGCATGAGAAGGTTGGGACGAACAAGTCGGTGTCCTGGCCCACTGGCGTGGGAGGAAAACAAAACGCGGGTGTGGCTGCGAATGTGCAGAAGCTTCCCGGAACAATCGGATACGTAGAGTATGCCTATGCCCTTCAGAACAAGATGGCGCATGCCCAACTGAAGAACAAGTCGGGCAAATTCGTCAGCCCGACGATCAAGACGTTCCAGGCGGCAGCGGCGAAAGCGGATTGGAAGGGCGCCAAGGGCTACTACGTGGTGCTGACCGATCAGACGGGCGACGAGAGTTGGCCGATCACTGGCGCGTCGTTTATCCTGATCCACAAGGATCAGAACGACGCGGCCAAAGCCAAGGCCATGCTCAAATTCTTCGACTGGTGTTTCAGACACGGCGGCGAAATGGCCGAGAAGTTGGATTACGTTCCGATTCCCATGAGCGTGGTGGAAATGGTAGAAGGGACGTGGGCGAAGGACGTGAAGGCAGAAGGACAACCGGTTTGGCCGTAAAGGCTAGTTGAACCGCGGAGGATATCCGGCCGCTGGACTGGATCACGCCAGCCAGCGGCCATCTTTCCAGCCGGAGAATGAGGACAGTCGGGTGACAAAGTGCAGGTTGGGCTCCATGAATCAGGTCAGGGCGGATATCGTATTCCGCTCCTTTACCGCTTTATGCGCGTTACTCATTATCGTGCTTGTCGTCGGAATATTCAGTGAATTACTGCGTAATTCCATGCTGTCCATTCGCCAATTTGGAGTGGGATTCCTTGTATCAAGTGTTTGGAATCCGGTCACGGAAAAGTTTGGGGCGGCCAGCAGCATCTATGGTACGCTCGTCAGCACAGCCATTGCCATGGTTCTGGCGACTCCGATCGGGTTGATAGTGGCGGTGTTTCTCGTTGAACTTGCCCCGCCGAAGGTGAGCAGCGTTGTGGGTACGACGCTGGAATTACTGGCGGCGATCCCGAGCATCATTTACGGAATGTGGGGACTGTTTGTGTTCGCGCCGTTCATGGCGGAGCACGTTCAGCCGCTGCTTGGGCGGATCGGTGGACCACTGTTTTCCGGGCCGCCGATGGGAGTAGGCATTCTGACGGCCGGCATGATTCTGGCGCTGATGATCCTGCCCTTTATCACGGCGGTGAGCCGGGATGTGTTCATGATGGTGCCGCCCGTGGTGAAAGAGGCGGCGTACGGAATGGGTTCGACGACGTGGGAAGTGACGCACAAGGTTACGGTGCGACATTGCCTTCATGGAATTATCGGGGCGTTATTTCTCGGATTGGGACGGGCGATCGGGGAGACGATGGCCGTTACGTTTGTCATCGGAAACGATCATAAGATATCCGCGTCGCTGTTCGCGGCGGGAAACAGTATCGCCTCGACGCTGGCGAATGAATTCGCGGAGGCGTCGGAGCCAATGTACCAGAGCTCGCTGTTCGAGCTGGGGATCGTCTTGTTCCTGGGGACGGTGGCGTTTCAGGTGGTGGCGTATTTCTGGCTGAGGCGTCTTCGCATGTCGACTGGAGGACGAGCATGAAACCGCGATCCGTTACAGGTCGACAACTCATAAATCAAGGTATGGTGGGGATATCAATACTCGCCTCCATGATCGGGATTATAGCGTTGGTGTGGATCCTATCGGAGGTCATCATCCGCGGGGCAGGGGCGTTCAACTGGTCGTTTTTCACGAAACTCCCCGCACCGGCCGGTGAGGAGGGCGGCGGAGTGGCGAACGCGATCCTCGGAACGCTGATGCTGACGGCACTGGCGATAGTGATTGGCGTTCCGATTGGGTTGTTCGCGGGCGTCTTTCTGGCGGAGTTCGGTCAGCGGAGCCGATTGTCAAACCCGGTGCGATTCTTGTCCAACGTTCTGATGGGAACACCGTCGATTATCATCGGGATGTTTGCATACTCACTCCTGGTCCTCCCGATTGGTCAATTCTCGGGATACGCCGGCGCGGTGGCGCTGGCGATCATCATGGTTCCATTGGTGGCGAGAACGGCGGAGGATATTCTGAACCTTGTTCCGGACACGCTGCGGGAATCGGCGCTCGCGCTCGGCGCGCCGCGGTGGAAGGTGACGGTGGGGGTGGTTTTCCGGGCGGCGAAGCGAGGATTATTGACCGGCGGCCTGCTGGCAGTGGCGAGGGTGAGTGGGGAAACGGCGCCGCTGCTCTTCACGGCGCTCAACAGCCCCTTCTGGCCCACGTCGATGGGCAAACCGACGAGCAACCTGACGGTGACGATCTTCAACTATGCGATGTCCCCGTATGAAGACTGGCAGCAGATCGCTTGGGGGGCGTCACTGCTGATTACGGTGGGCGTGCTCTTCCTGACAGTGACAGCCCGGCTGCTATTGCAAGAGAGGAAACGATGATTGTGACAGATAGTACGGCGAGAAAAGACAATTTATTCAAAGCTCCGGTCGAAGTATTGGACTGTCGCAGGCCCTCCGCCGAGAGAGTTGAGGCGAGACTAAACATCAAATTGTCGGTGCGAAACCTGAACTTCTACTATGGCAAGCACCAGGCGTTGTTCAGCAATACGATCGACATCTATGCAAACCAGGTGACGGCGATCATTGGCCCGTCCGGCTGTGGAAAATCGACGCACATTCGCACGTTCAACCGGATATATGAACTCTATCGCGGGCAGCGGGCAGAGGGCGAGATTCAGTTGGATGGGGAGAATATTCTCTCCCCGACGACGAATCTGATCGAGCTGCGCAGGAAGGTGGGAATGATCTTTCAGAAACCCAGTCCCTTTCCGATGAGCATCTTTGACAATGTGGCCTACGGGCTGCGACTGCATAATGTGATTGCTTGGAGCGAACTTCAGGATCGGGTGGAGGATGCGCTCAAACGGGCGGCGTTGTGGTCGGAAGTGGAGCACAAACTCGATCAGCCGGGAACGGAACTGTCGGGGGGGCAGCAGCAACGGCTGTGCATCGCCCGGGCGATCGCCATCGAGCCTGAAGTGCTTCTGATGGACGAGCCCAGCTCAGCCATCGATCCGGTGGCGACGGCGAAGATCGAGGACTTGATCGAGAGTCTGAAGCAGCGGTTCACGATTGTCCTGGTGACTCACAACATGCAGCAGGCAGCCCGAGTCTCAGACTACACCGCTTTCTTCTACAACGGTCATATCGTGGAATTCGGGGAGACGGAGCAGATCTTCAAGAAACCGGCGAAGAAACAGACGGAAGACTACATCACCGGACGATTTGGATAGGATTGAAAATGACGAATGACTAGAGCGAATGTCGAATCAATGGCGAATTCCAAATGACCAAACAGGGCGTCACCTGTGGTTTACCCCTCGCGTTGTCGTTCGTTATCAGTTATTGATTAGTCATTAGGTATTCGTCATCAGCCATTATCTACGGGAGCCTATAATGCCCAGACATCTGCAACGTGAAATCGAGAAACTGAAGAAGAAGATATTAGTACTCGGCGCGGTCGTGGAGGAGTCCGTGCAGAAGGCGGTCCGCGCGATTCGCGAGAGAGACGCGGAGCAGGCAGGCAAGATTATCGATCACGACGTCGAGACCGATCACATGGAAGTCGATGTGGAGGAGGAGTGCCTCAAGGTTCTGGCATTGTATCAGCCGGTGGCGACGGACTTGCGATTTATCGTGGCTGTCCTGAAGATCAATAATGATCTGGAGCGCATCGGGGATCTGGCCGTCAATATCGCCGAGCGGGCAGTCTTCCTGGCCACACAGACAAAGATCAACTACCCTCTCGAACTCGATGACATGGTTCAAAAGACACAGTCCATGCTCAAACGCAGCCTGGATGCGCTGGTCAACGTCGATGCCAGCCTCGCAAGAGAGGTCTGTGCGGACGACGACTACGTGGACGCGATCAATCGAACAATGTACATCAAAGTGCAGGATGGAATACGCGCACACCCGGAGCAGATGGAAGGACTGATTCACTATCTATCAATTTCCAGACATCTCGAGCGGATGGCCGATCATGCTACAAATATCGCTGAGGACGTGATTTATATGATTGAGGGGGAGATCGTTCGCCATAAGACTGAAGACTACCGGTCCTCCGGCTCGCAGCAAAACCGAAATTAACCTGCTTGGCCATTGACAAAGGGGTGGAATTATGACAAAATGTAAACGTTTTCATGCAAACGTTTACATCTAGTAACGTGCAAGTCAAGTGAGGATCAGTGGTGCGGAAGACGGCGACGATCTTCGAGATTGCCAAGCGGGCCGGTGTGACCAATGCGACGGTGTCGCGGGCGCTGCGCCGAAGCCCGTTGGTCAAGGAAGCGACACGCGACCGTGTGCTGCGGATCGCGAACGAGCTGAACTACCGAATCAGCACTGCCGGGCGGGGACTGGCGACGGGGCGAACACAGACGATCGGCCTGGTCACACCTTCGCTGCGATATCCGCTAAATGCGGAGATGGCCGAGGAGGTTCAGAAGGTGCTCGGCGAGATGAATTACGGGTTGCTGGTCGCCAGCCTGGATAATCAGGATGAGTTGGCGGTAGCGAGGCTGCGGATGTTCTCCGAACACTGCGTGGACGGCATCATTCTTCAGCCGACGATGTCGAACAAGGACGTATCGTGTATAGAGATGATCCGGCAGTATCAGATTCCCTTCGTGGTCTCGGCCGATGTGCCGGAATATGACGTGCCGTTTGCGAGTTTCGACAATTATGATGGGCTGCAGCGTCTGACGCGGCATGTGCTGGATCAGGGTTACAGGTGTCCCGCGCTGATCACGAGTTGGCCAAGCATTACGGGCGTGCAGAGACAGACGCAGGCGTTTGGGGATGTTATGGCGGAGCGTGGACAAGCGGGCATATCGTATCCAATCATCCATCAGGAGCAATTTGACGTCAATTCAATTATCGCGAGCGTCGAGTCGGTCATGAAAGGTCCTGCCCCGGTGGATTGCCTGATTATCACGGATTGCGTGGTGATGATGCACGCATGTTTGTACTTGAGAGGGCGGGGAATACGCGTGGGCTCGGAAATCGGGCTGGCGGCGGCGGAGGATGCGGCGTGGTTTCACGAGAGTGGGCTGTCGATCACATGCCTGAGGTTTCCGATGCGTCAGGTGGCCCAGACGCTGGTAACGATGCTCCAGAGACGAATTGAAGATCCGAAATCTCATAAGGAAGCTGTCTACATTAAGGCGGAGATGCTTTGCCGCTCATCGACCCGGAGGACTCAATCATGAAGAAAACGAAAGGCTTTACCCTGATCGAATTGTTGGTGGTGGTGGCGATTATTGCCGTACTGATCGCAATTCTGCTGCCGGCGATATCGAAGGCTCGCGATCGTGCCCGGGAGATGAAGTGCCAGAACCAGTTGCGTCAGATGGGCGTGGCGATGGTTTATTACGTCAATGAGTACCGAGATCAGTTTCCCCAGCCGGTGATCTGGGAGTTTTCGCACTATCAGTGGGGAAACAGCACTCTGGAGCCGGCATACATGGGGCCAATATATCCATATAGAGATTCGACAATATGGATGCCGATTACGGCGTGGAAGACACACATTTTGGCGTTTGGATGGCTGTGGCCTTATGTGGGAAAGGTGGCGAGATACACGGAGGATCTAAATCCCACTTGGACGCTAGCGGTGATAGCGAACCAGCCCAAGGATCGCGGAATCTGGGATTGCCCATACTATCGACCCGAACAAGTTGGGTTTGCATATGCTTATAATGATTGGCTGTCGGGTTCGGATAGATTCAAGTCCATTGGCCATGTTGATGATCCGTCCAACTGGACCATGATCATGGATGCGCACTTGAATCACCCAGAGGGGGGATTCAACTATCTTCTCGTTGATGGGCATGTACGATTTTTCTTCCTTGATGAGCCGAAGCCTAAATGGGATCCAAACCAACCGTAGCTTGAACTCCTAATGTTGCATTTACATTCGTGTGTTCTGTTTCTGGAGACATCCAATGGCAAGTGGTCGAAGTGTGTATAGAGCGAAAGTCTGTCTATATGGGGGGATGTTTGTTCTCGTAGCCGGTTCCATGGCCTATTCGGCGGAACCGAAGCGGTTTGCATCGGAGTATTACTTGCTGGTGTTTGGCGACGACGGACGGACGGAAGTCTTCGCTAAAGCGAAGGGCAAGGATGTCCTTGTCGGGACGTTCGGGGCGTTTCGCTTTCCTGCCTTGGAGATTGAGTCCGGGGCGAAGACATCGCTGAGCACGACGGCCAAGGGGTTCAACGAGAAGGACAAAGTTCATTTCGCCAATATCGCCACCGCGGTCGACGCGTATCGCTCCAGTTGGCCGCAGGTGACCGTGGATTACGCCTGCAAGAAAGGCGGTGGGCAGGCGGTGTGGACGATGATGCCGGACATGGTGCTCGTGCAGTACATCGTTAAGCCGGCGAAGGACGCCAAGGCCGTCGAAGGACCGGCGACGGTGCAATTCTTGCCGGCGGAGGGACATAAAATCACGGAGCATATCAAACCTGCCCGATGGTTTCGGCACGCGAGCGGCGGTGTGCCGTATCAACTGACGGCTGGGATGGCGAATCGATACCGGGTGGACGAGGCATCGTTCTTTCTCGCCAATGACAAGGGATTTAGCGAGTTGGCGGGTAAGGATGGCGTGAATGTCTTTGTTCGCGATGTTCAGCGCCCGTGGATGACGAATCAGCTTCGGGCGAATGTTGTGATCGGATTTGGGTCCAATGCTTCCGCGATGGCCACGGGCGTGGATGTCGCGTCGGAACAGGGGATTTCGCTGAATGTTCGCAGTCCGCAGCCGTTTCATGTGTGGGAGGATGTCAAGACGCCCATGCTGCTGACGGCAGATGTCAGTAATCTGTTCGGCACGTCGCAGCGGGTGGACGTGACCTTCACGGCCCGCGATTATGACGGAAAGATCGTCGGCACGGGAAGCGTTTCGAAGCGACTGCGGGCGATGGAATCCTGGAGAGTACCGATCCGCCTGACGGCGACGGATATCGGTCCGATCTACCTGGACGTGACGGCCAGGCATTCGTACGCTAGCGCATTTGAGAATCTGTGCGTGGGTGTTTTGCCGAAACGGGAGTTTCTCGACGGGCACGCGTCGCGATTTGGGATGGCTGCCTATCGAGGGTATGTCGGGGCGCACACGGAATTGCGGACGGAGCGGCAGATACTGGAATTGATGTCGAGAATGGGCGTTCGGTGGCTTCGAATGGCGGAGGACTACGCGTTGGCTCGCAAGATGGGCTTCTTCCCGTGGTATCATAACTCGATCGACGGTAGTCCGGAGTGTCAAAAATACTTCGCGGGTCAGCCGACGTGGATGGACGATCCGAAAAACCGCGAGAACTGGCTGACGGGGAATCTGCAGAAAGTGCTGGAGCAGAAGAACGAGTATTTCGAATTCAGCAATGAGTGGAATCTGTACGGCGGAGAGGAAAAGGGCGTGCGCGCGGAAAAGTACGTGAAGGATTGGCTTACGATATTAAAGCCGCTTCGCGACAAGATGGCCCCGAACGTGAAACTCACTGGCCTGACCATCGCCAATGGTGATCTGGTGTATATGGAGAAGGTGTATCGGGCGGGCGGATGGGATAAATTCGATGCGCTGGCGTTTCACGCGGCGGGGGTTCCCCGATCGGTTGATTTTGACGACGGCAATACATACTGGAGCTATCTGGCGACCCTGCGGCGGGTTCGGGAGGCGATGAAGAAGTATGGTGAGAAGGAACTCTGGATGACGGAGATGTATACGCCGTCGGCGCCGAATAGCAGTTGCAGTAACAACGAGCGTGTGAGCGCCGAAGACACTGCGCTGAGCATTGCTTTGGCGGTGGCGGCCGACGTACGCGGCTTCCTGTATTATTGCATGGATGACTATGATATATGGGAGGAGATCAAGACGGCGAAGGACGTGGGTGAACCGTCGGAACGGGAGCAGTATTTCGGACTGATTCGACGGGATTGGAATCCCAAGGCGGGGTTGTGGGCGTACCAGACGGCGGCTTACTACTTCGACGGGGCGAAGTTCCTGGGCGACGCGCAGCTGCCGGACAAGGAGACGTTCGGCCTTCTGTTTAAAGGACGAAACGGATCCGTCGCCATGCTCTGGAGCCGCAAGGAAGGATATCAACTCCACGAACCGCCGGTACGTGCCAACACGCACCGCCCGCCATGGGAAGACTCGTGGACGGAGCGAACGGCTGTCCGTATTCCCTCGGCGGGAGGCGACGTCGTCATTGTCGATTGCGTCGGACGAGCGAAACATTTGAAGCCGGACGCGACAGGAACCGTGAAGATCGAACTCACCGGCGCACCGGTGTACGTATTGGGCGGCAAGTTTACTGCCGTTCGCGGCAAGTTTGCCAGTGCGCTTGCGCCGAAGTAAGTTTGCCATCCACATTCCTTGAATCGCTCTTTACCAGGGACACTCCGCGCACTATGATATGGAACGGAGTTTTCGGAGCCCTGATATGACCAAAATCGACAAGAGTTATCTACGATTCGTAAGTCCGCTCGCCAGCCGAAGCGCGTCGGAGGCGATGCAGGAGATTTTTTCGCCGCAACGGAAGTTTTCGACGTGGCGTCGGCTGTGGTTGGCCCTGGCCGAGACCGAGCGTGAGCTTGGATTGGATATCCCGCAAAAGGCCCTGCGGGAAATGCGGGAACATCTGGAGGATATCGACTTCGTCAAGGCCGAAGGTTACGAACGCGAGTTACGCCATGACGTCATGGCGCACATTCACGCGTTCGGCGATGTTGCCCCCTCTGCACGGCGAATCATCCACCTCGGGGCGACGAGCTGCGAAATCACGGACAACGCGGAACTCATCCAAATGCGCGAGGCGGGACGGCTGATCTGCCGGTACCTTGCCAATATCGTCGACCGGCTGGGCGCGTTCGCGAAAAAATACCGGAACCTGCCGACGCTGGGGTTCACTCACTATCAACCCGCGCAATTGACGACGGTGGGCAAACGGGCCACGCTCTGGTGTTACGATTTTGCCCGTGATCTGAAAAACCTGGAACATCTGCTGGATAACTTGCCGTTCCGGTCGATCAAAGGAACGACGGGGACGCAGGCGAGCTTTCTGGCCCTGTTCAACGGCAATGAGAAGAAGGTCACCCGCCTTGAGCAGCTTTTCGCCAGGAAGATGGGGTTCAAGAACATCGTGCCCGTGACGGGTCAGACGTATACTCGAAAGATCGACAGTGAAATCCTCTTTGCCCTGGCGAACATGGGTTCGAGCGTACACAAATTCGCCAACGACATTCGGTTGCTGGCGGGGATGAAGGAAGTCGAGGAACCATTTGAGAAAAAGCAGGTGGGTTCGTCGGCCATGGCGTACAAACGCAATCCGATGCGATCCGAGCGTGCGACGGGATTGTCGCGATTCGTGATGGCCCTGACGCAGTCGGCGCTCCAGACGCACGCGGAGCAGTGGTTCGAACGGACGCTCGACGATTCATCGAACCGGCGAATCACGATTGCGGAAGGATTCCTGGCCGCCGATGGCATGCTCAATATCGTACTCAACATCGTCGACGGATTGGTTGTGTATCCGAACGTGATCGCCCAGCACATCCAGGCGGAACTGCCGTTCATGGCCACCGAGGAAATCCTCATGGCCGGGGTGAAGGCGGGTGGTGATCGTCAGAATCTGCACGAAAAGATCCGTCAGCACTCGCAGGCCGCCGCAGCCGAGGTCAAGCAGCATGGCCGACCGAATGATCTGATGGAACGCCTCAAGAATGATCCGGAATTCAAGAACATCGACTTTGGAACGCTGATGGATCCGAAACGATTTGTCGGCCGGGCGCCTCAGCAGGTGGATGAGTTTGTCAGGCAGTATGTAAATCCGGTTCGAAAACAGTACCGGAAGGAACTGAGTATAACGGGACAGGTAAAGGTGTAGACGAGGATAACTTCATGGACGAACTGGCACAAAAAATCAAGAAAGCGGCGTATCTGGAAGGTAATTTCGTTCTTCGCAGCGGAAGGACGAGCAAATACTATCTGGACAAATATCTCTTTGAAACTCAGCCGGACATTCTGCGTGCGCTGGCAGAGAGATTTGCCAAGCATGTGGACAGTTCGGTGGACCTGATCGGCGGGGCGGAGCTGGGCGGCGTTCCTCTGGCGGCGGCAGTGGCCCTGCAGACGAATAAGCCATTCATAATCATTCGCAACAGCAAGAAGGACTACGGAACAAGCAAGCAGTTCGAAGGACCAAGCCCCGAGGGTAAGACCGTGCTCCTCGTGGAAGATATTGCCACAACCGGCGGACAGGTTCTCGAAGCCGGCAAGACGCTCAAGGCGTCCGGGGCCACGGTGAAAAAGATCGTGGCGGTGATCGATCGCCAGGAAGGCGCCCGGGAAAATATCGAGCAGGCGGGATTTGTGTTTGAGTCGCTCTTCACCAGGGCTGATCTGGGCATATAGTTAACTACAGGAGTCGTCATGACCGCATACTATCATGAGCCGATGAGCATATATCTGGATGATTTAGCCAGCGAGAAGGATGCCCCGGGCGGCGGTAGTGCGTGCGGACTGGCGGGCGCACTCGCTTCGGCGCTGGGTTCCATGGTCTGCCATTTTACCATGGGTCGGAAGAAATACGCCGCGGTGGAAGGGCGGGTCAAGGATCTGCTTGAGCAGTTTGACCTGCTGAGAAAGGAATTGGCGGGCCTGATGCAGGAAGACGTGGATGTCTTCCACTCGCAGATGGGCTCGGCGTTCTCCATGCCCAAAGAGACCGAGGAGCAGAAGAAACTGCGTCAGCAAGCCATTGAGGAAGCATGCAAAGCCAGCTGCCAACCACCGCTCCAGATTGCCCGTAACTGCTTTTTCCTCATGGAGATGCTGCGTGAACTGGGGGAAATTGGCACAACGCAATTGGTGTCGGACGTGGGCGTGGCGACGGCGCTTGCATACGGCGCGTTTGAGGGGGCCAAGCTGAACGTGGAGATTAATCTCAAGTATATTACGGACGAAACGTTTGTGAACGATATACTATCCGAATTTGAACCGCTTGTCGCAAAGGTTACCACCTTGAAGGCTCGAACCATGGAAATCGTCCAGGCGAAAATGGCAGGAAAGTGATCGGCGGATTTTGCCGATAACTAGATTATGAGCCTTATTAAAGAGGAAGGATGAGAATCTATGTGCGGAATCGTAGGGTACATTGGATCGAAAGCGGCCTCGAATATTCTTCTTGAAGGTTTGAAGCGTCTTGAATACCGGGGGTATGACTCAGCTGGTCTGGCAGTTGTTATTGACAGCGCGATTGTCCTGGAAAAGGCCAAAGGCCGGATTATGAATCTGGAAGCCAAGGTGGACCAGCGATTCAACGGAGCTACGATTGGAATTGCCCATACCCGATGGGCAACGCACGGGGCGCCGAATGAGACCAACGCCCACCCGCACTTGGACGGATCCGGGAAGATCGCCCTCGTTCATAACGGAATTATCGAAAACTACGCCTCCATGCGCAAATATCTGGAGGACCTCGGAGAGAAGTTCTACAGCGAAACCGACACGGAAGTGCTGGCCAAGCTGATCGGCCATTTCTATACGGATGGTAATCTTGAGCAGGCGGTACGGAGTGCACTGTCGGAAGTCCAGGGGACGTACGGCATTGCCGTGCTCGCCGCGGACCAGCCGGACAAGATCGTGGCGGCCCGGAAAGGTTCGCCGCTGATCATCGGGATCGGCAAGAACGAATATGTCGTCGCGTCCGACGCCTCGGCCATTATCGAGCACACGAATCAAGTCGTGTACATGTCCGACGGCGAAATGGCGATCATCACACGCGACGGATTCCGCACGACGACCCTCGACGCGGTTCCTGTGGCCAAGGAAGTTCAGCACGTCGAATGGAAACTCGAACAGATCGAACTGGACGGTTTCGAGCACTTCATGCTCAAGGAAATCTTCGAACAGCCCCAGTCGGTTCGCATGTGCATGCGCGGCCGTGTCAATTTGCGGGAAGGCTCGATCCACCTGGGCGGCATCGACAAATATGCCCGCGAGCTTATTCGGGCCAGACGGTTCATCTTCACCGCTTGCGGAACGGCTTGGCATTCCGGTCTCATCGGTGAGTACCTCTTTGAAGATATCGCGAGAATTCCGACAGAAACGGAGTACGCGAGCGAATTTCGCTACCGTAATCCGATCGTTGATGACGGAACGGTGATCTGCGCCATCAGCCAATCGGGCGAGACGGCCGATACGCTGGCGGCTTTGCGCGAGGCGAAGGAAAAAGGCGCACTCGCGATGGGAATCGTCAATACCGTCGGCTCGACGATCGCCCGGGAGACCGACGCGGGTATCTACCTGCACGTCGGACCGGAAATCGGCGTCGCGAGTACGAAGGCGTTTACGGGCCAAGTGACGGTCATGGCCATGCTGGCGGCGTTCCTCGGACGAAGAAAGCATCTGTCGGCTGCGAATTTCCAGAAGTTCATCGAAGAGCTGGATAAGATTCCGGACAAGATCGAGAAGGTGCTCGATCAGTCCAGCCAGATCCGCAAAGCCGCCGAATCGCTGGCGAGCTGCGAGAATTGGCTGTACCTGGGGCGAGGCTACAACTACCCGGTGGCCTTGGAAGGGGCGCTTAAGATCAAGGAAATCAGTTACGTCCACGCGGAAGGAATGCCGGCGGCGGAGATGAAGCACGGGCCCATCGCCCTGGTGAACCCGGGCATGCCCGCCGTCTTCATCGCGACGCATTCCAGCCAGTACGATAAAATCATTGGAAACATCGAGGAAGTGAAGGCTCGCGGCGGAACAGTGGTGGCCGTGCTGACCGATGGTGATACGGAATTGGCAAAGAAATGCGATTTCTGTTTCACCGTGCCCCAGACGCTTGAGCCGCTGGAACCGTTGCTGACGATCGTTCCGCTGCAGCTGCTGGCGTACCACGTGGCTGTCATACGTGGATGCAGCATCGATAAGCCGCGGAATCTTGCCAAGAGCGTGACGGTTGAATAACTCAGCATAATACAGGACGAAAAGAAGCGATTGCGAGAAGGTGAACGTCATGGCTGCGTTGTTTGGCGACGACGCAGCCATGGACCATTTTACCGTTGCTATTGGTCGTTTGGTGGGGAAAATGGGGGGGGACACGCGGCGGCTCCGACAGTTGACCCGGCGGCAGAAAACGTGATAATAGACAGCTTCCAACGTCGTGGTGTGAAACTGGCCACCACGGACGCGGTGGTTGCCGAGGATGCAACGGTCTGAGGGCGAGGACTCAGGTGTCGCCCGATGAGAGGATTACGGACATGAAGATCGCACTGGCCCAGACGAACCCGACTGTGGGGGACTATGCGGGCAACGTTGTGAAGATAGTGGAATTCATTCGCCGGGCGAAGGAGCAGGGCGCGGAGTTGGTGATATTTCCCGAGCTTTCGATCGTGGGGTATCCGCCGAAGGACCTGCTGCTCAAACCCAACTTCATCGATCAGAATCTTGAGGCGCTGGATACGATTGTCCGGACCATGCCCGGCGATATCACCGCCATGGTCGGCTGCATTCAGCGAAATCCTCTTCCGCAGGGCCGGTCACTGCATAATTCAATGGCGGTGATTGCCAATGGTCGGATTGTCAGCATTCATCACAAGTCGCTGTTGCCGAACTATGATGTCTTCGATGAGCAGCGGTACTTTGAGCCCGGTCCAATGGTGACCCTCGCACGCGTGGGGGGGCACAAGATCGGACTGAGCATCTGCGAGGATCTCTGGACGCTTCAGAACGTCGTGGGGCGGGTATTATACCATCAGGATCCGATCGCACAGCTTGCGCAGGCAGGGGCCGAGATTTTTGTGAATGCGTCGGCGTCGCCGTTCTATGTCGGCAAGAGCGGGATTCGAGCCCAGTTGCTCTCCGAACACGCCCGACGATATCAACTGCCGTTGATCTATGTCAACCAGGTTGGAGGCAATGACGAGTTGATCTTTGGGGGCGCCAGTTGCGTGTATGGCCCCGATGGGACAGTGCTGGCGCGATGCAAGAGTTTTGAAGAAGACCTGCTCGTGGTCGACATGCTGAACAACCACGGCGCGGGGCGGATAGAACCGATGCCGCAAGGGGCTGAGTCGGTCTACCGGGCGCTGGTGATCGGAATTCGCGATTACATGGCCAAATGCGGGTTTCGGCAGGGCGCGGTGATAGGATTGTCGGGCGGCATCGATTCGGCGCTGGTTGCGGCGCTGGCCGTCGAAGCCCTGGGGAAGGACAAGGTTCACGGGGTGGCCATGCCGTCCGAGTTCAACGCTCCGAGCAGTTTGACCGACGCTCGCGAGCTGGCGGAGAATCTTGGAATTGAATTTCTCGTTCTTCCGATCGATGGTTTGCGAAAGGCGTTTGACGAGAGTCTGGCTCCGGCGTTTGCGGGGACGAAGCAGGATGTGACGGAGGAGAACATCCAGGCCCGTGTTCGAGGGACGCTCCTGATGGCCCTATCCAACAAGTTCGGGTACCTGCTGCTCTCGACGGGTAACAAGAGCGAACTGGCGATGGGGTATTGTACGCTGTACGGTGATATGGCGGGCGGGTTGGCGGTGATCAGCGACGTTCCGAAGACGATGGTGTATGAGCTGGCGGATTACGTGAACCGGGAACGGGAGATTATCCCGCGGAACATCATCACCAAGGCCCCGTCGGCGGAGCTGCGCCCGAACCAGACGGATCAGGACACCCTTCCCCCGTACGATGTCCTCGATCAGATTCTCAAGCGGTACGTGGAAGAGGAAAAGTGCGCGGAGATGATCATTGCCGAGGGATTTGACCCGCAAATCGTGAAAAAAGTCATTGTCACCGTGGATCGAAATGAATATAAACGAAAACAAGCTGCGATTGGATTCAAGGTGACTTCACGGGCCTTCGGGTCCGGTCGGCGGGTGCCGATTGCCCAGCAATTCAAGCAGACATTCCCCGGTCCGGCGACCTAGCGATCGGTTGCGACGTTGTCCAGGGAACTGAAAACTCGTCTCTGTTCCTTGAGAGGGACCGAATCAGACTAGAGCAAGGAAGCACGGTGATGGAAACCGATAATCAGGATAAACAGAAGAAAAAGAAGTCGAAGCGAACCCGGCAGGAGCTTGTCACGGAGGGTGCTCCAGTCGAAGCCCAGTCTCAGCCGACCATTGTCGATGGTGAGGCAGAGGCCGCGATAGCGCAGGAGCAAGCGACTTCCGCAGAGACTCTATCGGAACCCCAGGCGGTCAGTGAAACGCCCCAGGGCGGGGATGCCGGCGAGGGGCAGGTCGTGGCGACCGAGAGCGGCGAGGTTTCGGACGCTGTCAGCCCATCGCAGGAGGAATCCGAGGCCGATGGTGAGGTCTTGAGCGGGGAGACCTCGGAAGTGCCGGATCTCGGCAGTGAGGAAGAATCGCCGGCGCCTGCGATAGTCGAAGATGCGGCGAGTGGGCAAGCCATCGGCGAGAATGTGGAGGAGACTCCAGGTTCCGAAGGGATTTCCAATGACCAGATTATCGAGGCTGTGTTGTTTTCGAGTGATACTCCGCTTCCCGCCAGTAAGATTGCCTCCGTCATAGGGGCTTTGTCGGCCCGTGAGATCCGCGCGACGGTTGAGCGGCTGAACGCGAATTACCAGCGATGTAACTGTGCGTTTCACATCCAGGAAATCGCCGGTGGGTTCCAGATGCTCACGCGCCCGGAATATGCCAACTACCTGCGTCAATTGTACAAGGTTCGGGCGGAGAGCAAGCTTTCGCCGGCTTCGTTGGAGACTCTGGCCATCATCGCCTATAAACAACCGGTGTTGCGTGCGGAAATCGAAGCCATCCGCGGGGTTGCGTGCGGTGAGATGATTCGAACCCTCATGGAAAAGGATTTGATCAAGATCGTGGGGCGGGCTGAGGAATTGGGCAGGCCCATGCTCTACGGAACAACGAAGCGGTTCATGCAGGTATTCGGATTGGCATCTCTCGATGATCTGCCGAAAGTGCCCGAACTCCTGCCCCCCAGCCGACCGGTAGAACCAGCCAAACCGCCAGAGGAGACAAAGAAACCTTCGGAACCGCAACCGTCTGAGTCGGCCGCATCTGCATCCTCCGACGATGAGGCTGAGTCCAAGTCGTAAACAGACAGCACGGCTGATGGAATTTTGGCAAACGCCTGAGATTTTCATTTACCTTGGGTGCCAAGGGTTTTACAATCTGCATTGCGTTTTTCTGGTGTTAACTGGCACCGAGGTTTCCACGGGGAACAGGGCCAAATCCACCAGGAAATCGACGCACCGGGCAGGTAGTTGGACCAGGACATAAAAGGGAGTCGACCGCGATGGTATCCATCAATTCACGCGACGTTCGCATCGTATCTGTATTCCGAATGATTCTGTTGGTCATTGTGGTTGCATGCGGTGGAGCGTTGGCGCAGAACGAAGATTCAAAGACCCATCAGGGGCCGGTGAGTGAGATTCGGATCGTGGGAAACAAGAGTGTAACGGAGGGATACATCCGCCAGCAGATCCGCAATGTCAAGCTCCGCCAGCCGTTGAAAGTGACCGACCTGCAGAAGGACTTGGACAGTCTCAAGCTCAGCGGGAAATTCACGGACGTCTACGCCACGACGGAGCGGCAGAATGGAAACGTCGTCGTGATATTCCATGTAGTGGAAAAGCCGAATATTCAGTCGGTGCAATTCATCGGGGCCAAGAAACTGAAGGAGAAGGATCTGGTCTCGCTGCTTGACTTCAAGGCGGGCGACCCTCTGGATATGCTCAAAGTTCGGGCCGGCATTGAGACGATTGCTCAAAAATACCGAGATGAGGGTTTCACGGAAGTCAGCGTGGTTCTGGACGACAAGCAGCTTCCGGACGGTGTTGTGCGGTACTACATTACCGAGGGGCCGAGAGTTCGCGTGACGAAGATTTGTTTCCAGGGGCAAAAGACGTTTACCGAACGTCAATTGGCGGCGCAGATTCAGACCAAGACGTACATCTGGATCCTTCGACCGGGGACGTACGCGGAGAACCAGGCTCAGGAAGATATCGCCTCGCTTCGCGGTTACTATCGGAAGGAAGGTTTCCTCGACGCGCAGGTCGGCCGAAAGATTGAGTTCAGCCCGGACCGTCAGAAGATGACGGTGACGTTCGTGATCAACGAAGGTCCGCGATACACAATCAGCAAGATTACCGTGGAAGGCAACAAACATTTTCCCACGGAGCAGATTCTCGGTGCGATGCAGCTCAGGCCGGGTTCTATTCTGAATCTGGATCAGTTGGAGGCGGATCGCAAGAAGATTATCTCCCTCTACAACGGTGACGGGTATGTCTACACGGCGGCGGAGACGATTTACACCTATGCTGAGTCGCCGGGTACGGTGAATCTCCGAATCAAGGTATATGAGGGTGACCCGTACAAGATCGGTCGTATCGTCATCCGGGGTAACAAGAAGACGCAGGACCGCGTCATCCGGCGGACACTGGATTTTTATCCCACTCAGATATTTGACCTCAATAAGATGCAGGAGCGGGAACGGCGTTTGAAGGAGACGCGGCTGTTCAAGGATGCGTCCATCAAGCCGATTCCTGGATGCGCACCGGACGAACGGGACGCGCTGATCCAGGTGGAGGAGTCCGACACGACTCGCGTCATGGCGGGTGTGGGCGTTACGAGCAACAGCGGCGTGGTGGGTACGTTCAGCATCGAGAATTGGAATTTCAACATCTGGGACAAGCCAAGAACATTGGGCGAGCTCTTCCGCGGGCAGGCGTTCAAAGGCGCGGGACAGACCTTGAAGTTGACGTTCGAGCCCGGTACGGAAATGACGACGTTCCGGATCGATTTTACCGAACCATACGTGTTCGATATGCCGATCCAGTTCGGTTGGAGCGCGTATTTGTTCGAACGAAACCGTGACGGGTACGACGAGGGGCGCGTTGGTACGATTTTCAGTCTCGGCAAACGCTTTAAGGATATTTACAGCGCCGCCACCGCGTTCCGATTTGAGGGTGTCAAAGTCGACGATATCGACAAGCGTTTTTTCTTCTTCGCCCCCGAAGACATTCTGGCCGTGGAAGGCAGCAGCATGTTGACCTCGCTGAAGTTGAGCTTCAGTCGCGATACCACCGACAGCGTCCTCATGCCTACGCGAGGAACGCGTCTGACGGCCAGTTGGGAGCAGGCAGGACTGTTTGGTGGTGATTACACGTTCTCCAAAATCATCGGCGATGCCGTCTATTATAAGACGTTACGGACGGATATTTACGATCGCAAAACGGTTTGGGCGACGAACGCGAACGTTGGGTACATTGCCGGGGACGTTCCGACGTTTGAGCGGTTCTACGGTGGCGGTATCGGTTCGATTCGCGGGTTCGAGTATCGAGGCATCAGTCCGCGGCAGTGGCCCAGCCACACGGCCGTCGGCGGAAACTCCCAGATTCTGTTCAATAACGAAATCGGGTTTCCCCTGGCTGGGAAAATGCTTCGTGGCGTTGCCTTTGTGGATTCCGGAAGCGTGGACGACGATTTTCAGATTGAGGCCTGGCGTGTGACGGTCGGTTTCGGCGTCCGCCTGACCCTGGACTTCTTCGGGCCTATTCCGATGGCCTTTGATTTTGGGTTCCCGATCGCCAAGGGTCCGGAAGACGATCCTCAGATCTTCAGCTTCTCCTTGGGCGCGACGTTCAAGTAATTGTTTGCGTAGATTTGGTTGATGTTGGTGATGGGCAGGGCGTCATGGACTCGATTGAGAAGATTCCAACACTTCCGCCGAGAAAACGAGACTCCAACAAAGGGGACTACGGGAAAATTCTTATTGTAGGCGGGTCACGAGACCTGATTGGTGCTCCGGCCTTGACGGCCAACGCGGCCTTGCGGTCCGGGGCGGGATTGGTGACAGTGGCAGTGCCGAAGTCCATCCAGCAGACGGTGATTTCTCTCGCCCCGTGCGCCACGTCCGTTCCGTTGGCGGAAGATGAGCAGGGGTTGATTGCCGAGGACGCAATACCCGGTCTGATTGACACTGTGGTGGGCAAGAAGAAGTATGACGTGGTCGCCGTTGGGCCGGGGCTTGGCAAGGCGGGGGCGTTGGTGAAATTCATCCGCGAAGTCACCGTCGCCGGGATACCCATAGTCGTCGACGCCGATGGGCTGAACATCCTGGCCCAGACTGCGTGGCATGGGCTCTTGGATGGGCCTTGCGTGATCACGCCTCATCCGGGGGAACTGTCGCGTCTGCTGGGGATCGATATTCCGGAAGTTCAATCTGATCGAGAGAAAAATGCCGTGCGGGCTGCGGAACTTATGCGTGGCCGGGCGACCCAACGGCAATCGGTATGCCTGCTGAAGGGGGACAAGACCGTTGTTACCGATGGAGATCGGATCTACATCAACCGGACAGGTAACCCCGGAATGGCCACGGGAGGGACGGGGGACGTTCTTACCGGTGTCATCGCGGCTCTTTTGGGACAGGGCCTGACTCCGTTTGATGCCGCTGCGTTGGGGGCGCATGTTCACGGACTGGCGGGCGACCTGGGCGCCCGGGGATTGGGTGAAGTGTCCTTGATTGCCTCCGATCTGCTCGATTTCCTTCCCGCTGCATTCAAGACGCTCATATAGGGGTTGGCGTCCTTCTTTCACGGTATCTGCGGTGCGCGCCACGCCATCGCATGGGGCTGTCTGGTCACTCCACATTTCCCTGTAGTCCCTCGTTCCCAAATTGTTACGGATGGAAAATCCTACGAAAACCGTAGGAAAGCCTTTACGCAGATACGAAATAGCAATATAATGAGCGAATCAGCTACGTATAACGTAAAGGAGTTAAATCTATGAAGATCGCCGTCGCCAGAGAAATCAAGCGTCATGAGTATCGTGTCGGAGCCACGCCGTCCTGCGTGCAGTCGTATGTCCAAGCCGGTCACAGTGTTCAAGTTGAGTCGGGTGCCGGTATGGGGGCTGGGTTCTCCGATCAGGAATACCAAGCCATGGGGGCACAGGTGGTGACGGATAGGCGGAAGATGTTCGAGTGGGCCGAAATGATCGTAAAAGTGAAGGAGCCGCAGGCATCGGAGTATGATCTGTTCCAGCCGGGGCATATCCTTTACACGTATCTGCATTTGGCGGCCGACCGTGCACAGGCGCAGATGCTGCTGGACCGCAAGGTGAGCGCGGTTGCCTATGAGACAATTCAGTTGTCCGATGGCTCGCTGCCGTGCCTGTGTCCGATGAGTGAAATTGCGGGACGGCTGGCGATTCAGGAGGGAGCGAAGTTCCTTGAGAAGGCGATGGGTGGAAAGGGTGTCCTTTTGGGCGGAGTTCCTGGCGTGCCTCGCGGGAAGGTGACGATTGTCGGAGGGGGGGTAGTCGGGAAGAACGCCGCCCAGATGGCAGTCGGGTTGGGAGCGGATGTGACCGTGCTGGACCTGTCTCACGATCGGCTGCGTCATCTGGAAGACATTTTTGATGGCAGCATCACCACGCTCTACTCGAACCGGAAGAACATTATCGGCTGTCTGTCCCAGACGGATCTTTTGGTTGGCGCCGTTCTGGTCACAGGGGCAAAAGCTCCAAAATTGGTCACTCGCGATGATTTGAAGATCATGAAACCGGGTTCGGTCATTGTCGACGTGGCTGTGGATCAGGGGGGGTGCATTGAGACAACCAAGCCGACCACCCACGATGAGCCGACATTTACCGTTGAGGGTGTCATTCATTACTGCGTTAGCAATATGCCTGGAGCCGTTCCCGTGACCTCGACGATCGCGCTGGTCGATCAGACTCTTCGATACGGACTGGATATCGCCAATAAAGGACTGGTTCGCGCGGCGGCAGAAAATCCTGCCTTGAGGCTTGGCATCAACACGTACAACGGGTATATTACACACCCAGCCGTAGCCAAGTCGCTGGGCCTGGAGTACAAAGAATTTCAACCATGACGTTGGACAAAATCGATTGGCAGATCATCAACGCCCTTCGCGAGGACGGTCGGGAGTCTAATGCCCAGATCGCCCGGCGCCTGAACGTGACAGAGGGCACGATCCGTTCGCGGATCAAGAAACTCGGCGACGCGGGAATTCTCCGCATCGTCGGACAGGTTAACCCCGAATTCCTCGTCCAGCATCAAGTCGTTATGGTTGGAATCAACGTTCAGGTGAATAGATCGCTGGAGAAAACGGCCCAGGCGATTGCCAGGCTTCCCAATGTGAACTTCGCCGCCATCACGTCGGGGCGGTATGACATTATCGCTCAGGTTCTTGTCGACTCGAACAAAGGCATCATCAACTTTCTCACCGAATCGCTGGCGAGGATCCCGTCCGTCAGCCGAACGGAAACATTCATGCTTCTCAAGACCCACAACTGCTGGGTTTAGTCGCCTCTTACGCTTTGACCGCCATCGGGGCATGTGATATAGTGATTCCCAAATGCGCGACAGGAGGAATTGCATGTTGACACACGGAAGGTTGATCGCGACGGTGTTTCTTGCTCTTATTTCCGGCTGCACCGTGGGACGTCCCGGGCCTGCGGGGAAGGCGCCGTTTTCCATTGGCATGATTGACAAGGATTATTTTCAGGTTGTGCGGCGATTCACGCCGCTGGCTGAGGAGTTGAGCAAGGGACTCGGTCAGCCGGTCCAGATCAAGTCTGACCGGGACATCCAGCAACTGGACACTCACCTCACGGAGCAGGCGGATTACTGCGGGTTGATTTATGTGGATCCGGTGGAGTTCTGTCGGATCAATGAGGAACATCCACTTTCGGCGGTTGCCGTGCGAACCAATTCCGCGGGAAGCACATCGGAGGTCGGCCTGATCGTCGTGCCGAAGAACAGCTCCATCAAGACGCTTGACGATCTGAAGGGCAAGCGATTCGCGTTCGGCCCGTACGAATCGCCGCACATGTTCTACAACGTGCTTGAGCTTTTCAAGGCGGGACAGATGCCGACGGCCATGCTCAAGAACGCCACCTACAGCAGGGACAGCGTGGCGGTTGCCCAGCGGCTCGTGCTGAAGTGGTCCGATGCCGGCGTGGTGACGCAAACGTGGTGGCAGACGTCCACGGACCGGGCGGGTGATATCCGACGTTTGCTGAAAGACGAACTGCGGATCATCGCGCAGACGGAACCCTTGCCGCTATCCGTGTGGGCTGCCACCGCAAGTGTGAGTCCTGCCCGCAGGCAGCAATTGAGCAAGATCCTGACCGAAGGGGCATCCGGCAATCAGCGGGTCCTTTCCGCGTTCGATTCCCAGGGCTTCGCTCCCGTGCAGGAGAGCGATATGGCCGTCGTCTGCGAGCGGATTATGAAAGTGAAGAATCTTCCCCCGCCGCCGTCGCTGCTGCCGCTGCCGGGAAATCAGTGATATTCGCGACCGATGCGCCCGCTATGATCGATTGTGGCACTATGCCCGCCCGTGTGGATGTACGTCAGGTACACCGTTCCGTTCCGGTGGAAAGAGGAGAGAATCCGCCATCGCCCGCTATCCGGTCTTCGACGACCCACAGGATACTTCCATCGGCGGTCTGGATCGCGGGACCGTTCCCGAATCCGCCGATGCGTGCGATAGAGGGTTTGGTCCGGGTCCAGACCGATAACGCGGAAGGCAATGGTGTTGCTCACAACAGCCTCCTTTAGCTCCGACACTGGGCCGGCTCCGGCGATTTCTCCAATTCCTTCCCATTATGAAAGTGCATCGTCGTGGACCCTTTCGGTCGTGATCTTATAAGTAGCCCCTAAGTTACTGATAGCCGGGTCACGGCTGTTGGTGCAACAAAAAAATCCCAAGAGTATGGTAGTTTGTCCGCTTGTTTTCTATAATTGGAGCCTCGTCATTGTGGTTACGTAATGTGTTTTTGGAAAGGCAGGTGAGCGGTAATGCAACGACGTAAACGATACGCGTTGGTCGGCGTGAGCAACCGGGGAATCTGGATGTTTCTCCATCCGATCCTAAATACGTACATGAATACTGCCGAGGTGGTGGCGCTGGTCGATAAGGATCGTACGCGAATGGACCGCGTCAATCGGGAACGCGAGACGAATTTTCCGTGTTATACCGGCGACGAATTTGACAAAATGGTGGTCGAGCAGAAACCCGACGTCATCATTGTCGCCTGCCAGGATGGAATGCATCACCATTACATTATCGAGGCCCTGAAGCATAATCTCGACGTCATTACGGAAAAGCCGCTGACCATCGATGAGGAAAAATGCCGAGCCTTGGCCAAGGCCGATGCCAAGAGCAAGGGAGAGGTAAGAGTCACCTTCAACTATCGTTACGCCCCGCCCGCGACGAAAATTCGCGAATTAATCGAATCCGGCAAGATCGGGCGCGTGGTCAGTATCGATCTGAACTGGTATCTGGACACGTATCACGGGTCGAGTTACTTCCAGCGATGGAACCGGCTGCGGGAGGTCTCCGGCGGACTCTCCATCCACAAAGCCTGTCACCATTTCGACCTGGTTCGCTGGTGGATCGGTCAGACCGTGTCGGAGGTGTTTGCGTATGGGACGCGGAATTTCTACGGACCGAAGGGTGAGCACAATCCGTTGACGGCGAAACAGATCGGCGACGGACGTACCTGCCCGACGTGTAACGTGCGTGAAAAATGCAGATATTACATGCGGTGGAATCGCGATGAACTCAGGCGGGGCAAACCGGGCGCGAAGGTGGATGAGTTCGTCGATGCCAACCAGCAATACGAGGGATATACGCCGCGACAGTGCATCTATGATCCCCAGATCAATATCGAAGATACATACGCCATGACCGCTAAATATGACGGCGGGGCGTTTCTGAGTTATACACTGAACGCCTCCATGCCCTACGAGGGGTATCGCGTGGGCATCAACGGGACGGAAGGGCGGATCGACTATACAGAGTTCCACGGGGAACAGCGTCTGCCGTTCCCCGATCCCGGCCGACAGCCGATCTATTATACGCCCATGTTCGGCGGACGTGAGACGATTGACGTGATCAACTTCGGTGGCGGCCATGGCGGCGGCGATCCGATGCTGCTCGACGAGCTGTTCATTGGTCCCGACAAGACGTGTGTGAAACGATATGCCGGGCTTGAGGACGGAATCGAGGCGGTTATCACGGGTGTGGCGGTGCACCGGTCGGCCAACGAGCATAAGATCATTTCCGTCGACGATATGCGAAATCGCGTCTTCGGATGATCGGATGGCGGGCGAAGATGGACATCGCTCCTGTGTCAGTCTATGATACGGGTATATCTGGTTTGGCATGGTTAAGCATTGATGAGGTAAAGTGAATGAATCTAGTTACGGGCGCGACGGGTTTGCTGGGTAGTCATATCGCGGAACAACTGCATCTTCGCGGAGAGAAGGTCAGGGCGCTGGTGCGTGCGGGATCTGACACCGCATTTCTCGACAGTATCGGCGTCGAAAAGGTCTACGGCGATCTGAACGATCTTGCCGCGCTAAAGAAAGCGACCCAGGGTGTAAAGGCCGTGTATCATTCCGCCGCAAAGGTCGGCGATTGGGGGCAATGGGAGGAGTTTCAGAAAATCACCATCGACGGAACTCGGAATCTGGTGGCCGCCGCTTCCGAAGCCGGCGTCGAGCGGTTCCTTCACATCAGCTCCATAAGTGTGTACGGCTACATCGACGGGGAAGGTCGAGTCATTGACGAAACCGCCCCCCTGGGCCAGAACCTCTATCGCTGGAGCTTCTACAGCAAGGCAAAAGTGGCTGCCGAGGGCATCGTCTGGGATTGGCATCGCCAGGGGAAGATCAAAGCCACTGTGGTTCGTCCGAGTTGGCTCTACGGACCTCGCGATCGGGCCAGCATCGGTCGTATGATCAACGCCATCCGCAATGGCCAGGCGAAACTCATCGGTGACGGAAACAATCGGCTCAGCCTTTCCCATGCCGCCAACGTCGCCCAAGGGGCGATCCTTGCCGCCACGAAGCCCGAGGCCCTCGGTCAGGCCTACAACTGCTGTTCCGACGGAGTCATTACGCTCAGCGGCTATATGAACGGTGTCGCCGAGGCGCTTGGTGCGCCGAAGGTCACCAAGAAAGTGCCCTACAAGGTGGCGAAAACCGCCGGGTTCCTCATGGAGGTGTTCGGACGGATGACCGGACGGAAATCGCCGCCCATGATTTCTCGATATGCCGCGTGGCTCATGGGGCGACGTATCCTCTTCTCCAACGATAAGATCCGCGCTCTGGGCTGGAAGCCCTCCATCGACTATGCCACGGGCATACCCGCGACCGTGCAGTGGTACCTCAATGAGGTCGAGAAGAAAGGCCGATAGTACCCTCTACGGCAGCGGACGGAATATCCGGGCGCTTTTGTGTAAAAAAAGAAAAAGGTGGGTCATCCGGACCCACCTTTCTTTGCTGGTCATATCTGACGGCTACAGCAGGGCGTTGCCTGACTGAAGCGTCCATGTGCTGTTGATGTCCTTTTCGGTGTCTGATGTCTGAGCCGGAGTGCTCTGCATCTTGGTATGCGTGAAAGTCAGGGTCCTGCCATCCTCCGAAGCCGTTCCCGTCAGGGTGATCGTGCTGTCGAAAGATTCCGTGCCGGTCGAATACCTGACGGTGTACGTTGCCGTTACGGCGTCGCCGGTCCTTGTCAGAGTCCCTGCCGTAATCTTGGCGTTCATATACGCGGTGTAGGAAGTGCCCTCCACGGTCCCCGTGATTTTGGTGATGGATACGTCCTGATCCTTCACGATCGTTGTGGCCAGAATCTCTGCCGTCGTTCCGTTCGTCGTCGAAGTGCTTCCGACCGTCGTATTCAGCTTGATGGCCACAAGGTTGTTGCTCGCGTCGAAATAGTAGGTATTGAGATCCTTCGTCGTGGTTCCGTCGTTCGTCTGCTCAAGCCAAATGCAGGCGTAAGTTGGAATGGCAACCGCCGGAAGCTGTTCGCCGATGACAACGGGTGCTCCGCCGCCGCAGCCGCCCAAAACAACGATCCCGCTCACCATCGCACACACACTCAACCAAACTGTGAGAGTCCTGTTCATCTGTCCGTCCTTTTCTTCAAAAAATTAACAATCCATCCTGGACTGCTCCGTCCATAATAGGGAGATGTGGCAAGCAATCAAGTGTTTTCCAGAGGTTGTTTGCGTCAGCTTAGTGTGGTCGATTCGGCAGATGCACGCCTATGCCGCTCATCCCGCCAAGGCAATGGCCTTGCGCTCGGCCCGCTTTCGATCCTCGGCATTCAGAATCGCCTTTCGAACGCGAATAGACTGCGGGGTGATCTCAACCAGTTCATCGGGGGCAATCCACTCCGCGGCGGATTCCAAGGTAAACTGGCGGGGAATCTTCAAGCCTGTATCCAATTCCTTGATCGACGCGCGATGGTTGGTTAGCGCCTTCTTCTTTACGGGATTCACCGGCATGTCCTCGGGGCGGGAGTTTTCGCCCACAATCATCCCGGCATAGCACTTGTCCAGGGGAGAAACAAAAAGCGTTCCGCGGACCTGCAGGTTTTCCAACGCGTAGTTGGTGGCCACCCCGGTGTCCATGCTCACCATCGAACCACGGGTTCGGCTTACCACCTCGCCGCACCACGGACCATAGCCGATGAACCGCGACGACATGATACCGAGTCCACGCGTATCCGTCAGGAATTCGCCCCGATACCCGATCAGCCCCCGGGTCGGAATCTTGTACTCAAAGCGGATAATTCCCGTTCCTGCGTTATGCATGGTTACCAGTTCGCCTTTGCGCTTGGCGACTTTTTCAATAATGACGCCCTGGAACTCCTCGGGAATATCGATAACGAGCATTTCCATCGGCTCGAGCACATTCCCGTTTTCATCCTTTGTCGTGATGACTTCCGGACGCGAAACGCACAGTTCCATTCCCTCACGACGCATTTCCTCGATGAGAATCGTCAGGTGCAGTTCGCCGCGGCCAGAAACCTTCACGCCGTCCGCTCGACCCAGGTCTTCCACGCGAAGCGCGACGTTGGTACGTGTCTCACGCTCCAACCTATCCTTGATCTGTCGAAGCGTGACGGCTGTCCCTTCCGTTCCCGCCAGCGGTCCGGTGTTTACCAGGAAGAACATCGACACCGTCGGTTCCTCGATCTCCAGGGGCGGCAGGGCGGGGTTCTCCCTCTGCGGTGAGGAGGATGTGTCTAAAATCTTGATATCTTCAGGACCGGAGATCCACACGATATCGCCGGCCGATATTTCCTCCTCTTCCTGGCGATCCAGCCCGCGGGTAACCCACAAGTGGCTCGATTTCGTCAATTCGCTGCCCGTGACATCCCATTCGCGGCGGTCATATCCCCGCCATTTGGTACTGGTTCGGACAAATTCCTGGCCCACGCGGTGTTTCCCCTGAAGCACGCGTCCGCACCCAATCCGGCCGATGTAATCGCTCCAAGCCAGCGAACAGATTTGCATGCGGAAGGGGGCGTCCAGGTTCACTTGCGGCGGCGGGACCTGGTGGATAATGGTCTCGAACAGATCCTTCATTCCCTCGCGGGCGCCCGTCTCAAGGTCGCGGACAAGCCATCCGTTCAGACCCGACCCGTAGAGAACCGGAAAATCGAGCTGCTCGTCGTTCGCGCCCAGTTCAATGAAAAGATCAAACGTCTTGTCCAGGGCACCCGCGGGGTCGGCGTTCGGACGATCCACCTTGTTGATAATGACGATCGGACGCAACCCCAGGCGAAGTGATCGCATCAGCACATACCGCGTCTGCGGCATCGGACCCTCGTTGGCGTCGACCAAAAGGAGCACCGAGTCCACCATCGAAAGCACACGCTCAACTTCTCCCGAGAAATCGGCATGCCCGGGCGTATCGATGATATTGATCAGGTAATCGCTCCATTGCACCGTGCAGTGCTTGGCCCGGATCGTGATACCCCGCTCCTTCTCCAGTTCGTTGCTGTCCATCACGCGCTCTTCCACGCGGGCGTTATCCCGAAATACCCGGGCCGCCCGGAAAATGGAGTCGATGAGCGTCGTCTTGCCATGGTCGATATGCGCGATAATCGCTAGATTGCGAATTTTGTCTGCTGCCGTCATCCTGTATCACATCCTCTAAAGAGTTATCAGACCGCCCGTTCCTTGGGTCGGTCGAGAAACACGTTATTTTATCGTGCAAGAGCTTTCCTTTCAAGGAATAAAGCGCAATTCTTCTCTTTTGATGCCGATGCCGTGAGGGAAAAACTTTTTTCCTGCTGCGAAAAAGTTTCAAGTGTCTTGCACTGTTCTGCCGGTTATAATACTATTATCATGATCGATAATCGGACTATGACGGGATATGCGGTCGCAGGCGCCGTGATCGTCGGCCTGTACCTCATCTTTCTCGTGGTTCGGTGGTTTTTGAGATCCAGAATGATGTCGAAGGACGCTGAAGACAGCGGTTCCGTTTTTTCGCTTCCGGAACTCCGTCAGATGCTCGACAAGGGTCTGATAAATCAGGATGAATTTGACAAACTGAAGAAGACGATGATTGACAATGTGACCATGTCCGTTGACGGAAAAGGAAAGTAAAGATGGCGAATATTCGAAATGGAATGAATTCTGGTGGTGGCGGGGGAGGTGCGAAAAAAGGCCGAACAGGGAGCACCTGCAGCTTCTGCGGCAGGTCGCATCGCGACGCCGGACCCATGGTGGAAGGTCCGAACGATGTCTTCATCTGTTCAAGTTGCGTGGAACTCTGCCACAATATCATCACCCAGGAACGGCGACGTGCATCCGCCTCCAAACCCAGGTTCTCTTCCATCCCCACGCCCCGTCAGATCAAGGAATATCTCGACGAGTACATCATCAGCCAGGAACGGGCAAAGAAGTCCATCGCCGTGGCGGTACACAATCACTATAAGCGACTGCTCGTCGCCGACAGTGACGACGGAATCGAACTCGACAAATCAAACGTCCTGCTCTTGGGACCAACCGGATGCGGGAAAACGCTTATTGCACGCACCCTCGCCAAGTTGCTCAACGTGCCATTCGCCATTGCCGATGCTACCACCCTGACGGAAGCCGGGTACGTGGGCGAAGACGTTGAAAATGTCCTCCTACGACTGCTCCAAAACGCCGACTACGACATAGAAGCCGCCCAGCGGGGTATCATCTATGTCGACGAAATCGATAAGATCGGCAAGACCAATCAGAATGTGTCCATCACACGCGATGTCTCCGGGGAAGGCGTCCAGCAGGCCCTTCTGAAAATGCTCGAGGGAACCGTCTCCAACGTGCCTCCCCAGGGCGGGCGAAAACATCCCGAACAACAATACATCCAGGTCGATACCACCCACATCCTCTTCATCTGCGGTGGAACTTTTGTCGGTATCGACGGCATTATCAAACGCCGGCTCGGACGAAAGATGATCGGCTTTAATACCGAGGCGGAGGAGAGAACCTCCAATACCGAAAGCCTCGGCCAGATTCTCGAACAGGTCACTCCGGAAGATTTGATCGAATTCGGGATGATCCCTGAATTCGTCGGACGTCTCCCCGTCGTGGCGACCGTGCGGGCGCGCGCTTTTTAATCCAAGGTTAGTATACTCACCGAACCAAAGAGCGCCTTGGTCAAGCAGTATCAAAAATTCTTCGAGATGGAAGGCGCCAGCCTGGAATTCACACCGGGAGCCCTTCGTCTCCTGGGCAAGAGAGCGTTGGAACGCGATACCGGCGCCAGAGCTTTGCGGGCGGTAACCGAGGAACTTATGCTCGATATCATGTATGATCTGCCCGAACGTAAGCGAGGCGGAAAGTACATCGTAACCGAGGATGTGGTTCTGGGAAAACAGCCTTTATTCACCCAGGTGGACATCCAGAAGGAATCGGCCTGATCTCCCATCTGCCTCAGGTCTGACGCGCATACCAGACCTGCTCTTGGCCGACCCGGAGACGGTGTGCTTCCTAAGCTCGGTAAACGAATATGCCGATAATGTAGTTACGGAAAAGAACTTTCCGTGATAGGATATTTGCATGGGTATTACCATACTATGCCCAAATCTTAAATGCCGCATGGTCCTGTCTGTGCCCGAGGAGACACGGGGAAAGAAGGTGCGCTGTAAATACTGCAGCATGACCTTCGTTGTTCCCGCCAAAGACCGTCCGCCTCGTCCAGATTCAGAGCGAACAGTCTCTGCCAGTTGACATTCAACTACTGCTTCACGCTTAACTGGTACATTCCAAAGAAACTCTGCAAAATGCTTCAAAAATCTCTCGCTCCCTTACGCTTCTGTTGAATTTTCCATCAGATAAGGTATGATAGGAGCCATGGTTAAGGAAAACGCGAAATCACCGAAAACACCCAACCGGAAGAAGGCTTTGCTCCTTGGTCTGGGTCTGGATAACCAGGATGGGCATGTCCGTATGACCAAGGGTGAGAATTTTCATCTCATCGGCGGAAGCCAGGACACGCACGAGCAAATGCAGGAACAGGCCATCAAGCTCAATGAGAAGCTCAGCGTCAAAGGAAAGACGTTGGAGCAAGTATCCCGTGAGGAATTCGTCGATCTGGCTCACGAAGTCGGGATGAAAGTCCTTCCAGAGGATCTTCCTAAGTAGCAGTATATTATCGGACCTTTATTATTCCTCCCAAAGTCCCTTTCCGCAGCCCCCGGTTCAGGAATTGGTCAATAATCCACAGGCTTCGACCGATAAATAGGAGAGAAGCATTATTGATGCGCTTCGTGGACCGGCGATGACAGCGATTTACGAGAAAATGATCGGTTTCCTTCGGCAGACGGACCAGGTGGCTGCGGATCAGACCCTCGGACTGGCCCTGATGGCGGAACAGAAAGAACTGTTACCTCCATTGGTGTCTGCTCTGATCTACCGGTCGTCCGATGATGCCTTGTCCTACGCCGTTCGCTCCTACCATAAGCTTCAATTTGAAATGCAGCAGAGCATTCTGAGTCAGGGGCCGGCTGTATCGGGTGCCCTCAGATTGGCCAGTCGGGATGCGGATCCACAATCACGGCTAAATGTCATCAGCATTGTCACTGCAGGCAACTATTCGCGATTGGCATATCTTCTCTCGTTCCTGTTCCATGACGAAGTTCCCGGCATTCGCGCCAAGGCGGCGACTGCCTACAAAACGCTTGCCCAGCGACTGATGATGCGAGTTTCTGATCGGGGACAAGCAAAGCATGCGTCCGCGAACGAATCGGGCAAAGGGTTCACATACTCTGAAGAACTGAGTCAGTTCTTTGCCACCCTGGGGCCCGCGCTCGATTCATTCCCAAACCATCTGCGGACGGAAGTCGTGGAGGCAGCCATGTACTTCGCTCCGATCCTTCCAGACAGCACGTGGGAGAAGTTCACGGGCGAACGCAACCGGATCGGACGCGTGGCGGTGGAAATCCTCCAGCGGGACTCGAATCCCTGCTTCGCGGGTTTTGCCTTTCGTGCCCTGACCGACATGGAGTTGGGAAAGCATGTCGCCAGGATCATTGCCGCCGCCTGTAACGGCGATTTTATGCGCCAATGGCTTTCGTTTGCCTGGTACCGACACGACTTGAACGTCAGAAAGAACCTTGCCCGGATCAATAAGGACTTTCGCTGGTTGGCGGGAAACTGCCAACCGCTGCTGGAGACGCCGAGCGATTTGCAGATGCGGTTCGTTGATGTGCTCATGCTCACTTCGATCCCCGCGTCGGGAAAACTCGACTTGCTCGGGTCGTTGCTTATGGCCAAGGATCCGATGGTCCAGGAACATGTTGTCGCCACGCTCATTAGCAGCGATCTACCGGAAACGGACAAAGTCCTGATGCGGGTGACTTCCCTCGATGAACCGCTCGGTTTCTCCGCAAGGGCCGCGAGAATGGCCATGCGGTACCTGCGGCGACACGCGCCCGATGAGAACCGGGAGGCGATGGATACGGTCCCTGCGAATGTCGAGCCGGGAATCGAGCAATACTTCGACCAATTCTGGCTCGCCTTTGCAAACCTGGATATACCGACCTCTCGGGCTGCCATCGAACGGCTCCAAAGACTCGATGAACGGTTTCTTGATCGTGTGCGAGAGAAACTGGAATCCGCGGACCCGGTGGATCGTGCTCGGGCCGTCAATCTCATTCGCCGGGGAAGACTCGCGCCGACCTTCAGGGACGATATCTATCGGCTCTGTGCCGACATCGATCTGGTGACGCGGGCCTCCGCTGTCAGCGCCCTGGGGGACATCCCCGGCTATACTACGGAGCAGAAGATCATCGAGGCCCTGGACGATGAGGATCCGCGGGTCCAAGCCAACGCCGTCGAAGCCCTGGAGGCGGCCAATCCGCCGGACATGCTCAATATCCTGGAAGGAAAGTTGTCCAGCCCGAACAATCGGATCCGGGCCAATGCCATAAAGGCGATCCTCAGACCCCAATATACGCTCGCCCTCAAGGCGCTGGCCGCCATGCTGGATCATCCCGATCCCACCTTCCGGCGAAGCGCGCTCTGGGCGGTGCTCAAGACCACGCCCTTCCATCTCGGTGCCAAGGTGAATAATCTGGCGAAGAACGATCCCGATCCGGAGATCAGAGACATCGCTTCCCAAGCCATGGGGGCGATGGTGGAAAGCTGGAAGGAGTCTCGGAATTTGGATGACGCGGCGACGCGGATTGGAGCAAGGTCATGACTGCCGCTTCGCTCATGCCGATCGTCGCCATCGTAACGCCGCCTGATCCGCAGTCCATGAGACTCTTCCGAGATGTCGATGGAACCGTCGCGATTGTCATCTTCAGCATTTTCCTGGGTGGATTGCTTACGTGGATCGGGTTCGCCGTGATAAGCTATTTGCGGCGTAAACGTCTCGATCAGTTGCCGCCCATCCTCGGTGAACCTGACGCGATCCTCGATCAATTATGCAGTATCGCCGGGTTGGGAATCTCCCATCGCCATCTTCTGCACAAGGTGGCGTTCCGCATGCGTCTGCCTCAGCCGGCAAGTATCTTGTTAAGTCCGGAATTGCTCGTTCAAGCCGCCCGAAAATGGAAAGACTCCCATCGCTTTGGCCCGACGAAAAAATGGGGACTTCACAAACTCGATTACATCGCCAGGCAGGTGTTTGACAAGTCTCTCCACGAATTGGGATATCGGGATTAGGAGGTCATGGTGGAGGCGATCAATCGCTTCTCGGGGTACCGGCGTTCCGTTTAGAATCCCTGCTCCCCGCCGTGACCGACGGAAACCTTGGGAGCAGGAAAGCGTCCCTTCGCCCGAAGTTCATCACGGATCTTCGCCGCGTTTTCATAGTCTTCTCTGCTCAAGGCGTCCTGCAACTGTTCCCGCAACGTGGCTTTGATGCCGTACCGGCGACGAATCTGTTTCTCCAATGTGCGCAATTCCGCCATAGAGGGATCATGTTTCAGCCACTTGGTCAGACCGTGATCCTTATAGACCTTGGCGATGCTTCCCATGCCTTCCTTGACCTGCTCGATGGCCTGGTCGAAGTCCTCGTCGATGATCTTCTGTTGCGTCAGGGCGATCGTCTGGTGCCACAGCACAAAAGGCCGGAACCGTTCGTGAATCTCTATGTGGTCTTCATCCTTGCAGTACGTCCGAATGAAATCCATCGCGCGAAGGGTATGTTCGGCATCCCGGACCGCCCGCCTGTAGCATGTCCTGGCCAACTCCGCGTCCTGGTCTTCCTGCGCCTTCTTGGCCACCGATAGCAGGGCCAGCCGGCGATGGTAGAATTGCGTCATCTCACGGTCCAACTGGGCCCACACCCGTTTCGGCATGTCCTCATCTTCCTCATTGCGTTCTTGCTGCGACTCATCACTGATCTGCCGCTCAACGTATTCCAGGAGGGTTTGGCATTTGTGAGGCTTCAGGCCGTCTGGGCGACCATCCAGGTACATCTGCAGAATACCACAATCCAGCCGAAGCTGTAGCTGCGGCTGCCCGTCGTATCCCCTTATGATCCTTGCGTTTACCGTCTTGTGATCATGGGGCCAGTTCTGCATCAATGAACTTATGTCTTTAGACACACCGGACCCTCTTTTCTCTTTTCTGCTCAGGTTGTTTAGCCAGTTAAACATTTCGTTATACTCAATTATATCGTTTTCGGGAAAAAAATAGAAGTCGATCCGCGAAATTTACCGGACTCGCCGTTTTCGGAACCTTTCACCGTTATCGGCAAACCACGTGTATTCTAAACACCCAGTTTGCGCCTGAGGATCTCGTTGACGACCTGAGGATTGGCCTGACCGCGGGATTTCTGCATCACTTGGCCGAGTAAAAAGCTACAAGCTTTTTGTTGCTTCTTTCCGGGCTCCCGGGCGTCCGCCAGTGCCTTCTCGTTCGCTGCCAGCACCTCGTCGATAATCCGCTCAAGCGTGGATGCGTCGGAGACTTGTATAAGTCTTTCCCGTTCCGCAATCATCAGAGGGTCATCTGTCGAATCAAGCAGCTTTTCCGCGATCGTGGCCGCCGCTGTGGGGTTGATCCTGCCTTCCCCCACCATCTTCGCCAGTTTCGCCATCCGATCCGCCCCCACGCCCAGTCCGGCG